>CANOCV010000029.1 GCA_947564465.1 uncultured Roseburia sp. | reverse complement strand
CTTTTTATTTTTATTGCCGTCTCATTTAATAAGCAGTGTGCCATCATAACCACACCCCGATTCTGTTTTGTACCTTTAAAACTACCTTGCGTTCTCTTGCGTACATCATTAATTTAGCGATGTCCTTTTTGGGCTCCTTTATGTACTTCATCAGAGCAGCCTTCATCGTATCATGTTCTAAGCGATCTTCGTATTTCAAACACTCGCAAATTAAGCGTTCTTTATCGTAAATGTGGATGATTTTCTGCCCAAATTTTATTTTATTCACTCCGAGCTTTAAAACCTCAGGCTCTGTATAATATGGATGAATTAGAGGATATTCTATTTTGAATCTGGATTTTGAGGTGTTTTTGCTGACCGCAAAACTCCATGCAAAAGGACGCTGGCTGATATAGCTATAATAGTAAAGCGCTGTATCCATTGTAAGAATCGCATCCGGAAACAATCCGTAAATAATTTCTTCTTCCGATTTTTCCTTATAGTTCATACTATAATAACCGCTCTTTACATGATCTAGCGTACCGTCCGCAACAAGCTCCTGAATGCCGCGGTATGATAACCCCAAAGGATAAAGCTGCGATGCTTTTACGATTCCTCCGTTTTCCTCCATCAATCTTTCAATTCCAGGCAGAATCTGTTCTTTTTTTGCACTATTCATTTTTCATCCTCCCACAGAAAAAATCTTACATGATTTATCCCATGTTTCACATTAAGTATAAAACTATTTTTTGCCACTTGTCAATTTTAATATATGCTAATTTATACAATAATAGCCATTATCAAAGAATTATTGACAAATTTCTAATTGCGGCGACAAAATTTGTGTCTTATAATATAACAAAAAGTAGATTTTAATGTCTTAATATTTTAAAACGACAAACATATGGAGAAAAATTATGGAACGGCGAATCAGAAAGAATCCTTCTCGTGAAGAATGCGAAAAGATTATCAAACGAATCCTTGTTACCGAAGCTTCAGAAAGAGGATGTAATGAACATTTTAAGCATCCGTCCGATTTTATGTCCTTTTTTCAATCTCTATATCCTCCCTCTGACGCATTGACAAAGCAGGTTCAGCGCGCCATTAAAGCAATGGATATGCCAAGAGATGAGCGAGGATATTATATTGTCAATAAAACCTCCAAGCAGCTTGAAGAAGAAAAAGAAATCAAACATCTTCTCAAAGCCGGAGCTGCTTGTGTATCAGACTTATCTTTGTCACAACCAATATTATTAAGGGCAAATCCTTCTGTCCGGTCATATCTGACACATTTAATTGCCTCTTCTTCTACTTTTGAGGGAAAATTTGATACTATTATAGAAACAAATAACGGGCTCATTATTTATACGCAAAATAAAACAGAACTATTGTCTATTCTAAATTCGATACTACCGCATTAATTTCAGAATTATTTATATATTATAATATATTTTCAGAAAAAATAACTTTTAAATTTCAATGTCCCAAAATTCAAAAAACGACAATATTTTACTGTAATATTGTCGTTTTTATATAAATTATTCTAACGCCGTCCAAACCTCTTTCTGCGCCTGTGTTTTCTGGTATCTTTGATTGTCAGATACTTCTTTTTATTCTCCCTGTTTCCAAAAAACCTGTGTTTTATAATATAAAAATTATCCGCGAATATTTTTATCAGATAAACAATTACTCCAAGCGCCAAAATTCCTAATATTATAAGAATTATTTTTCCAATGTTCAAATGAAAACCTTTGTTATTTCCTTCAGAAAGACTTTCCGTATCATTTTCATTTAAACGGCTGCGAAACGCAAATCCCTCTATTTTTGCTCCTGTGGTGACAATATCCGCTTGTCCTACTTCATGCCCGGCAAAGGTATATTTCAGAGTCGCAATTACATTTTCTTTCGCATTCTCATAGCTGATTTCAGGCGTTGCTTCTGTGAACTCAGCCGTCTTGGGAAGCACAATTATTCCGTCCTTGTCCAATTCCGCAAAAGGCTCGTTTATATTCAAATTGTCGGCGTTTTTATTCTCATTATCATCTGAAAAACGCTTCTCATGGTCTAACACATTCAATACCTGAAAATTATCAAAGCAATAATTATACAGATTGATAGAATCCTTCCACTGTGACGGTGATATCGCATTCATAATGACACAAATCAGTGTCATCCCGTCCTTTTCCGCATATGTGACAAGCGTACTGTTCGCGGCCTGCGTATATCCGGTTTTCCCTCCCGTACAATACTCATATCTGTATTCTCCAAGTGTCCGAAACGGATAGAGCATTTCATTGTGGTTTTGCAGCGGCGTCTCCTCATCATGCTTGTTTGTGGGCGGAATCGTATATCGTGCCGTTCCTATGATCATCCGAAACTTTTCATTTTTGTATGCTTCTCTGGCTATCAGCGCCATATCATAACATGTCGTATAATGATCAGGATCCGTCAAACCATGGGGATTCATAAAATGCGTATCTTTACATCCCAACTCTGTCGCTTTTTCATTCATCTGATCCACAAATTTTTCCATGGTGCCCGAAATATGCTCGGCTATCGCATAACCGCAGTCATTGGAAGATGCAAGCAGCAAAGCATACAAACACTGCTCCATCGTCATTTGTTCGCCCACATCACGCCAAATACTTGAACCCTCTGTCTTATATACTGCATTTTCCGAAAAGGTTACTACTTCATCCAGACTGGAATTATCAAGAGCCAGCATCGCTGTCATAAACTTTGTAATACTGGCCGGATAGTGCTGCTCATGGCAATTTTTTTCGTATAAAATCGTACCCGTTTCTTCCTCCATAACAATAATGCAGGGTGACTCCGTTTCAGGTCCGTCCGGCCAGTATTCTGCCGCTTTCAGATTGATTCCGTCTATAAAAAGTGAACTTACGGCACATATAATTGCCAAAGCCATTTTTCTATATTTTATTTTATTCCTCATATTTTTCTCCTGTATTCTAAGGTAAGTCAAATACCCCGCAGGGCACTTAGCGCGGCTGCTTGGCTCATTGCTCGCGGGAATAGCACTCTAATATCTCTAGTATAGACTTTAGATAATTATCGTGCAATACTTTTCAAAAGAAATCTTTTCAATCTTTAATTTTTATTGTAAAATGAATGAAAAATGATTTCGGAGGTTATTATGAGACTTAGAAACATACCGGCTGCTGCAAATGCCATTGCAGAAAGCGAATATTGCGTTTTAGATTACACAGAGCATAAAGGAGAGTGGAAAAATCTTTTCGGAAATGAAAATCCGCTTGTAATGGAAATTGGAATGGGAAAAGGAAAATTTCTGATGGAGCTCGCAGCTTTACATCCTGATATAAATTATCTGGGTGTGGAACGTTATGGCAGTGTTCTTTACCGTGCCTTACAAAAAATGGAGGAACACCCTCTTCCAAATATTCGTTTTCTTTGCATCAACGCGGAGGTCTTACCTGAAATCTTTGAGGAAGGAGAACTCGATTACATTTATCTGAATTTCTCCGATCCATGGCCAAAAGACCGCCATGCGAAGCGCAGACTTACCTCCGGGGAATATTTAAAACGTTATGACAAGGTTTTAAAAAAAGGAGGACGCCTCGAATTTAAAACGGATAATCGTCCTCTATTTGATTTTTCTCTGGAGGAGACAAAGGCTTTTGGATGGACTGTAAATGCTTACACCTACGATCTGCATCACGACGAAAAAATGAACGAAGGGAATATCATGACGGAATACGAGGAGAAATTTTCGTCCCATGGAAATCCTATCTGTAAAATGATTATCTCAAGATAACCGGACCTTTAGTCAAATATCCGCGCATACCCGCAGGGCACTTTACCCGCAGGGCACTTAGCGCGGCTGCTTGGCTCATTGCCCGCGGGAATAAAAATGTGCTCTGCACAGAATCTCTTTTGGATTTAGTACAATAAAATCTTCATCCCAGTTCCCGGTAAGAAGTTTTTTTAAGATTATCGTGGAACCGGGAATTGTTTTTACATTCTTATTTAATAGACTGCCGCATTTCTTGGCATGTTCTTCTACGTTTTCCAAAGAATAGGCTCCTGTATCAATCACATTAATTTCATCATAATTTTCATAGAGCTTCCCTAAAATTTCTCTTCCCATATTCTCCCCATATTTTTGCAAAATAAAACGCGACTGCTGGTAAATCTCCTCTCTATCTAAAGTCCATCCCCTGGTTAAATAGTAATGCCCAACGCTTACTTGATTTTTCTCTAAAGAAGTATTCTGATTTCTGCTATTATCAAGGAGAAGCTGATGGATACAGTCATGAAAACGGGGAATCACCAGTTTTGTATGTTCACTGGTGATTCCAAGGGTACTGTTTCCACATAATCCAAAAGTAAGCAAAATTGCTTCCTTATCTTGATTTTCATTGATTAACCGCTGAAGAGTTTTTTTCAAATCTGCAGGAAAATTATGCATTCCTCTTCGAATCCAGATAACGTGCAGACTTGAATTTGTCTGCTCATATACGCTTTTTAGCTCATCGGCAAGCATTCCACAAGAAATAACAATTCTCTCCCCTTTATCCACATTACGCAACGTTAAACGGCTCCCTTTTTTCAAACTTCCCTTTTTCGCTGAATACATATATAAATATACCAAGCAAAAATATGAAAACAGATATGATCTGCGAGGTCGATAAAAATCCGATACTTCCTCTATAATCATTCCGTAAAAATTCTATCAAAAACCGTCCAATACTATATAAAAACAAATACAATGCCGCTACTTTTCCATCCTTACGCTTTTTCCGTGCATACGCCATCAAAAGAAACGCAAACAAAAAATCTCCCGCACTCGATAAAAGCTGAGTCGGCATTAATTTTACGCCATTTGGAGCTATCTTAGAATTTTCAAATACAATGCCTATCGGCAGCTTGGTTTCCCTTCCATAACAGCAGCCTGCAAGAAAGCAACCGATTCGGCCAAACCCCTGCGCCAGCGCAACCTGAGGCATTACCAAATCAAAGTATTCCATAAAATGTACTTTCTTTTTTTTGCAATAAATATAACTTACCAGCACACCTCCGATAATTCCTCCATACACAACATAACCAAATTCAAAATCCCACAGAATCGACGGATTTTTTATGATACTTGGTAATTCAACAATATAATAAAGAACTCTGGCGCCGACCAATCCTCCCACAACCGAACACCAAAAAATTCCAAATAATACATCCGTATCAAGCCCTTTTTTCTTTGCACGGTAATCACTGACAAAATATGCACTGATAAACCCAATTCCCATCATTAATCCATATAGATATATTGTAACCGGTCCGATCTGAATTTCATTTAACATAAATTATTGAAGCAAACGCTTCTACCTCCTTCTTGCTTTAAGCAATTTATTGTTACTTATACTATAATAGAAAATTGTAATATTGTAAACTTAGTATTACATTGATAATAATATTGTTATAAGCGGCCACCGGGCCGTAAACAGTAACAATTTTATCATATCCTTCCATTTGCATGAATATAATAGAATATAATAGAAAAAAGACCGAGTATACCTGTTATGAATATAAGTAAAAAAATTATCCTTATATTATATAAAAAACCAAAGCTTCATCGAAAATTATGCAGCTTTGGAAATTCATTAAAAGAAATAAACAAATGTTTAAAAATGAAATAAATATTATAGTAGACAAAAGTTCACTTCACAGCAACAAGGTCTTTCCTATGATATAAAAAAACACCGCCCCCATGACCCTAATGTCATAAAAACAGTGCTTTAAAATGCGCCGCCAGGGGTTCGAACCCTGGACACCCTGATTAAGAGTCAGGTGCTCTGCCAGCTGAGCTAGCGGCGCTTCTTTATCAACGCAAGAATAATTATAATATATCTATTAAAAAAAAGCAAGCTTTTTTTTATAATTTTTTATATTTTTTTAACAGTTCATCCATAGCTGATAGAATAGCCGGCCGACCTGTTACTATTTTTTTAAATTATAACAGGTCAGTTCTGTGACCCGTTATAAAAATTAAATCTACATACTTGCAAGTAAAGCGGCAATATCATCCGGCGACATAACTTTATTCGGATCTGATAAATCCAATTCAGGAGCCTTAACCTGCTGTGCAGGCTCCTCCGTTTTTTCTATCTCCTCTGCTTCTTGTATAGCCTCCGCCTCTTTTACTTCCTCTGTTTCCTGTACTACTTCCGCCTCTTTTATTTCCTCTGCTTTTTCTGCTTTTTCCGCTTCTTTTAGCGCTCCTGTTTCCTGTGCTTCCGTTGATACATTCTCATTGTCTATATCTGCATCACTAAATAAAATCGCAGACGGATCATCTTCTAATCCCGCCATTAAATCATCTTCCGAATCTAAAACCAATTCATCCTCTAAATCTATAACCGGCTCTTCATCTTCAAATACTCCTATCTCCGGTTCACTTTCTCCGATATTCTCTGATACATCTACATCATTAATCATAATTTCATCATTAAAATCCAATGACATATTCAGATTATCCGCATCGTCAAACCCGCCAAATGACGGTTCGTCTTTAACAAGGCTTGATGTCGACTCAAAATCTTTCTTAGATTGCGCAGCCATACCAACCGATTGAAGAATTTGATTTTTAACAGATAATTCTAATTCCCGCATTCTCGCCATTGCTTCCTGCTGTTTCATCAGAATCTCTTTATTTGCCTGATCAATGATAAGACGCTGCTGCTGTAAAAGCTTATCATTATTCGAGATAATCATTTCCTCAAAATCAGAAATTTTATTGATCATTTTGCTGTTTGAATTCATCAATGCATCTGTATTTTCTTTGTTGCGGCTGATATTCACTTTCGCAATTGCCTTTTGTGCCGCAATAATTTCTTCCGTTGGAGTTTTCGTATTATCTTCCAAAAATGCTAAACGCTCATTAAACTCTTCAAAATTTTTTTTCAAAAGAATATAAGTTGCTTTTTCAGAATTAAAAATGTTATCAAACTCATCTAACAAATTCTGTTCTTTTTCATAATTCACTTGGATAACCGAAACAACAAGAATGTAAATTACTGCAATTAAAAGCACTGTCACAGCAACAAGACCTTCAAAATATTCATATGAATTAATCATCATGTATATTTCTGCTAAAAATAAAACAAAGGCTATCATTGCTGAAAAGGCAATCCGAATCTTTCCAGTATTCTTTTTGCCGTGTGATTTGTTAGAATCATTTTTTTCCATTGTAAAATCCTCCTTGATTTTCGGTACTTCCTATAATGCATCTAACTGGATTCGAACCAGCGGCCTACCGCTTAGGAGGCGGTCGCTCTATCCTGCTGAGCTATAGATGCAAAAAATTACTCCCTGAAATTCAGATATCCCTGCATCCAGATATTTCCTTTAAAACGCCTTCCGACAGAAGGTTCTCCTAAAAGATCTTCAGAATTAATGCAGACATCATACACCAGGTCATTACAGTCAATCGTCATAATATAGACTTTTTGACCGGTTAATTTATTGATAACAGTATTGCAATCCAAAATAATTCCCAGGATAGAATACTGATCACTTTCCACGCCATATGGCATAAAATAAGTATCTACAATACTTAAAACATCCTCACGCTCCACTCTCTTTGTAATCATAGAGTACATATCAATATCTTCAAGCGTAAGATTTTCAATTGCGTCTTCATCTCCCTCTCTTGCCGCCGCAATCAAATGACTTCTGTTCTGATTATTTTTTTCTATTCTGCGCACCTGTCCCTCGTCCTTGCGAATCGGAAGCAAAATTCTTCCTTCTAAAGACAGGGCTGACAAGGTTGTAGAAATTCCGTAAATTTGATTCTTTAGTTTTTTTTCTGTAAGAAAATCTGAAATATTCTGAAGATAAAAAATCAAAGTAATCCCCAGCTTCAGTTCATCGCAAATTCCGGCATAAGATTCTTTTTCAATATGCTTTTCAATATCTACATTCTCATATGTAGTTATCTCCCTGCCGGTAAAATAAGGGACGTAGTATTCTGCCTGAAAAGATTCGTTTTTATGATATTCTCCACAAACATGAATTCCAAATAAATCGCTGAAAGATTTTGTATAAATAGCAAAATCCTGATTCTTTGAATCTTTTGTAATCTCTAATTGATCCGGATTGTTTATAATCTCGTTTATCAATTGATCTATTTCTTTTTTATTCATATCGTGAAATCCAATTGCTCTTAAATAACTGTGCATTCTACTACCCCCCTTCTGATTAGAATTTCTCTCTTCTCTCTATTATATAATAGGTGAAATGTTTTTGCAATTTTATATTGAAAATTTCTATAAAAAACTTATATGATTCATTATATCTCCACTGATTTTTTTGCCATATCGAGTGCTTCTTTTTCTTCATCGGCAAGAGCTATAATAGAATTTCCGTCTATGATCTCCTTTATGTAAGTATAGCATCCCTCTCTGCTGTGCATCGCGTTGATAATAAACCCATCATTTTTTTCATTAAGCATTGCAATAGAAAAGCTCAATTTTCCGCCCATCTCATGAAATGCATCATATTTTACAATTCCCATCTTCTGATATGTAAATTGAATGGTTTTCAATATCTTTTCAATATTTCTTTTATTTATACTGTTCGATTCCGCCAGAGAATCAATTTGATCAAGACGCTTTGCCAATGTTTCTTCTAAAGACTTTGCATCTTTTCCGTCCATAAATACAATATACTTCTTTTTCAGTTTCTTCATCTGCACAATATTAATAATCATTAGTATAATTAAAAGGAAAACAAGTGCAGCCAGTCCTATTACAATATAATCTAATTCTATTCCAAAATATTCTGATATACTCATTTTATTTCCTCTTTCACTTTAAGAACGTGTGTTCTATTTTTTAATTGTCTGTAAAAGTTCATAGATTCGATTAAGCTCTTGCGGTGAATAGTATTCTATTTCAATTTTTCCTTTCATAGAATCCTTCTGGTGAATCATTACTTTCGTTCCCAGAATTGTTTTCATATCTTCTTCTACATCCTGATAAACCGCATCCAGCTTCATTTTTTCTGCATTGTCTACTTTGTCAGGTACATTTTTTTGATTCTGTAGTTTTTTCATAAGTTTCTCTGTTTCCCGCACAGATAACTTTTCATCAAATATCTTCTGTGCTATGGAATATTGCTTTTCGGCATCATCAATCGCAAGAAGCGCCCGGGCATGTCCTGTTGTAATCATATCATCAATTACCATCTGCTGTACTTTGTCAGCCAATTTCAAAAGACGCATAGAATTGGTAACAGCAGTTCGGCTCTTTGATACACGCTCAGCAATTTCATCTTGTTTTAAATGAAATTCATTAAGCAAACGTTTATATGCTATCGCTTCCTCAATTGGATTTAAATTCTCCCGCTGAATGTTTTCAATCAAAGAAATCTCCACAATTTCCTGATCTGTTAGATTCTTCACAATTATAGGAACTTTTTTAAGACCTGCAAGCTTTGCAGCACGCCATCTTCTTTCCCCGGCAATAATCTCATAATACTCTTTCTTATCCTGAACAATCAAGGGTTGTAATACACCAAATTGTTTGATGGATTCCGAAAGTTCTAATAACGCATCTTCATCAAACGTTTTTCTGGGCTGCTCCTTATTCGGCTCAACTTTCGAAATAGGAACCAACACTTCATTTTTTTCACTGCTCAAATTTTCTGCCGAGGAGTCCGTATCTTTATTTGGGATCAGAGAGTCAAGCCCTTTTCCCAATCCGCCTTTTTTAACTGCCATTATATGTCCTCCCTGCCGACTACTTCTTTTGCCAACAAACGATAACTTTCTGCTCCGGCCGATTTTCCATCATACAAATTAATTGGAAGACCGTGACTTGGTGCTTCGGCTAAACGAACATTTCTTGGAATAATCGTTTTATATATTGTCGTATTCAAATTATTTTTAACATTGTCTACAACCTCGTTTGATAAATTTGTTCTGGAATCATACATTGTAAAAACAACACCTTCCATTTTCAAATTTGGATTCAAACGTTCCTGCACTAAGTCAATTGTATGTATCAACTGGCTGATTCCCTCTAATGCGTAATACTCGCATTGAATCGGTACAAGAATTGTGTCTGCCGTCGTCATAGCATTGACAGTCAGCATATTCAAAGACGGAGGACAATCAATAATCACATATTCAAAATCATCGCGAATATAATCAATTGCATTTTTTAATATGTATTCCTTATCATTAATTCCTAATAATTCAATTTCTGCTCCCGCAAGATTTACATTAGATGGTATTAAATCTAAATTTTCAATTTCTGTCTTATGGACACTTTGTTTTACGGTACATTCATCCAGCATCAATTCATATACGGTATTATCCATTTCACTCTTATCCATTCCAAGACCGCTGGTCGTATTTCCCTGAGGATCCAAATCAATTACGAGTACCTTTTTTCCCAACTCAGCAAGACACGATGATAAATTAATAGAAGTGGTAGTCTTACCTACTCCACCTTTTTGATTTGCAATTGCTATAATTCTTCCCATTATTTTTTCCTTTCTGGTAAAATAAAGTTACCGAGCACGGAGTGAACAGTAACAAAATTAAAATCCATTATCATTTGATTTCATCCATATTGCACTTCTCTATTATAACACAATGTTAGTTCTAAAAACATAGTAAAATTTTCAATTTTCAAAAAATGTTTCACGTGAAACATTTTTGCGTAAAACTCCGAATAATCTTTTATATCTAGTACAACAAATATTAAGTAATTGGCAGTAAGATTTGCCTATTCTCCTGATTGGCACTACTTTCCAAGCCTCGACGTAGCCACCGCTACGCCTGCGTTTGTGAAGTAGCACTCTCAGAAAAATCTTCTACACAAAACTATCCAAAACTTAATCTTCGTTGCACTAGTATTCGGGTATCAAAAGGTTATAAATAAGAAGAACAATGTTAACTTGCACAACTACATGCAAAAGCTGCGACTTATTTCAGAGGTTAGAATTTCTCAGTTCTCTGTCTTTTTTTAACGAATTTCAAACAATGATGTTATTAATTCTATGATATAAAAAGTATTTTTTTGCTTACTATCTTCTATTATTTATTATCAAATGTTTCACGTGAAACATTTTCCAGTAATCTTTCTGTATTATTATCTTCCGAAATTAACAAGCTTGTCTTAATATCATTGATTTCACTTTTCAATTGTGGAACTAAATTGTAAAATTCTATTTTTGAACGGTTTCTATCCACATCAATAAACAAAATAGCAGATTCTATTTTCTTTACTATTTGTTCAATCTTTTCGATTTTACATTTTAAATACTTATCCTCACTCTCCTTTTCATGAGTATCATCTAATATAAATTCTGTCTCTTCCTCCTCTTCGCTTAAATCATTTTGCTCCTCCTTCTGTTTTTCCAATTCCATATTTTCGATATATGACATAATATTTTCCAATTCTTTTAGATTATCCTCATTCACTTTTATCTGATTTTCATTTTCAATCATGCATATATTAATTTTTTCTTTTTCTTTCGTCAATTCTAATATTTTATCTTTGTTTTTTATATCACCTTGTCTTGGTGTAAAGGAATCATAATTTGGATCACATTTTTCCGTCAGTATTTCTATAAATCTATCAATCTCCTTTATACGATTTTTTAAATACGAAGATTTTTTTTCTAGTTTGATCTTTTCTACCAATTCTCTTTCCTTTATTTTTTCAAAATAGGACCTTAACATAAATTTACACTTATCCTTTCTATTACATAGTAGTTAAATACCCTGCAAGGCAATTAGCGCGGCTGCCTGGCTCGTTGCTCGCAGGAATCAATATAAGTCATTACTCCCACCGGTCTGTATGTTCGCTACCGAACATAACAAACAATAACATAATAATTTATTCTCATAACTATAATTATACCATCAATATAAGAAACAAACAAAATATAAATAAAATCTTTCATTTTCTATTTGTAAAGATATGTATAATTGTTTATAATAAAAACAGAAGATTTTTTACATTCCAATTATACACATTATCTGATATCACGGAGGTTATCATATGAATAAAAAAATCAAAAAGCTTATAGTTCTTTCAACATGTGCTACCGCAGGAATCTACTGCATCAATAGAATATTAAATTACACAGCGACATTCAGAAATCTTGTAAAGGATAAAAACGGCAATTACTATGAATGGAAAAACGGCAAAATTTATTATACTGTAAGCGGAGCAGGTTCTCCGATCCTTCTTATTCATGATTTGCATCCGGCAAGTTCTTCTATCGAATGGACAAAAATATTAAAAAAATTAGAAAAGAACCATATGGTTTATACCATTGATTTGCTGGGGTGCGGACGCTCCGAAAAACCGGGAATCACCTACACTAATTATTTATTTGTTCAGCTTATCAACGATTTTATCAAAGAAGTCATAAAAGAGAAAACCATACTTATCGCTACCGGAAAGTCATCTTCTTTTTCCATTATGGCTGATATTATGAATACAGATAATTTTAAAAAAGTCATCGTTATTAATCCTGAGAGTTTTTCATCGCTTGCAAAACAGCCAACGAAAAAAAATCTTCTTTATAAACGAATTTTAGATTTCCCAATTTTTGGAACATTTTGCTACAATATTGAGATGCATGAAAATAACATTTCAAAATTATTCCGGAAGCAATATTATTCCAATCAATCTTTGGTATCAACAAATATAGAAGATATGTATTTTGAGTCGGCTCATATCGGAGCCGGAAAAGGACGTCATCTTCTATCTAGTATCCGCAGCAATTACACGAACGTGAATATCGGACATGCGATTCCTAAAATTAAAAATCTCTGCATTGTTACAAGCAGAGAACTCTCAGATAATATAAAAGTTATAGATGAATATACACGTTCTAATGATGATATCGAAGTTGCCTCCATATCTAAATCAAAATACCTTCCGCAATTGGAAGTACCGGAGAAGTTATTTGAAGTATTAAATATGTTTATGGAAAAATAATTTTTGCCACTTATTATATTTTAAATGGGTAAATATAATCATTTTCTCATCTAAAAAAATATAGTAAACGACAAATTAGTTTGCCGTTCATTGCAATAATACCGGAAGTCAGAAAATAGCTCTTACTGTCTTCCGGTATGTGTTTTAAAACAGAGTTTCAAAAATAATATTTTTACAGCGGCTGCTTCGAGGGAGTACCTGCTTTCCTGGGATATGTCTTAGGTGTTCTCTTTGTTTTATTTATAATTACAAAAGATCGGCGCAGATCACTATCTCCAAATTGAAATTTATGTATCTCATCTAATTCTCCTCCTAAGAGATAAATTGCTCTTTTTGCATCATCCACTTCCTGTTGAATCTCACCTGATTTGTACGATACAAATTTTCCGCCCAGGGATATATACGGTAGGCAATATTCACATAACGTAGAAAGATTCGCAACTGCACGTGAGACACACAAATCATACTTTTCTCTGTAATCTGAATTTCTCCCAAGCTCTTCTGCTCTCGCATGAATCGCTTCTATCTCTTCCAGATTAAGCTCTTCTATTACATCATTTAAGAACTTAACCCTTTTATTTAAGGAATCCGCTAATGTAAGTTTTAAATCAGGATAAACAATTTTAAGAGGAATGCCTGGAAATCCCGCCCCCGTTCCCATATCTATCATTTTACAAGAACCTTTTAAATCCATAACCTTTCCAAGCGAAACACTGTCCAAAAAATGTTTTTCAATGACTTCATCAAAGTCTGTAATTGCGGTCAAATTCATGACTTTATTTCTTTCTATTAACATTTCATAAAATGTAATAAATTGCCGCTTCTGAATATCAGACAATGTAATATTCCACATTTTTAAATTTGTCTCAAATTGTTTCAAATCATATTCCATATCATTTCCCTTCCGCTCTGTTCTTTTGTCTCTGCTGCTCCATATAAACAAGAAGCATGGAAATATCCGCCGGAGAAACACCTGAGATTCTGGAAGCCTGTCCAATAGAAATCGGTCTGTATAATTTTAACTTTTGCCTGGCTTCGATTCGAAGACTGTCAACTTCATCATAATCGAAATCATCCGGTATTTTCTTTTCCTCAAGCTTTTTAAATTGTTCTACTTGTTTAATCTGACGTTTAATGTAACCGTCATATTTTATATGGATACTCACCTGCTCACAAACCTCCGCCGGAAGCTTTGGTCTCTCCGGATCTATTTGAGCCAATGACTCATAGGACAACTCGGGTCTTCGTATCAACTCGGTAAGCGTTGTCCCTGTATTTAAAGGAACGCTTCCAAAACTCTCCAAGATCTCCTGCACATTTTTATTTGCTCCAATAATCACTTTATTTACACGTAAAATTTCATCATGAATTAATTTTTCTTTTTCTAATATCCATTGATATCGTTCTTCTGAAATTAATCCTGCCTCATATCCGTATTTTGTCAGGCGAAGGTCTGCATTATCCTGACGAAGAAGCAGACGATACTCTGCCCTCGAAGTCATCATGCGGTATGGCTCGTAATTTTCTTTTGTGACTAAATCGTCAATCAATACGCCAATATATGCCTCGGAACGATTTAACACGAGCTGTTTTTTTCCTAAAATGCTCATTGCAGCGTTAATGCCGGCAATCAATCCCTGCGCCGCCGCCTCCTCATAGCCGGAACTTCCGTTAAATTGACCGGCACTGAACAAACCTTTTATTTTCTTAAACTCCAGGGTAGGCAAAAGCTGATTCGGATTCATGCAGTCATATTCAATAGCATAAGCATTCCTCACGATCTTCGCATTCTCAAGTCCGGGCACACTGCGATACATTTCATACTGGACATCCTCAGGAAGAGAACTGGACATTCCGCCGATATACATTTCATTTGTATGAATCCCCTCCGGTTCAATAAAAACCTGATGCCTATCCTTATCTGAAAATTTTACCACTTTATCTTCTATCGAGGGGCAATATCTTGGACCGGTTCCCTCAATAATTCCTGCATAAATAGGAGAACGGTCTAAATTTTCCCTAATAATCTCATGCGTTTTTTCATTTGTATATGTAAGCCAGCATGATACCTGATCAATCTGTACATCATCCGGATTTGTTGTAAACGAAAAAGGCACTATTTTTTCATCTCCAAACTGTTCCTGCATTTTTGAAAAATCAATCGAACGTTTGTCAATTCTTGCCGGTGTTCCGGTTTTAAAGCGGAATATTTCTATACCGTTTTTCTTCAATGAATCTGTTAGATAATTTGCAGGCTGAAGCCCGTTCGGTCCCGTGTAATTGATCACTTCACCACAGAGACATCTTGCTCCAAGATACGTTCCGGTACATAAAATCACGGCTTTGGCAAAATATTTTGCGCCTGAAAATGTTTTTACACCGGTGATTACATCATGATCTGTCATAATCTCCGATACCTCTGCCTGACGAATCGTCAAACACTCCGTACTTTGCAGCGTTTTTCTCATTTCCATACTGTAAGCAGCTTTGTCCGCCTGGGCACGAAGAGAATGAACGGCAGGTCCTTTTGACTTGTTAAGCATTTTAGACTGTATAAAAGTTTTATCAATATTTTTTCCCATCTCTCCGCCGAGCGCGTCAATTTCCCTTACAAGATGACCTTTCGAGCTTCCTCCAATATTCGGATTACAAGGCATCATCGCAATACTGTCCACACTGACCGTAAAAATAATTGTGTTAAGTCCAAGCCTGGCGCAGGCAAGCGCCGCCTCACAGCCGGCATGTCCCGCTCCTACTACACAGACATCATATCTTTCTTCCACTACTGACATCTCTATCCTTCTTTCTGATTAAAAAGTTAAATTTATATTTATTTTCCCATACAAAACTTACTAAATATTTCATTGACCAAATCCTCCTCCATAGATTCACCGATAATACTGCTAAGCTCCTCATAAGCATTCCTCAAATCAATAGAGTAAAAATCCTCCGGCATTCCATCAAAAATACTGCCAAGTACCATACTTAAACTTTGCTTTGTATTTATCAGCGCATTCTTATGACGAATATTTGTGATAAAAACTTCATCATTAAAATCCAGCTCTCCATGAAAAAACATATCCTTAATTGTCTCTTCCAATTCATCAATGCCTGTATGCTCCTTCGTAGAAACGGAAATAATTTTCTGTGAAAGAAATTGTCTCATTTGTTCTTCTGTTGTTAACGGAGAGAGATCTGATTTATTCAAAAGAACAACTGCCCTCCTGCCCTTTAACATCTCTATAATTTCCATATCATTTTCATCAAGACTTGTCGACGAATCCACAACATATATAATAAAGTCCGCCTTGTCCACATGTTCCCTTGCTTTATCCACACCGATTTTCTCAACAACATCCTCCGTACTCCGGATACCGGCCGTGTCAATGATATTCAAAGTAATTCCATTTAAGTTAATCTGTTCTTCAAGAATATCCCTTGTCGTCCCGGCAATATCGGTGACAATTGCACGCTCCTGTCCGACTAGAAGATTTAAGAGAGAGGATTTTCCGGCATTTGGTTTTCCGACAATTACGGTGTGAATCCCTTCCTTTAAAATACCGCCGTTCTCTGAAGATGCAATCATTTTATCAACCGTAACTAAAATATCATCAATATTTTTTTTCAACCTTTCCCCATAACCGTCAATACTAATATGTTCCGGATCATCCAAAGCCGATTCTATAAAAGCTATCTCATGAATAATTTTTTGTCTTATCTCCTTTATCTTCACATTTAAACTGCCTTGCAGCTGATTTACGGAACTTTTCAATGCAAAATCATTTTTTGACTGAATAATATCAATCACAGACTCTGCCTGTGACAAATCAATTCTTCCATTTAAGAAAGCGCGCTTTGTAAATTCTCCCGGCTCCGCAGGTCTGGCTCCGTTTTTCAAAACGGTTTCCAAAATTCTTTTCATAACAAGAATACCGCCGTGACAGTCAATTTCTATGGTATCCTCTCTTGTATAGCTATTCGGGGCCTTCATCAAGAGAACCATAACTTCATCAATAACTCTTTCGCCGTCACATATATATCCATAATGGATTGTGTGACTCTTTTCGTTAGATAATACCTTTTTTCCATTCTTTGAGCGGTATATTTTATCAATTATACGGAAGGCATCCTCTCCACTGATTCTTATAATACCGATTCCCGAAGGACTCATCGCCGTTGCAATCACAGCAATTGTATCTGTCTTCATTCCAATTCCTCCCAAAAACAAATATGGGAATGGCAAAATAATAATTATGTACTATTTTACCAATCCCATAAATTATAACGGCATTTCGCCAATCTTATTTTCTCAAAGTAACGACTACGTGACGGTACGGTTCATCACCTTCGCTGTGAGTTGCTACATACTTATCATTTTGCAAAGCAGAATGAATCACTCTTCTCTCAAACGGATTCATAGGCTCTAAAGAGACAGGACGTTTTGTCCTCTTCACCTTATAGGCAATATTTTTTGCAAGATTCTCTAAAGTATCTCTTCTTCTCTTTCGATAGTCTTCCGTATCAAGCTTAACCTTCACATAATTATCGGACTGCTTATTTACTGCGAGGTTCGCGAGATATTGAAGGGAATCAAGAGTCTGTCCTCTTTTTCCTATGAGTATTCCCATATCATCGCCCTTCAATTCTACATCAAGAACATGACTTTCTTCATTATAATTTACAAGAATTTCAACCTGCATGTCCATTGCATGAAAAACCTTATTCAAAAATTCAACTGCATAATCTTCAACCGTAAACTTTTTCCATGCTTTGATAATGGCAGGCTTGCTATTAAATCCCAAAAAACCGGAAGAACCCTTTTCTATTACTTCATAATCAATCTGATCACTTGTCACTCCAAACCTGATCAGAGCTTCTGTAACAGCATCATCCACAGTCTTTGCCGAAAATTCCAGAATTTCCATAAGAATACCTCCTATTTATTATTTCGTTCGTTAAACTCACGTACCATATTTGCCTTTGCAGTCATACTTCCCGGTTTCGCTTTTCTAGCGTGAGACTCAGCCTGCAAAATCTTTTCTTCATTTGAAGCATCGGAAGAATGTGAACTCATCTTCGTGCTCATTTTGGCGGCGCTCGAAATCTGATTATCGGTTATGCCCATCTTTTCACGTTTCTTTTTTTTCTTTTCCTTATTTTCAGCAATAATATCGTCAAGACTGATTTTTTCCATATACTTATTTAACATAAACTGCTGAATACTCCGAAATAATGCACCGGCAATCCAGTAAAGACCAAGTCCGACAGGAACCGTAAAACACATTACAAAAGAAAAAAGCGGCATTACTTTATTCATAGTCTTCATCGATTGAGCCATCTGATCATTTCCGCCGGACGCCGAAGGCATAAGCTTCATATTCAAAACCTGGGTAAGCCATGAAATAATCGGAATCAAAATCGCACCTATTACCAAAAACCATGCGCCTGCTTCAAAAGAAGAAGTCATAATGTGCCACGGCGACTCACCGATATTCAATCCAAGAAAATTATTTACATGATCAAGCTCACTCTGAGTCGCAGTAAATACATCCGATAAGGAAGGAAATACGTCTTTAATCGCTGTCCATCCGTTATTTCCCATCTTATATAAAGTGTCGACAATAAAATTAGAAACAACATTGTCATCCTTTGCTGCAAAATCAACAGACTGTGACAAGATAATCCGATTATCCTCTAAAAACTGCGTCATTTTATCGCCAAACCCGGAAATTCCCATAATACCTGTCACAGCGTTATCAAAAATTCCTTTAACACTTCCTATATATGCAGGAACATTGTAAATCACACGATAAAGTGCAAATAAAATCGGCATAGAAATCAACATATACAGACAGCTTCCTGTCGGGGATACTCCGTATTTCTCATAGATACTCTGTGTCTCCTCCTGCATTCTCTGCACGGACACCTGATCTCTTTTTCCCTGATACTTTTTTTGAACCGCCTGAAGCTCCGGCTGCATTTTCTGAGATAATTTTGAAAATTTCTGCTGCTTATATGTCACCGGAAACATACATAAATAAATTACAAACGTTAAGATGATAATTGCGAGACCAATGTTTTGAATTCCAAAAACATGATCCATCACATAATAAATGCCACTCATGACCCATCCCAATAATTTTGCAATCGGTCCCAAAATAGCGCCGTCATATTGCGTTAAAATAATTTCTGCCACACAAATTTACCTCCTAAATTTCCTGCCCTATAAGTCAGGTATTTTCCTAAATAATTAAGGAACAGGGTCATAACCACCCTTCGAAAAAGGATTGCATCTCAAAATCCTCCAGAGTGCAAGCGCTCCTCCCTTAACAGCACCATATTTTTCAACAGCCTCCAACCCATAAGTAGAACAGGTTGGATAATACGGGCATTTTGTAGTTTTCATCGGTGAAATATATTTTCTATAAAATTTAATCAATGCAATTAAAATTTTTTTCAAAATAATTTTTTACCTTCTATCCATTATAAATTCTGTGAAGACCTCCAAGATGCAGCAGCGCACTCTCAATTTCATGGTAAGAAGCAGATTTTGCCGCTGCCCTTGCGATGACTACAATGTCCAAACCATTATTAAACATGTCCTCATGTAGTCTGTAACTTTCCCTCAATAAACGGGTAATACGATGTCTTATAACACTATTTCCAACTTTTTTGCTAACTGAAATACCTATTCGATTTTTCTCGGATTCATTTTCCAAAACGTACATAACCAGATACCTGTTTGCAAAAGATTTTCCAGACTTATATACGTTTTGGAAATCATAATTCTTCTTTAACGATTCCATCTAATCAAAAAATCCTTCCAAAAATCCGCACAAATAAGAAGAAAGACCACAAATGATGTGGCCTAAGCTGATAATTTTTTTCTTCCTTTTAATCTTCTTGCAGCCAATACTTTTCTTCCGCCTGCTGTGCTCATTCTTTTACGAAAACCATGAACTTTTTTTCTTTGTCTGTTTTTCGGCTGAAACGTCATCTTCATTCTTATCCACCTCCTCTATGTTAAAAAACATCATTTCAATTATAACAAAAAAAAGCTCTAAGTCAAGTAAATCCTGTATTTTTTCGCTGACAAATTAAACATTGATAAATTGACGTTTTTCGTTTATTATAAAGAGAGTAGTATCTTAGGAATAGTATGCACAGAAACTGGAGATTTTTGATGGACGAAATCATAGCAAAATGGGAACAGATTTTACAAACCGTAAAGGATGAACATGAATTGGCAGATATTTCCTTTAATACATGGTTAAAACCATTAGACGTATTTGCCGTAAAAGAAAATACATTATATATCTTAGTTCCTGACGAGCAAATGGCGCTCAGTTACATAAAAAAGAAATTTACACTTCCTATTAAAGTAGCTGTCGCTGAAATAACCGGAATGGACCTTGACATTGAATTTGTTATGCCGGAACAGGCCAAGACAATGAAAGCGCCAAAACCAAAAAACCTTAATTTTGTAGAAAATTCTGACAAATCAGGACTAAACCCTAATTATACCTTTGACACCTTCGTCGTCGGAAATAACAACCGGCTTGCCCATGCAGCCTCTCTCGCCGTAGCGGAATCACCCGGTGAAGTATATAATCCCCTATTCTTATATGGAGGCGTTGGACTTGGTAAGACACACTTGATGCATTCCATTGCACATTTCATTCAGTCCGGTGAACAGGAGCTTAAAATCCTTTACGTTTCATCGGAAACGTTTACAAATGAACTAATCGAAGCAATCCGTAACGGAAATAATACGGCAATGACAAAGTTTCGTGAAAAATACAGAAACATCGACGTACTGTTAATTGACGATATTCAATTCATCATTGGCAAGGAAAGTACCCAGGAAGAATTTTTCCACACCTTTAATGAACTTTATCTGGCCAAAAAGCAAATCGTCATATCTTCTGATAAGCCACCAAAGGATATGGAGACATTAGAAGAGCGAATCCGTTCCCGTTTTGAATGCGGACTTATTGCAGATATCGGTTCGCCCGACTATGAAACAAGAATGGCGATTTTGCGCAGAAAAGAAGAAACCGACAATTTTCACCTGGATGATGATATCCTCAATTACATTGCATCCAACATCAAATCAAATATCCGTGAACTTGAGGGAGCGTTAAATAAGCTTTTGGCCTATTCAAATCTGGAAAATACGGATATAACAATGGATGTTGCAGTAAAAGAGCTTCAAAATATTATTGCGCCGGACAAGCCAAGAGAGATTACTTCCCAGCTTATCCTGGAAGTGGTATCGGAACATTTTCACATTACCACAGACCAGATTATATCAAAAAGCCGGAGCAAATCACTCATAAAACCGCGCCATATTATTATGTATCTATGCAAAAATATGACGGATTCTTCCCTGGAAGATATCGGCTCTCTTCTCGGAGGACGCGATCATTCCACGGTAATCCATGGAATCCGCAAAATAGAAGATGACTATAAAAATAATGATGAAAATATAAAGAACATTATCAACACCATAAAAAAGAAAATAAACCCCAATTAATTTACTTTAAAGCCTGACATATTCACATTTTGAGGTACTTATAAACATATTTTTGTGAATAAAGTTTGAAAGCCTGTGAATTTCTCCGGACAAACAGTCATTTATAGCTCGACAATTTATTTTTGATTATCCGGATAATTATTTATTCACCTTTTTCCAGAAAAAATCCTCTCTGATTTTCACAGCTTATACTTCATTTTAAATTCGGACAATCCTCTGAATTTAAGACTTTAGGGAGTTATACACATATAAACATGCCCTAAGATTAAGACTTTGAATTTATTCTTTAATTATTTATTCTTTATCTCGAAAGGAGTTATGCACACAATGAAAATTATTTGTCCAAAATCAAGTTTACTCTATGGAGTAAATATTGTATCAAAAGCCGTTCCTACAAGAACTACTATGGCAATCTTAGAATGTATTCTAATAGATGCCTCTTCCGACGAGATTAAATTAACGGCAAACGATATGGAACTTGGAATTGAAACAAAAATAGAAGGTGAAATTGAAGACAGAGGAATCATTGCATTGGACGCTAAAATTTTTTCCGAAATAGTCCGAAAGCTTCCTGACAGTGACGTCGTAATAGAGACAGATTCCAGCTTCAAGACAATCATCACATGCGAAAAAGCAAAATTTAATATTGTGGGAAAATCAGGGGATGATTTTTCTTACATTCCGTATATTGAGAGAAATGAAATGATTACCATGTCGCAGTTTACATTGAAAGAAGTAATTCGTCAGACAATCTTTTCAATTGCAGACAATGACAATAATAAGATTATGACAGGCGAATTATTTGAAATTGATGAAAATAGTCTGAAAGTTGTCTCCTTAGACGGACACCGCATTTCAATTCGTAATATTGAACTGAAGAATAATTATAAAGCAAAAAAGGTGATTGTCCCGGGAAAGACTTTGTTGGAAGTCAGCAAAATTCTGCCGGGTTCTTCAGAAGAAGACGTTAATATTTTTATTACAGGCAAGCATATTGTGTTCGAATTTGAAAATACAACTGTGGTATCGCGTTTGATAGAAGGCGAATACTTTAAGATTGAGCAGATGCTTTCCTCGGATTATGAAACAAAGGTTGAGATCAATAAAAGAGAGCTGTTAAGCTGTATTGACCGCGCCACGCTTCTTGTGAAGGAAGGCGACAAGAAGCCGATTATTATGAATATTACGGACGAGAGAATGGAATTAAAAATTAATTCCTTTATCGGTTCTATGAATGAAGAGATTGATATTACGAAAGACGGAAAGGATATTTTAATTGGATTCAATCCGAAATTTTTTATTGATGCGCTTCGTGTCATTGATGAAGAAACGGTTACGCTTTATATGGTAAATCCAAAGGCCCCTTGTTTTATAAAAGATGAAAATGAAACATTTATTTATTTGATTTTACCGGTAAACTTTAATTCGGCTACAAATTAGTTTTGAAGGGAATTTTATGGAAGTTATAAAATTGAGAGAAGAATATATAAAATTAGGACAGGCGTTAAAGGCGGCCGGAATCGTTGATTCCGGTGTAGTCGCCAAGCTTGTGATACAGGACGGAGCAGTAGAGGTTAACGGTGAGGTAGAATACCAGCGGGGGAAAAAACTTCATGATGGAGATATTGTTACCATAAACGGTGAGACAATTAAGATTGAAAAATGATTATAAAGACCATAGAATTAAATAATTTTCGTAATTATGAAAATCTAAAAATTGATTTCGATTACGGGACAAATATCCTGTATGGAGATAATGCTCAGGGAAAGACAAATATTTTGGAATCCGCGTATGTCAGCGGAACGACAAAATCACATAAGGGAAGCCGCGATAAGGAAATGATTCGATTTGGCGAGAATGAGTCGCATATACGCAGCATCGTAGAAAAAAACGGTACTGTATACCAGATTGATATGCACTTAAAAAAGAACCGTTCAAAAGGGATTGCCATTAATCGCGTTCCAATCAAAAAAGCAAGTGAGCTGTTCGGAATTTTAAATATTGTATTTTTTTCACCGGAGGATTTAAATATTATAAAAAACGGGCCTGCGGAGCGCCGCCGTTTTTTAGATTCGGAAATCTGTCAGCTGGATAAAATTTATTTGTCTGATTTAACAAAATACAATAAAACGCTAAATCAGAGAAATAAGCTTTTGAAAGATATTTATTTTCATCCTGAGTTGGAAAACACGCTTCCTGTATGGGATATGCAGCTTATTTCCTATGGAAGGCGCATTATTAAGCGAAGAAAAAAGTTTACAGAAGAGCTGAATGAGATTATTTATGGGATACATAAGAATATTTCCGGCGGAAGAGAAGAGCTTGTTTTAAAATATGAGCCGAATATTGACGAAGCGTTTTTTGAAGATGAGCTAAAACGTTTAAAACCCAGGGATTTGAAATACAGCCAGACTTCGGTTGGACCCCACCGGGATGATATTTCTTTTTTTATCGGTGATATTGACATACGCCGGTTCGGTTCACAGGGACAGCAGAGGACATCGGCGCTGTCGTTGAAATTATCTGAGATTGAGTTGGTAAAAAAGTCTATTGGAGATACGCCGGTTCTGTTATTGGACGATGTTTTGTCTGAACTTGATTCAAATCGTCAAAACTATTTATTAAACAGTATTCATGACATCCAGACTGTGATTACATGTACCGGATTGGATGAGTTTGTGAAGAATCGATTTCAGATTGACAAGGTTTTTGAAGTAAGAGGCGGAGAGATTTTTGAAAAGACATAAAATTCAGAATGAAAATTATCGATGTCAAAAATAGGAGGAATTTGAATGAGCACGGAATACGGAGCGGACCAGATTCAGATATTAGAGGGATTAGAAGCAGTCAGAAAAAGACCTGGTATGTATATTGGAAGCACATCTGTGCGTGGATTGCATCATCTTGTGTATGAGATTGTGGATAATTCCGTGGATGAAGCATTGGCAGGCTATTGTAAATGTATTGAGGTAACGATCAACAAAGACAATTCCATAACAGTTGTAGATGATGGGCGCGGTATTCCGGTCGGGATGAATCATAAAGCAGGAAAACCTGCAGTCGAAGTTGTTTTTACCGTGCTTCACGCCGGAGGAAAATTCGGCGGAGGCGGTTACAAGGTATCCGGAGGACTTCATGGAGTAGGCGCATCCGTTGTGAACGCGCTTTCGAACTGGCTGGAGGTTCAGATTTTTCATGAAGGAAAAATTTACCAGCAGAGATACGAGAGAGGAAAAACCATGTATCCGCTGAAAGTGGTAGGAAATTGTGACGTCAACAAGACGGGAACACAGGTCACATTTTCACCGGATGGAAGTATTTTTGAGGAGACGGTTTATGATTTTGATACATTAAAGCAGCGCCTTAGGGAAACCGCATTTTTGACCAAAAATCTGCGAATTACACTGCGTGATGACAGAGAAGAGGAAATTGTGGAGCGTACTTTCCACTACGAAGGTGGTATCAAGGAATTTGTTACATACCTGAATAAAAGCAAGGAAGCTCTTTATCCTGAGGTTATTTATTGCGAGGGAGAGAAAGACGACGTATATGTGGAAGTTGCGATGCAGCATAATGATTCGTATAATGACGCAACTTACAGCTTTGTGAATAACATTATCACTCCGGAGGGCGGAACACATCTTGCAGGTTTCCGCAATGCGATTACAAAGACTTTTAATCAATATGCAAGAGCAAATAAGATTTTAAAAGAAAATGAAGCCGCGTTGTCCGGCGAAGATATCAGAGAGGGATTGACTGCAATTATCAGCATCAAAATCGGAGAGCCTCAATTTGAAGGGCAGACGAAGCAAAAGCTTGGAAACAGTGAGGCGAGAGGCGCCGTAGACAGTATTGTGAGCGAGCAATTGACATATTTTTTGGAACAGAATCCTGCCGTAGCGAAATCAATCTGTGAAAAATCTCTATTGGCACAGAGGGCAAGGGAGGCAGCCAGAAAAGCAAGAGATCTGACAAGGAGGAAAACTGCGCTCGAGGGAATGTCGCTTCCCGGAAAATTGGCGGACTGCTCTGACAAGGATCCAAGAAACTGTGAGATTTTTATTGTGGAGGGAGATTCCGCAGGCGGATCCGCGAAAACTGCGAGAAGCCGTGCGACACAGGCTATTCTTCCGCTTCGCGGTAAAATATTAAATGTAGAAAAGGCAAGACTTGATAAAGTATTTTCCAATGCAGAGATTAAAGCTATGATTACTGCATTCGGTACCGGAATCCATGAAGATTTTGATATTGAAAAGCTTAGATATCACAAAATAATAATTATGACGGATGCCGACGTGGACGGCGCGCATATCAGTACGCTGATGTTAACGTTTATCTATCGTTTTATGCCGGAATTAATCAAACAGGGGTATGTATATTTAGCGCAGCCTCCTCTGTATAAGATTGAAAAGAATAAAAATATCTGGTATGCATACAGCGACGAAGAGCTAAACAGTATTCTTGTAGAAATAGGACGCGACGGCAACAATAAGATTCAGCGTTACAAAGGGCTTGGAGAGATGGATGCGGAGCAGCTTTGGGAAACGACAATGGATCCCGAGCGTCGGATATTGCGTAGAGTAGTGTTTGACGACGAAGCTGCATCCGAGGTTGATGTGACGTTTACAACACTGATGGGAGATAAGGTAGAGCCCAGACGTGAATTTATTGAAGCAAATGCAAAATATGTTCAGAATCTGGATATATAGGAGGGATTAACAGATGGATGATAATATATTTGACCAGATACACGACGTTGACCTGAAAAAAACAATGGAAACCTCCTATATAGATTATGCGATGAGCGTTATCGCATCAAGAGCTCTGCCGGATGTAAGAGACGGATTAAAACCGGTACAAAGACGTGTTCTGTTTTCGATGATAGAGCTGAATAACGGACCGGATAAGCCTCACAGAAAATGTGCGCGTATCGTCGGTGATACGATGGGTAAATATCATCCTCACGGAGACAGCTCTATTTACGGAGCGCTTGTCAACATGGCGCAGGAATGGTCTACCCGTTATCCACTTGTGGACGGGCATGGGAATTTCGGATCTGTGGACGGCGACGGAGCAGCCGCCATGCGATATACAGAGGCGAGACTTTCAAAAATATCAATGGAAATGCTTGCCGATATCAATAAAAATACCGTGGATTTTGTACCTAATTTTGACGAGACAGAGAAAGAACCGGTCGTTCTTCCATCCAGATATCCAAATCTATTAGTAAACGGTACGACAGGTATCGCCGTAGGTATGGCGACAAATATTCCGCCTCATAATCTGCGGGAGGTAATTGCCGCGGTTGTAAGAATTATTGATAATCAGATTGAGGAAGATCGGGGAACCGATATTGAAGAATTGCTTGAGATTGTGAAGGGACCGGATTTCCCGACAGGAGGAACAATTCTTGGTACGGCAGGAATTAATGAGGCGTATCGCACGGGGCGCGGCAAGATCAGAGTCCGTGCTGTTACGGATATTGAACCGATGCAAAACGGAAAAAACCGTATTGTAGTGACCGAGCTTCCGTATATGGTAAATAAGGCGCGCCTGATTGAAAAAATTGCCGAGCTTGTGCGTGATAAAAAGATTGACGGAATTACGGATCTGCGTGACGAATCTGACCGCCAGGGTATGCGCGTGTGTATTGAACTGCGCCGGGATGTAAACCCGAATGTCGTATTGAACTTACTGTATAAGCATACTCAGCTTCAGGATACGTTCGGTGTGATTATGATCGCGCTTGTGAACAACGAGCCGAAGGTGTTGAATCTCTGTGAAATGTTAAATTATTATCTGCTTCACCAGAAGGATGTCGTCACAAGAAGAACCAAATATGAGTTAAATAAGGCGAAAGAGCGCGCTCATATTTTGGAAGGCTTGTTGATTGCATTGGATAATATTGATGAAGTAATCAGTATTATCAGAAGCAGCCGGACAACACAGGAGGCAAAGGAACGCTTAATTGAGCGTTTTGGTCTGAGTGATGTACAGGCGCAGGCGATCGTTGATATGCGGCTTCGCGCGTTAACAGGTCTGGAAAGAGAAAAAATCGAAGCTGAATATAAGGAATTGATGCAGAAAATTGCAGAATTGGAAGCGATTTTAGCAGATGAAAAAAAGCTTCTTGGAGTGATTCGGGAAGAAATTTTAATTATTTCCGAAAAATACGGAGACGACAGAAGAACTTCTATTGGATTCGATGAATTTGATATTTCTATGGAGGACCTGATTCCTGTCACAAACACGGTTGTGACGATGACAAGGCTTGGTTATATCAAACGCATGAGTGTTGATAATTTTAGAAGCCAGCACAGAGGCGGCAAGGGAATAAAGGGAATGGAAACCATAGAGGATGATTATATTGAAGATCTCTTTATGACAACCTCCCACCATTTTCTGATGTTCTTTACAAATATGGGAAAAGTGTACCGGATGAAATGCTATGAGATTCCGGAGGCAGGAAGGACCGCGAGGGGGACGGCGATTATTAATCTGTTACAGCTTGTGCCCGGCGAAAAAATAACTGCCGTAATTCCGATAAAGAGGTACAAAGAGGGCGAATACCTTTTTATGGCAACCAGAAGGGGAATTGTGAAAAAGACTCCGATTATAGAATACTCGAATGTCCGTAAAACAGGACTTGCCGCTATCAATCTTCGGGAAGATGATGAATTGATAGAGGTTAAGAGGACAAACAGTAAGAAGGATATCGTCATTGTTACGAAATACGGTCAATGTATCCGTTTCCACGAGACAGACGTCAGAAGTACAGGACGTGTATCTATGGGTGTAATCGGCATGAGCCTTGCTCATGGCGATGAAGTAGTCGGTATGCAGTTGAACAGCCAGGGTGATGCGCTTATGATTGTGTCCGAGAAGGGTCTTGGAAAGTGTACGTTAATGTCAGAATTTTCACCTCAGAATCGAGGCGGAAAAGGTGTAAAATGTTATAAGATTACCGAAAAAACGGGAAATATCGTAGGCATTAAAGCAGTAAATCAGGAAAATGAGATTATGCTGATTACTACGGAAGGAATTATAATAAGAATGCCGGTAAACGGAACGGCCCTGCTTGGAAGAGTAACTTCAGGCGTGAAGCTAATTAATCTGGATGAGGGTGTAAAAGTAGCAAGAATTGCAAAGGTACGTGAGGATAAAACAATCATGGAGGGCAATATTTCAGAACCGGATCAGCAAAAGAGTGAGCCGGAAGATTCAAAGGAATAGTAAAAAGATAAATAGTATCTTAGACATAGTCATGTTTAAGATACTATTTTTTTGTATTTTTGAAAAATATACGCTCTTTGAATCGTATTCTATACAAAGGAGGATACGATATGAAAACATGGAGGTTGTATATTTGTATTATTTTATGTGTTTTATGTTTCAATGGATGTAATAAAGAAAAGGAGATAACTGAAAAGAATCAAAATAGAGATGAAGTATTTTCTTATGGTCTTGAGGATGCATCCTCCTTTGCGGTAGCCGGTGAGGATATTTATGTGTCTTATATCGGGAAAAACGAGATAGAAAAAATCGGTAGAGACGGCAAGAAAAAAGAGAGCTATGATTTTGGCGATGGAGAGCACATGTATTTAATGTATTGCGGTAACGAGCTTTTATCCTTCAATTACGGAGAAGAAGGTTTTTCTTTAGAAGAGATGAACCTTAAGACAAAAGAACGGATAAGCCGGGATATTCCGAATGAATATATGGGAATAAAGTCAACTGCCGTTACAGAGAAAAATGTTTATTTGATTTATCAGAGTGAGGTATATGACAGCAGCCAGGAAATGACTCGTTTTGATGAAACGGATAGTTATAGTTATATGGGAGAAAAAGCGGTTAGTTTTAATCGGAAAACTTTAGAGGTAAAGGAGCTTCCGATTGACAACGTAATATTTATGTATCAGATATCGGAGGAGCAATTGATGTTTTATGCTTATGACGATATCGGGGGATATTATTTTGTAATTTATCAGACAGATACAGAAAAATTCGGGAAAAAGCAGTATAATAATCAATTTGATGCTATTAACGGATTTGCGGTAAGAGAAGATAAAAAGACAATCGTGGTTGGACAGGGAAACAAAATTACCGCGGCAGAAGTGGATGATGAAAAGACACAGACGGAATTTGTACAGGATGTTTTTATATGGTATGGAAATAACCTGAAATGCCAGGGGAAGGATGTATATATATTGGACAGCGATCAGGATAAAAACAATATTCTCAGGATGGATTATGAGAAGGCAAACCATAAAAATCCTGAGATACATTTTTATCAGACGCAGATTTTTGAGGAACCGTATGGATGCGGATATAAGATGTTTCCTATCGTGTTGGAGGAGGATGAGTTTGCTCTTTCCGTTCTTGCAGGAGATACGGATTATGATATGTGTATGATGGATTCCGCGTCTTCTATTTCCCGGGAAATACGTGATCAGGGAGCATTTTATCCTTTGAATGAGGTAGAAAATGTGATGGAATATTTAGATTCCTGCCACCCGTATATCAAAGAAGCGGCTATAAATGAAAACGGGGAGGTATGGATGCTGCCGATTTCCGTGAGTATTCCGTTTCTTTTATATGGCAGCGAAGCGTGTGAAAAAAAAGGAATTGAAATGGAAAATATAGAAGATTACAATTCGTTGATTGGTGAAGCGGAAAAATTATATGAAAATCAGGCTCTGCAGGAATGGTATGATATAAACGGTTTTCAAATACAAAATGATTTGATGCTGCAATATAATTCTCAATATGTAAAAAAGGGAGAGAAAGCAGATTATCAAAGCAAGGAATTTGAAAACATATGCAGCATTCTGAAAGAAAAAAGCGTGTGGGAAAATCCGGTACTGCATACATTTTTTGTATCAAGAACAGTAGTAGACAAAGAAACGTATTACAATAACTTTTTGTTTCAGCTTAAGACATCTATTTATGGATTAGATAAAGACGATTTTTTGCATCTTCTCGCAAAAGAAACGCCTAAGATAGAGAAGGGAATGAAAAACAAGGGAAGCTGTATTTATTTTTGTGTCAATCAAAATTCAAAAAATCTTGAAAGCACGCTTTCTTATATTAGCGATTACTGCAAATATATGAAAACACGAAATGATACTTATATGTTCCGTGAGAAATCAACATATCCGTTTCCTGATTCTTCTCTGACAGAGGATTTGTATGAGATTTATTCTAATGCAGAAATTTGTTTTGAGCTGCCGAGTGAAATATTTTGGGATAAATATACGGATTTTATGAATGATAAAATTGATTTTACAGAATTTGCAGAGGAAGTAGAACGAAAGGTAAATATGTATAACAATGAATAGGAGATCATTTATGAGGATAAAAAAAATTTTTATATTTGGGTTTATCACAGGGACTGGTCTGTTAACTGCATGCAGCCGTTCAAAAGAAGTAAAAAATGTGGATAACAGCAGTGAAATTTTAATTGATGCTGGATTAACGGAAAGCACAGAAACATTTCAAGGTCTTGAAAAAAAAGACATGGATCTTGGAAATAAGTCGGATGTTTTGGTGACGAACGGAAGGTCTTATAAGTCAGATGACAAAAGCTTCTATGTAAATGCTTCCGGAGAATTAATTGCGGAGACGAATACGGGAAGCAGTAAAATTTATGAAGGATTTGTATTTGGCTGCCTGAATTACTATAAGGACAGGCTGTACTTTATAGAAAAGGATTCTCATAAAGTATTTTCCATGTTGGAAGACGGAACAGACTTGAAAAGTGAAATAGAAGAAGAGATATATTATCTTCTTGTATGTGAAGACGGAATGGTATATGTAGACAAAAAAAATAACTTGTATCAAAAAAAGGAGAACGGAGAGATAAAGCTGCTTGAGGAGGCAACTGCAATTTGGGAAAATATATATGGGGAATGGATTATATATGTAAATTTCTCGGATGAAAATCATCCTGTAATTGCCTGTAATCTAAAAACAGGGGAAAAAAATAAAATTTTAGATTATGGATTTTTTCCTATCGTTTATGAAGATGAGCTCTTTTTCCAGGGTAAGGATACATTTATTTACCGCTTAAATCTCTCAAACGGAGAGATAGAAGAAATGGCAGAGGTGTGGGGACAAAATTTTGTGAAAATAGAGGACAGACTTTATTTTTGCGGAGGAAATAAAATTCAATATGTAAATTTAACAGACAGCAGTGTGACAAGTGTGTGTAATTTGAAAAAAAATGACGTAATTCAGGAAATGTGGGAACAGAATGGAAAGCTGTATTTTTATGAAACTGCGGGACAAAAGAGTTATTATAAAATATATGATGAAGAAACAGGGAAAGTGATCGACTATGAATAAAAAAAGAGGAAAAATGAGATTATCCTGGAATCGAAAATGCTGTATCTGTATGCTTCCGGCAATAATGGGAACACTTATTTTTTCATTGATTCCGTTCTTTAGAGTGCTTTATTATTCAATGATAAATAACCAGTTTGAAAAAAGCTTTGCTTTGATTTCAAATTACAGAAGAGTATTAGAGAATGAATATTTTAGAATTGCATTTAAAAATAGTATCATGTTGATATTAATTTGTGTTCCTATCCTTGTGGTTCTTGCAATTGTCATATCGTTGATTCTTGTGTTTGGAAAAATGAAACAAAAAGGAATCCAAATTTCGTTTATACTTCCTATGGTAATACCAACCGCCAGTATAGCTGTGATTTGGAGACAGTTTTTTTCGGATATAGAAAATATATTTCCGGTATATCTTTTATTTATTTGGAAAAATATAGGAATCTGTATTATTCTTTTGACGGCAGTGTTTGCATCCGTGGATAAAGAGATATTTGAGGCGGCATATATGGAGGGCGCCGGTCCGATGAAGATTCATTTGCATATGACGCTGCCGATTAGCGCGCCGACCATATTTTTTACCGTATTGCTCTCTATTGTAAATTCGTTTCGTATTTTTAAAGAAAGCTATCTGTATTATGGGACAAATTATCCGCCGGATTATGGATATACGCTTCAATACTACATGAATAATCATTTTTTGAAATTAAATTATCAGAATCTTTCCGTATCGGCAGTTTTTAACACTTTGTTTGCAGGAATGATTATCGCAGTGGGATTGATCTTTATAAGGAGATTTCAAAGATGAAAAGGATTTAAAAAAAAAGCTTTATTTTAATATTGGCAATTGCATTTATGCTTCCGATTTTGTCGACAGTTGGAATGTCCTTCTGGCAGGAAAAGTTATCTTTAAAACCGTGGACGGATTTGTTGTTTGATACTCCTATATTTTACAGAATGTTTTGGAATTCTGTATTTTATGCGTTTGTAATTGTAATTTTAGAGCTTTGTATTGCGGTACCGTGTGCATTTGGTCTTGTAACCGCAAAAATGCGCGGTAAAAAGATAATTTTTATGATCTACCTTATATTGATGATGATGCCTTTACAGGTAACTCTTCTTCCGAATTACATAGGTCTTCGCGATATGGGGCTTATAAATACAAGAATGGGAATTATACTGCCGATGATTTTTTCCGCTTTTGGGATTATCATTATGCATCAATATATGATGAATCTTGATGAAGCTCAGATAGAAGCTGCTAGACTGGAAACAAGTTCTGTTTTAAAAGTATTAATTTATGTAGTAGTAGCTCAAATGAAGACGTGTATTATTGCAACAGCTGTTTTTATATTTGCAGAATGCTTTAATATGTTAGAGCAGCCGATGCTTTTTCTGAAGGATGAGAGACTTAAGAATCTGACGGTTTTTATTATGAATGCGTCTGATTATGAGGGAAAGGTATTGTTTCCGGCGTCTGTCATATTTCTGATACCTGTATTGATTTTATATCTCTATTTTAATGAAACTCTGGAAAAAGGAATAAAATTATGAGAGTGAAAAAGAGTTTATTGTTTTTTACATTAATATTTTGGTTTTCTATGATATTTTTAACTTTTTTTTCGAGAAGTCTACATAATTATATGCTAAATCAGGTGGAAATCTATCAGCCAAAGATGCGTATGTTTTCTTTAAAAGGGAATGATACAGAAGAGGAAGTCAAACAAAAATGTTATGCGATACCTTCCTGGATGGGAGAACATGATTTGTATGTGGCGGAGACAAGGGAAAAGAATGGGGAGGAACGTATTTTTGCAAGGAGTATTCAGGTTGAACTTGGAAAAAAAGAAGGGTTGTTTTATCCGATTATGAGTAAAGATTATTTTGGAGAGCCGCTGATTCTGCGTTCTGATAGTGTATTATCAGATGGGGAAGAAATTTACGTGAAAAATTGGAGATAAATATGGAAAAACAAAAGGAAGATTTCGACGAAGTGAAAGAGGCTGTATTTTTATATAGTAAAATGCTTGTAAAAATCGCTTATACTTATTTGAAAAGTATGCATGATGCAGAAGATGTGGTGCAGGATGTATTTCTTGTTTACCTTGCAAAAAATGTAAAATTTGACAGCGAGGATTATAAAAGAAATTGGCTGGTAAGGTGCACAATCAATAAATGTAAGGATTTACTTAAGGCTTCCTGGTATAAAAGCTGGATTCCGATTCCGGAAGAAATAGAATATCAAGACCGGGAGGAATCTGAAGTGATACAACTGGTATTAAAGCTGGAAAGAAAATACAGGATACCGATATATCTTCACTACTGCGAGGGGTATTCTTTAAAAGAAATTGCGGAATTGTTAGGCAAAAAGGTATCTTCTGTCGGCACACTGCTTGCCAGAGGCAAAAAGAAGCTGGAAGCTATGATAGAAGAAGATCAAATATACGGGAAGGGAGAAAAGAGATGAAAGAATTTATGCAGAAATATAAAGATGCATTGGATGAATTAAAAATCAGGGATTCCTTTGAAGATGAAACATTTTATATGCTTACAAATTTGAGTAGAAAAAAGCGTATAAAAAAGAAATTTTATGTCGCAAAACTGAGTCAAATTGCCGCAGCATTTTTGCTGTTTTTTATTATTGGCAGCAGTGGATATGTGCTTGCCAAAAGCTTTAAAATAGATGATATTTTACGTGAAAGATTTTTTGATAAGGTATCGGCCGATAAGGTGAAGAACGGGGAGTATGATGAACTTGAGGCAAGCGGCGGAAACGGAGATATTACGGCGGAATGTATTGGTACAATGGGAGATGAGAGAACTTACGTTATGCTGCTTGAGGTGACAATGAAAAAGGAAAAGGTGAGGGGAAACAAAGATCTTGGATTTGGAATTAAAGTATATTGTAAAGGGGATAATCCGAATGATTATAAAGTTTCATCTTGTCCGGCCGAAATTTTAGAGGAGAATGACGAAACGATTCGATGTCTTGTAAAATATGAGATGCCATTGTATTTTGCAGATTATTCTGTGGATGAAAATGAGGAGGTTTTAATCAATATATGCTACTTTATTTTAGATTACAAAGATAACCCGGAGACTCATACGGTCCATGAATTAGAAATTCCGGTAACTCTGTCAAAGGATTCCATACAGCCTGCAAAAAATATTGAAGTAAATCAGAGTATAATGATTAAGAATCGCAAGGTTTTTATAGAAAATATATGGCTGTCAGAATACAAAACGGAAATTAAAATTAAATTTTATGCAAAGAACTTTTACGATGCAGATAAATTCTGGAAAATTGCAGCAATGGATTCTATAATAGATAATAATTTGGAAAAAAAGGACAATAGAATTTACCTGAAGCTGTATCATAATGGAAAACCTGTTGATTTTGCAGACAATTACAAAGATAATGTTGTGGTTAATTCTTCAGATCCATATATGGAAAAGATAAATGAAGAAGACAATCCGGGAGATTATGTGAATATTTTAAATTTAAAGGCGATTAACTATAAAGATGGAGATACACTGGAGCTTCGGTATGGAGATACATTTATAGAAATAAAGTAAGCTTTTGTAAAAAATGCATAAATAAAGTCACTTTAATTTGTGATAATTGTCAATTTAATATATTGACGGTTGCGGCTAACTTGAGTATAATGCAATCATGTTTATAAACAGCAAACAATTTAATATCTTATGAGCAAAGCAGGTGAAAGCCTGTGACGCAAAGCTATA
>CANOCV010000028.1 GCA_947564465.1 uncultured Roseburia sp. | reverse complement strand
ATGAAGAGATTTACGAAGGTTTGTTTAAGTTTGTCAGGCGTATTGGCGATTGTGGGGGTAATTTTATGCATTGTCGGAGCCGTAACCGGCGGAAGACTCAGCCCGTTCCGATATGGAAACTGGTGTTTTTTTTGGAATGATGATGTAGATGAGGATGACACATTTTTTGATATGGTTTCCGGTGAGGAGAGCTTTCTTTACACAGAGGAGGAAACCGCGGGAGTAAAAAATTTAGATATTAATATCAAATCCGGCTCGCTTCAGATTTATGAGAGCGAAAATGATCAAATCAGGCTGGTTGTGTATTCCAGACGCTCTGAGCTGCAAAATACAATTGAGGGCGATACGTTAAAGATTAAAGATAACAGAGAGAGCGTATGGTGGAGAAATTCAAAATTGGAGCTTCATCTCTATCTTCCGGCAAATAAGGAATTTGAACAGGTGAGTATAGACGTAAGCGCAGGCGAGACAGACGCCGATACGTTCTGTCTGAAGGCGAAGAGGATGGATCTGAATGTGGATGCAGGCTCAATTGCATTAAGCGCCGCAGAGGTGGGGGAAGATTTAAGTGCGACTGTGGGAGCCGGTGAAATTGATATTGAGGATTTGCGGGCGAAGGATGTTAAGCTGGACTGTGGCATGGGAAGCATAGATATTGTCGGTAAGATGGAAGGAAACGTTGATGCGGACTGCGGGGTCGGGGAAATTAATCTTGAATTGTATGATATGGAAGAAAGCTTTAATTATTCTATTGAATGCGGTATGGGAGAGGTAGAGATCGGCGATATTTCTTACACGTCCTTTGGCAGGGAGCGGAAAATTGACAATCATGCAGAAAAAATGATGAATCTTGATTGCGGAGTTGGCACAATTGAGGTAGAATTTAATTAAAGAAAAGGAGGCGCTTATGGAACAGCCAAAAAGACTATATAAATCAGCAAACAACAGGGTACTCTGCGGCGTATGCGGAGGTATCGGAGACTATTTTAACATTGACCCCACAATCATCCGTCTGCTGTGGGTGCTCATAGCCTGTACAGGAACCGGCATTGTAGCGTATATTATTGCTGCAATAATTATGCCGGAGCAGTATTAAGCCTATGGAACAGATACCAAAACAAAAAATACATCTGGTGCCATTTGATCATATTGCGGGCTTTGATGTGAGACCGGGATTTTATGATATTAATGGAGCGACGGCGATACCGGGCGGAGTGAATTTTACGATTCATTCTAACCAGGCCACCTCCTGCGAACTGCTTCTGTTCCGTAGATTGGAACAGGAGCCTTTTGCCGTTTTAAAGTTTCCGGAGCACTACCGCATTGGAAATGTGTATTCCATGATTGTATTTAAATTAAGCATTGAAGAATTTGAGTATGCATATCGGTTAGACGGACCGTATGAACCTGAGAAGGGAATTATTTTTAATAAGAATAAGTATCTTTTAGATCCCTACGCGAAGGCGGTCACAGGGCAGAGCATGTGGGGAAGAAAACCGCAGATGACCTGTTATAAGGCGAGGGTGGTAAAGGATGATTTTGACTGGGGAGATTTTAAGCAATCACAGATACCGATGGAGGACTTGATTATCTATGAGCTGCATGTCCGCGGTTTTACGATTGCGGATGGCAGTATTAAGACTGTGCCGGGAACCTTTGCGGCGTTGCAGGAGAAGATACCTTATCTGAAAAAACTCGGTGTAAATGCTGTGGAGTTGATGCCGATTTTCGAGTTTGACGAGGTAAAAGACAGACGTGAGTACGAGGGAAAGGAGCTTTTAGATTACTGGGGATATAATACAGTCAGCTTTTTTGCACCGAATACCAGCTATTGCTCCGGAGCCGAGTACAACAGGGAGGGAAATGAGTTAAAGCAGCTTATCAAGACTCTCAATGAAAACGGAATAGAAGTGATTCTTGATGTTGTGTTTAATCACACGGCTGAGGGAAACGAGAACGGACCGTTTTTTTCATTTAAGGGAATTGACAACAATATTTATTACATGCTGACGCCGAACGGTTATTACCATAATTACAGTGGCTGCGGCAATACCCTAAACTGCAATCATCCGATTGTGCAGCAGATGATTCTGGAGTGTCTGCGTTACTGGGTTACGGCCTACCGCGTGAATGGTTTTCGGTTTGACCTGGCGTCCATACTTGGACGGAATGAGGACGGAACGCCGATGAGCAAGCCGCCGCTTTTACAGAGCCTTGCGTTCGATCCGATTCTTGGCGGAGTGAAGCTGATTGCCGAGGCATGGGATGCGGGCGGATTGTATCAGGTGGGAAGCTTTCCGTCCTGGAATCGGTTTGCGGAATGGAACGGAAAATATAGGGATGATCTTCGCAGCTTTTTAAAGGGAGATGACGGCGTGGCAGGCGCGGCGGCGGCCAGAATTACCGGTTCAATGGATTTGTATGATTTGAGAGTCAGGGGAAGCAATCCGTCGGTAAACTTTTTGACGTGTCATGACGGATTTACGTTGTATGATCTGTATTCTTACAATGAAAAGCATAATCTGGATAACGGCTGGAATAATACGGACGGTTCAAATGACAACAGGAGCTGGAACTGCGGAGTTGAGGGTGAGACAAAGGACGAGGAGGTTTTGCGTTTAAGAAGGCGTTTAATCCGCAATGCGTGTGCGGTGTTGCTTACAAGCAGGGGAACGCCGATGTTTTTCGCCGGAGACGAGTTCTGTAATACGCAGTACGGAAATAATAATGCATACTGCCAGGATAATGAGATCTCATGGCTTGACTGGTCGCGGCTGGAGGAATACCATGATATATTTGAATTTTTCCGGTTCATGATAGCATTCCGCAAGAAGTATGCCGTTGTCCGTAAGCATGTACGTGAGGGCGCAATTAATTTCCCGGAGGTCAGCCTTCATGGCGCGAGACCGTGGCATGGTGATTATCAGTGGAATACGCATATGATCGGCGTTATGTTTGCGGGAATCAGCGACAACCATGACGGTGAGGATGTTGTTTATATAGCCGTGAACGCATACTGGGAGGAGCAGACGCTTACGCTTCCTGAGCTTCCGAAGAATTTGAACTGGCAGATTGTGGTTGATACATGGCTTGAATCGGGAATGGTGAAGGACGTTTTGTATGCCAAGGATAATCAGATTGTGTTAAAGCCGCGGAGTGTGCAGATTCTTGTGGCCGTGAAGCGGATAGAAGAAAAAAGTACAAAGGAAGCAGAGACAGCAGTATGAAAAAGCATATAATTGCTACATTTACCGTTTTGTTGGTTTTTACTGTGCTGCTTGGCGGTTTTCTTATTTTCAGGAGTAGGGAAGAAAAGAAAAACGCTCCTGTCAGGAAGGATTTTTTTGCGGAGGAGACAAATACGGAAAAGTCCGAACAGAAGGAGGATCTGGGAGAGGAAAAATCCGAAGAAGAAAGCAGTACAAAACGGCAGGAGGAGAGTACGGATACACATGAGCTTACGATGATATTTGCGGGAGACGTATTGTTTGCCAATTCATTTAAAAATTGTTATGATGCAGGAGGGATGGAAGCTGTCGTTTCGGGAGAGCTTTTGGAGCAGTTTACACAGGCCGATATTGCGATGGTGAATGAGGAGTTTCCCTTTAGCACGAGAGGAGCTCCAATGGAGGATAAGCAGTATACCTTCCGCGCAGATCCGGTTTATGTGTCGGCACTTTTAGAGATGGGGGTGGATGTAGTTTCTCTTGCCAATAATCACATCCTTGACTATGGTACAGAGGCGTTAGAGGATACGTTTGCAACTTTGGACGGGGCGGGAATTGCCTATGTTGGGGCCGGTGCGACGAAGGAGCGCGCAAGGGAGCTTTTTCGTGTAGAGCATGGAAGCAGGACCTTCGGCTTTCTCTCCGCCTCCCGTGTGATTCCGGTGGAGTCATGGAATGTTGACAATGTGCAGCCCGGTGTTTTTACAACTTATGACGGTACGGCGCTCTCTAATGCAGTTGCGGAGGCAAAGCGGGAATGTGATTTTGTCACAGTCTTTGTCCATTGGGGGGTAGAGCATGAGGCGTATCCCGTGGATTACCAGAGATCACTTGCAAGGCAGTATATTGATGCCGGAGCCGATCTCGTGATAGGAGCGCATACGCATTGTCTGCAGGGAATCGAGTTTTACAACGGTAAGCCGATTTTTTACAGTTTGGGGAATTTCATATTCGGCTCATCCATTGAAAGGACAGCGGTGCTTTGTGTGACGGTATCCGAAGGGGGAGAGACGGAATATATGCTGATTCCCGCGAAGGCTGCCGGAGGCTGCACGGTAAAAACGGAAGGGAGCGAGGCAGAGGAGCTTTTCCGTTATATGGAGGAAATATCGCAGGGAATTACCGTGAGTGAGACAGGAAAGGTTTTAAAGAATGCCGATGATTTATAAGCTATAATGGAGGCTATCGCACTAAGTGAGCATATCAAAGTGCGGTAGCCTTTTCGCATGCCTGTTGTGTAACGGTTCAGCCTTACGGCTTCACCGTTACATTGTTGTTACAATTTAGATACAAATTTTTGGTATTCTATATTAAAGTGCGGTATACTGTACATAAATGTGAGGAGATTATTATGATTCGGATTTTGATTGTGGAGGATGAGAAGCCGATTTCAGATTTGATTCGGTGGAACCTGACGAAGGCGGGGTATGGCTGCACATGTGTATATGATGGACTGGAGGCCGCCAATATATTGGAAAACCAAGGATTTGACCTGATTATTTTGGATGTTATGCTGCCGCACATCAATGGATATGAGCTGATGGAATATATACGATCGTTAGAGATACCGGTGATTTTTTTGACGGCCAAATCGTCACTGGAGGATCGTTTAAAGGGACTGACTTCGGGTGCGGAGGATTATATGGTAAAGCCGTTTGAGATTGTAGAGCTTTTGGCGCGTGTCAATATTGTGCTGCGCAGATACCGCAAAGCGGAGCAGTGTCTTAAATTTCGTGATATTGTGGCGGATGTGGATAATCAGAGGGTGACAAAAGCGGGGAAAGAAGTTGTACTCACGCCAAAAGAGCTTGAGCTTTTGGCGCTTTTGATGCGCAACCAGAATATTACATTGTTTCGGGAACGGATTTATGAGGAGATATGGGGTGCGGAGTATTCCGTGGAATCGCGGACGCTTGATCTGCATATTCAGCGGCTTCGCAGAAAGTTAGAGCTGGGGAATGCGATAAAGACAGTGTTTAAGGTTGGGTACCGTCTGGAGGATACAGATGAAGTTTCGATATAAGGTTTTAATGGTCAATCTGATTATGCTTTCTTTAAGCCTGGGAATTGTGGGATACCTCATGATTCGCAGGAATTTTGAATTGGCGCGGGACACGCAGGTGAAAAATGCGATTATGGAGAATAACCTGGTACAGTCTTCCGTGGAGTATGAGCTTTTGCAGATTCTATATAACCAGGCTCGCCAGGTTCAATGGATTGAGGGGGAGATTTCCGATATCGGAGACCGTGTTGTGGGCGGTATGCTTGCGGAATCCTCTTCCGTGTATATAAGATATGCGGATTCCTATGTCTATTCGAGTGATGATGCCGAGACGCGTATCAGCGACACGCTTTATTCCGAGCTCAATATCGGCGGGAAAAATTATATGATCTGCAAAGAGGGAGAGAAGTATTTTATTTATGTTACCTCTTACAGCGAGGTGCGTAATCGTAAGCTGTACATTGTCAGCAAGCAGGAAATTTCGGATGTCTACCGTATGCTTGAGGAACAGATCAGCTATTTTCGCGTGCTGATAGCTGTGGTGGTTTTGACGGTTTCCGTGGTTTTGTATTTTATCAGTATCTATCTGACGAGGCCGCTGGAGCGGTTAAATCAGGTGGCAGGTGAGATTACGGCGGGCAATTATAATGTTCATGTGGCCGTATCCGGCAGGGACGAGGTAGGGCAGCTTGCCGGGAATGTCAATATCATGGCGGATGCGATCCAGGCGCACATATTGGAATTGAAGGAGATGATTCGAAGCAGGGAGCAGTTCGTCGCTGATTTTACACATGAGATTAAGACGCCGATGACGACAATTATCGGGTATTCCGATATGATACGGTCTATGGAGCTGTCGAGGGAGGAGCAGATTCTGGCATCAAATTATATTTTTTCAGAGGGAAAGCGCCTTGAGATTATGTCGGGAAAGCTGTTTGAGCTGCTCTATTTAAAGCAGCATACTCTGAAAATGAGCCCGGTGCATACAGAAGATTTGGAAAGAGAGCTGCGGCGCATTACCGTTCCGATGCTTGAAAAAAAGGGACTGGAGCTTAGAACGGATATCGAACCGTCGGTTTTGATGGGAGATAAGGATTTGCTGATCACGGTTTTTGTGAATCTGATTGATAACGCCAGGAAAGCTTCGAAGGAGGATGCGGTGATTCGGCTGAACGGGAGGAAGTCTTTGGAGGACGCATGTTATGAGCTGGAGGTTGTTGATTATGGAATCGGAATGTCACAGGAGGACGCGCAGCATATCTGCGACGAGTTTTATATGGTGGACAAGTCGCGCTCACGCAGGGAAGGCGGGGCAGGTCTTGGATTATCTTTATCCGCTTTAATTTTGGAGAGACATCAGGCGGTTTTGCGCGTGGAGAGCAAGCTGGGAGAAGGAACAACTATGAGGGTGATTTTTTATGAGAATACGAAAACGGCTTCGGAAGATGAAGAAACATGTAAATAAAATACTGTGTGTGCTTTTGCTGGCAGCGGCGTTTCTTGGTATGTTTTTGCCGGGATGGTTCCTGTTTGAGAGAAGTGAGAGGGAACTGTCGCTTGTGACGGCAGCTCCGCCGGAATATTATTCGGCAGCGAATATGGCGATTGCGCGCAATGCATCCGTACAGCTTGGAACGTATCAGAAGCTGCAGCTGATCAGCGGAAGATGGGAGAGCGTGTTAAAAGAGGCGTCGTCCTATGAGAGAGAGCTTGAAGCGTATACGGCTGCGCAGATCGCAAAGGAGCGGATACAGGATATGTATCAGGATAAGCTCTATCCGCTCAGTCTTATGTCTGACTACGGCAATTGGTATACATGGGACGCCAGATCGTACAAGGCAGTGGACGCAACCTTCGGGACATATGCGGCATATTACTGGGAGATCACGTTTGATAAGTATGACAATAGTGAGAGACACACAGTGCAAATGCTTGAGGACGGGACGATTTTTCTGATTGAAGTCGAGATGTCGGGAAAGCCGGACGTGGACGGGCTTAGAGTGAATTATGCCGAAAAAATGTTTTCACAGGAGTTCTTTTCGGAGGAAGGGAAAATTGAGAGGCAAAAAAAGGATATTCCGAATCAGAGTGTGGCGTCTTATCTGTCATATTCGAATATTGAGGCGTCGGATTTGACGTGGATGGCGCTGTGGCAGGCGGCATCGGGGGAAGAGCGTTATGAGTTGATACAGGCACATTCCGCGCACCGCTATGTGGCAGCTATCCGTCCGGCTAATTAAGCTAATTAATTTGTAAATATTAATAATATAGACGGATACAAGTTGTTTACAGGAGGGGAGTACAATCATTAATATACGAAATATTGATGAGACAGGAGGAGAAATTGTGAAAAAGTACAGAGGGATATGTGCGGGGATATTCGGATGTATCTGTATTGGTCTGTTCATGGGCTGTGAAAATAAAAACGTAAATTACAGCATAGACAGTGAGAACGGGGACACGCAGACGGCGGATGACGGGAAAAAGAGCAGTCTGGAACAGTTCGCGGATGCAAAGCCATGGGAAAAAGAAGTAGAAGCAGGGGTTGGTAAGCAGGGAGATAAAGTGGTGGTCAGTATTGACGCAGAGATTTCTGTTCCTGATGTGGAGCAGATGTCTGTGGCTGAGGTGAAAGAGGCAGAATTTGATGCCGCTTATAAAGAGAAAATTGCCGGGAGCATTTTCGGGGACGAAGAGCTCTATTATAATGATATTCCGCATCTGTCGAAGAAAGCGTTGGAGGAGCGAAGTTCTTTTTATGAGCAGGTGGGAAACACTCACAGTGCTGAGCAATTAGAGGAGCTGCTTGCGGAATGTGAAAATGCGATGGAAACTGCAAGAGATACAGATGATTATATACCCGTGGATGGTTATACAGTGAATGAATACATAGGGACTTTGCGGGGAAGCGCCTATGAGCTCTCTTTTACAGAGCGGACAAATGAACGTGATGCCGACGCATTTATACATCATCGCACGAAGGAGATTGCGTTTGTGCCTAAGGATGTCCATGAGATTTGTCCAAAAGAGCTTAGCGCAAGCGAATATCTGCATTGCTTTCCAGGGACACGTTCAGTCTCTGGCAATCAATGTGAACTTACGGAGGAGCAGGCAAAAGAAGAGGCGTGGAATTTTATCGATAAGCTGGGGCTTGAGTATCCTGTCTTTGCATATTCAAGACCGCTGCTTTGGTCGGGGAATTTCGGAAATGATGTTCCGACGACCTGGACGGGATATTATGGAGATATGGTTGTAAACGGATATGTTTTTTTCTATGATTTTGGGATTGACGATGTTTCTGTCGTGGGTTATGGGATAGAGAAGGGCTATTCTAATCTTTATCTCAAGAAGAAAGATTCGGAGCCGATGCGGTATTCCCTGGAGGCACGCATACAGATTTACGTGACCGATGAAGGAGTGATCCAGATGAATGCGTATAATCCGCTTGAGACAACCGGTGTATCTGCGAATGTCGGTCTTCTTCCGCTGGATACAATTTATGAAATTATGGAGGAACAGCTGACGGATCATCTTGCAAAATTGCGGTTTGCATATACGAATTTTAACGAGGAGATTCCGTTGGACAAAATGGAGCTCATTTATTTCCGTGTGAGAGACGAGGCAAACCCGGGATATTACAGCTATGTTCCGACATGGAGGCTTGGTGAGCTGGCGGGGACAGTAGAGACGCAAAGAGAACAGGAAGAAGAACCGTTTTATCCGATGGTTAAAAATACGGTTCTGATCAATGCAATTGACGGTTCGCCGATTGATCTGTTTGACGAGGTGTAGGAGGAAGACGCGATGAGACAAAAATGGATAAGCCTTGGATTTCTGTGTGCTTTGTGTATGAGTTTTTTTTCGGGCTGTGAAAATAAAAACGTAAATTACAGCATAGACAGTGAGAACGGGGACACGCAGACGGCGGATGACGGGAAAAAGAGCAGTCTGGAACAGTTCGCGGATGCCTCTGTGTGGACAGAGCAGTTTGAGACAGTGATTGACAAGCAGGGAGACATGAGAACGGTTGATATCAACGCCCGGGTTTTACTTCCGGATACAAAGCAGATGTCTGTGGCTGAGGTGAAGGAGGCGGAGTTTACCGAGAGTTATAAGGAGAAAATCGCAAAGCAGATTTTCGGAAACGGTGAGATATTTTATAATGATGTTGCGCATTTGCCAAAGAAGGAGCTGGAGGAATGGTACGATTATTATGTGAAGGGCGGATTCGGTGAGTATGACGCGCATCTGGATGAAAAGATTGCGGCATATGAAAAGGCGATTGTGAGTGCGGGGGACACGTATACGCCGGTCGGGGACTTTACGGTGAATGAATATCTGGGACAGATTGAAGGCGCCACATATGAGCTTACGTTTACGGAAAGAGATAATCTGAATGACGCTTACAGACCGGTTCCTCACCGCACAAAAGAGATTTCCCTTGTTCCGAAAGAAGTAGGGCAGGTATGCCCGAAGGAGTTTGCCGGGACGGAATACATCTCTTATAATCCTCAGTATCCGGATGAATTGTCATATGTCGAGGGGAATTATTGCGGGCTTACGGAAGAGGAGGCCAGGCAGAAGGCACAGGATTTTATCGATTTACTGGGACTTGAGTATTCGGTCTGTGCGTACTGGGAACCGCTGCTTTGGTCCGGGGAGTTTGGTTCGGACATTACAACAGTTCCGGGGCAGGATTACAGGGCTGTGAACGGATATACCTTTTATTATGATTATGGCATAGACGGCGTGTCGGTTGTTGAAACCGGAGATGAGGAGAGCTATGGGAACCTGTGGACAAAGAAAAAGGAGTCGGAGGGGGTACAGTATTCTATGAAGGCGCGCATACGCCTCTGTGTGACAGATAAAGGTATTATTCAGATGAATGCATACAATCCGATAGAAACGGCGGATGTTTCTGCGAACGTCGGACTTTTGCCGATTGAAGCAGTTAGGGATAGTATGCGGGATCAGTTGCTGAATCATGTGGGAAAGCTGCGGTTTGCATATACGAATGAAAAAGAGATTTCGTTTGATAGGATGGAGCTTATTTATTTCCGTGTAAGAAGCAAAGAGTATCAAAACACTTACAGCTATATTCCGGTATGGAGACTCGGAGAGCAGTTAAGCGGGATTAATCCCTATATGCCGTTTGTTGACAATCCGCTTCTGGTCAATGCGATAGACGGCTCGTGGATTAATTTGTTTGAAGAAATGTAGGAGGAAGGCATGAGAGAAAAGGTAAGCGGAAAAATGCACTTAAAACTGGGGAGCGCAGTGCTTGTATGTCTCCTTGGAATAAGCTTTTTGGCGGGATGCAGCGAAAAAAAGACCGTTGAATATGACATGAGCGGGAATACGGAAGATACGCACACGGAAAGCGGAGGCAGTTATGGGACGCTGGAGCAGTTCGCGGATGCGCCGGGCTGGAATGACGATCATTGGTCGACAACAACTGAAGAGGGAATGCAAGTGCAGATGAACCTGGAAAATGTGGAGCTTGTGCTTCCGGAGGCGGAGGAGATGTTTGTCGTAGAGGTAAATGAACCGGAGTTTGATGCGGCCTATAAAGAGCGTGTGATAAAAAAGCTTTTTACGGCAGGAGAGATTTACGATTATGATACAGAGCATATGCCAAAAAAGGATTTGTTAGAGAAGCGTGAGCTCTTGCAGGAAGCGTATGAGTCTTATGAAGGGGAGGATGACAAGGGTAAGGACAGGCTGCTTGAGGAAATCCAGGGCTGTGACGAGGCGCTGAATACGGCGGGGGATACCTATACGCCGACGGAGGGCTTTGAAGCGGGAGAGTATCTTGGAGAGCGCGGAGGGCTTTCATATATACTGTCGTTTCGGGACGTCAGCGAGGATGAATGGAACTGCAGAAGCAAGGAAATTGATTTTACGCCGAAGGATATCTATCAGGTATGCCCAAAGGAAGTGAGCGAGGTGGAGGGGTTATATTATGATGTGGTCGATTTCGGATTTGGCACGGTGGAAAATGAGTGTGAGATCTCAGAGGAGGAGGCATGCGGGCTGGCGGACAGCTTTGTAAAGGAGCTTGGGCTTGAATATCCTGTCCGCAGTGTTGTGAAGCCGCTTGCATGGTGGAAGGGAAGGGACTCTTATAATGTAGAGGCGAAATATCTTGCACACGGTTATGTTGTTTCTTACGATTTTGGAGTGGGAGACGTATCTTTTGTGATGCAGGGAGTACAGGAGAACTACGGGAATCTGAAAGAGAAAAGCGAATCTGAGAAGCCGAAGTATAATATGAACGCTCGTCTGGATGTCTGTGTTACGGAGAAAGGGGTGATCGGGGTACAGGCACATAATCCGGTGGAAATTATTGGAACGTCGAAAGACGTGAAGCTTCTTTCTATGGAAACGGTGAAAGAGATTATGAGGAAACAGACAAAGGAAAATCCGGAGTTATTTCGTTTTTGTGTGCCAAGTAATGTGGATTATGGATGGGGCTTAGGGATAAAACCAAATAAAAAAGACTGGAGTTTAGGTGTTACGTATAATGAATTGTCGCTTATTTATTTCCGTGTCAGAGATAAGGAAAATGCAGGACATTACAGTTATATTCCGGCATGGAGGCTTTCTGATTGGATGGTTTTTGAAAGTTATATAAACGGCTTCCGTATTGATAATCCGGTGATTATCAATGCGATTGACGGTTCTGTGATTGATTTTTATGACGAAATATAGGAGCGGATGATGACAGGAAAAACGACAGGAAAATACTTAAGCGCAGTGCTTGTATGTCTCCTTGGAATAAACTTTTTGGCGGGATGCAGCGAAAAAAAGACCGTTGAATATGACATGAGCGGGAATACGGAAAATATACAGACGGAAGGCGCGTATGGAAAGCTGAAACAATTTGCGGATGCGTCTGTATGGCAGGAAACGTGGACGGTGAAAGACGCGGAGGAGAAAGAAGTCACGCTCTCGGTTGATTCGAAAATTTCTGTGCCCGGGGCAGAGCAAATGTCTGTTGTTGAGGTGGAGGAGCCGGAGTTTGACGCTGATTACAAGGAGACAATCGCAAAGCAGATTTTTGGCGGCAACGAGGTTTATTATAACGATCCGGCACATCTTCCCAAAGAGGCAATCGAAGAGAGAAAAGATGTTTGTCAGGAAATGTATGACAACTATTGCGAAAATGACGAGGAGGGGAAGGCACAACTGCAGCAGGAGATTTTGGGCTATGAGGAAGCATGGAAGACAGCGGGAGATGCTTATATACCGGTTGTTTCGTATGATGTGGACGAGTATATAGGAGAGCTTGAAGGGATATCCTATGAGCTGACTTTTTGGGAAAGCAGTGGTGTAGCAAAGGTAGAAAACGTTTACAAGAGCAAGGAGATATCTCTTTTGCCTAAAGATATTCATCAGGTTTGCCCGGAGGGATTAAGCGGCGGAGGGTATGTGTGTTACGGCGTAGGCGAAGAAGAGGTTTCCGCCAAGAATCAGTGCAAGCTTTCCGGGGAGGAGGCATTGGAGACGGCACAGAACTTTCTTGGCGCACTAAGACTGGAGTATCCCGTGCTTCGCAGCTGCAAACCGCTTCTATGGGGAGGCGAGCCGGATGTTTATGATACGGAAAACGGCTATGTGTTTACGTTTGATGCAGGGATAGACCAGATATCTTTTGCGTTGTTTGGAGGCCAGAATGTATATTCAAATTATAGCAAGAAAAAGGAGCAGGAAAAGGGACGGTATGATCTGAATGCCGTGCTGACCGTTATGGTTACGGACAGAGGCGTCATTGGAATGTCGGCGGAAAATCCGATAGAAATTGACGGAGTCCTGGAGGGAACCGGGCTTTTGCCGGTTGAGGAGATAGAGGGAATTATCAAAGACCAGGTTGCAAAGCATTTTGAGGATTTCCGTTTCGAGTATACGTCCTCACAAAAGATAACATTTAATAAAATGGAGCTTATTTATTTTCGTATCAGAGACAAAGAAGATGCGGGAAAATTCAGTTATATTCCGGCATGGAGGCTCTCCGAGCGCTATTCTTCTTCTTTTGAGATCTATAATCAGGTTTTGATCAATGCGATTGACGGCTCTGTGATTGATTTTTATGACGAAATATAGGAGAGGATTATGACTGGAAAAATGACAGGAAAATGTATCAGTGCAGGGCTTGTATGCTGCCTTAGCGTAGGTATCCTGACAGGATGCAGTGACAAAAAGATTATAGACTATGGCATGGAAGAGAATACAGAAAATATACAGACAGAAGAAGAAAAAAAACAGGAAAAGAGCGGCAGCTACGGAACACTGGAGCAGTTTTCGGGTGCGTCGGGCTGGGAGGGGGAAGAGGCTTATCCGACAGCGATAACAGAAAAGGGTACAGCTGTAAATTTTAATATGGACAGGGTACAGATTGTTCTGCCGGAGGCAGAGGAAATGTTTGTCGTAGAGGTAGAAGAGTCGGAATTTGATGCGGCTTATAAGAAGCGAATCATAAAAAATATTTTTCCTGCCGGAGACATTTACTATTATGATACAAGGCATGCGACGAAAAAGGATTTGTTAGAGCGGCGCGAGCGCTGGCAGGCAGAGTATAATTCTTACGGCGAGGAGGATGTGCAGGAGAAGGACACGTTATCGAAGGAAATCCAAAGCTGTGACGAGGCGTTAAAGACGGCGGGGGATAATTACATACCGGCGGAGGATTTTGGGGTCAATCAGTATTTAGGTGAGCGCGACGGAGTATTGTATGAACTGTCATTTTATAGTGATAATTCAAATGAATTGGGGTGCAGAGAAAAAGGAATCTCTCTTATGCCCAAAGATATCTATCAGGTATCTCCGGAGGAAGTAAGCGGGGTGGAGGGGCTATATTACGATGTGGTGGAGTTTGAAGCGAAGGTAGAAAATCAGTGTACGATTTCGGAGGAAGAGGCAAAGGGGTATGCCAGGAGTTTTGCAGACGAACTGGGACTTGAGTATCCCGTTTACAGCGGCGTGAACCCCCTGGCATGGTGGAACGGAAATACATTTGGAAGTATGGGTGCAAATTATATTGCAAACGGATACGTTTTTACTTTTGATATCGGAGTAGATAATATCTCTTTTGTAATGGCGGGGATACAGGAAAATTACGGAAATATGAGGATGAAGAAAGAATCCGAGAAGCCGCAGTATAGCATGAAAGCCCGTCTGGAGATCTATGTTACAGAAAAAGGGGTGATCGGAATGCAGGCGTATAATCCGGTAGAAATTACCGGTATGTCAGATGGGGTCAAGCTTTTGCCGATAGAGACTGTTAAAGACATCATTCGTGAAGAGATTATTGAAAATACCGAATTGTTTCGATTTTGCCTGCCGGATAATGTAACGGTAACGAGTGGAGGAAATTCACTTTATATTGAGTATGATGAAATGGAACTTCTCTATTTCCGGGTCAGAGATAAGGAAAATGTTGGAATTTACAGTTATGTTCCCGCGTGGAGGCTTTCGGAACATAGTGCTTGGGGGAATGCCTGGAATGGACGCCGCTTTGACAATCCGATTATTATCAATGCGATAGACGGCTCCGTCATTAATTTTTATGAGGAAGCGTAGGAGAAGATTATGAAAAGAACGGTAATTGTTAGAACAGTAAGTATGGCGATGGCGTTTTTCATTTCCACGTTTTTTTTGACAGGCTGCAGCGGGCGGAGCGTAAATTACAGCATAGACGACGTCACGGAGCACACCGGGCAAAGAAGCATAACAAAAGGACTAAAGCAGTTTGCCGATACGCCGGTCTGGAGGGATGAGTGGACGGCGGTAAATACAAAGGGGAATACGGTGACGGTGCAGGTGCAAGCGGACATTCTTTTGCCAGAGGCCGAGCAGATGTCAGTGGTAGAGGTTGAGGAAGTTGAGGTGGATTCAGCTTTTAAACGGCAAGTGGCACAGAGCCTGTTTGACGGCGGAAATATTTATTATTACGATATCCGGCATCTTCCGAAGGAAGAAATAGCCGGGCAGCGTGAAAATATACAGAGCGTGTATGACTCATACGATAAGACGACAAGCGACGAGGAAGATTTAGAGATCATGGAGGAGCTTTTGGATGATATCAAAGCTTATGATAAGCTGGTGGAAAAGGCACAGGATACCTATATACCGGTAGAGACTTATGACGTTGACGAGTATCTTGGGGAGCGTGAAGGGGGATTTTATGAGCTGTCTTTTTATGGTGTTGAAAACGGTATGGGAAGCGGTACGATTTCTGGCTGCCGGGGGAAGACAATACGTTTTTGCACGAAAGATATTCAGCGGTTTTGTCCAAAAGATTTAAGCGATAAAGAGGGGGTGGTCTGTCATCCGTATTTGGGGCAGTCCCTTATTGACAATCAATGTGGTCTGTCGGAGGAAGAGGCGAAAAAACTGGCGGACGAATTTGTGGAGAATTTGGGATTGGGATACAGCGTATACGTATATTCTGCGCCGCTTGCATGGAATGCGGTTGTAAATGCATCTGTAATCGCAGACGGTTATGTGTTTTGCTACGATGCGGGGATTGATGAGGTTTCATTCGTGGCGCCGGGAACGCAAATGCAGTATATGAATTTCGACAGGAAAAAAGAGTCGGAACCGGAGCAGTATGACATGAAGGCGCGGATAGAGGTTTTTGTAAACGAGAAGGGAATCGTGGAAGCGCAGGTGAAAAATCCGATAGAGATTACCGCTGTTTCGGAAGATGCCGGCCTTCTTGCATTGGAGGATGTCCGCAGCATTATGAAGGAAGCGGTCATAGAAGATTTTGGGGCTTTCCGGTTCAAATATACATCGGAAGACTGGCTGGTTACTTTCAATGAAATGGAGCTGCTTTATTTCCGGGTCAGGGATCGTAAGAACGCACGTCATTACAGTTATATACCGGTATGGAGACTTGCAGATGTTAAAAGGTACGAAGAGGATCACATGATTATGATCGGTAACTGTGTGCTAATTAATGCAATTGACGGTTCGATTATTAATTTTTATGACGAAGCGTAGAAAAGGAGAAGATTATGAGAAGAAAGTTAATGATAAAAACAGTAAGTATGGCGGCAGCGTTTCTTGTCGTTAATGTTTTTTTTGCGGGATGCAGCGAGCGAACCGTAGATTACAGCATGGAAGACGTCACGGAGAATACCGAGAGGGGGAACGGAAAAAGGGGATTGGAGCAGTTTGCGGATGCTTCCGCCTGGGAAGACGAGTGGACCGCAGTGAATACAAAGGGAAATACAGTGACACTGCAGGTGAAAGCGGATGTTATTTTGCCGGACGCAAAAAAGGTGTCCGTGGTAGAGGTGAAGGAGTCTGAAATGGATGCGGCTTTCAAGCAGCGTGTGGCAAAGAGTGTGTTTGGAGGCGGAAGTATTTATTACTACGATACGGATCATCTGCCGAAGGAAGAGCTGATAAAGCGCCGGGAGGAGGCACAGATGATTTATGATGAATATGCAAAAGATAAAACAATAGAGGATCCACAGATTTTAGAGAGTATGGAGTGGACTTTGGAGAGCATTAAACATTATGACGAGCTGCTGGAAAATGCCAGAGAAACTTATATGCCGGCGGAGGATTTTGAAGTTAATGAATATCTTGGGGAGCGTGGAGGAGAACTTTATGAGCTTTCTTTTGTGGACGCAGAAGGGAATGAAGAGACTGCAGGATGGAAGATGTTCAGTCTTGAACGGAAGGATTTTTCCCAGTATGTCGAAAGGAGTGATAACGAATTCGGTATAGTAAACGTTAAGAGCATACCGTGTCATCCATATCAGGGTTACAATATAATTAACAATCAGTGTAAGCTGTCAGAGGAAGAAGCTCGGGAGATGGCGGACCGCTTTGTGGAGGAAATGGGGGCGGATTATTCCGTATATGCATATTCCGTTCCGCTTGTATGGGGAGCCACCTATGAGGCAGCCCAAGAAGCGGGAAAAGGTGACGGGTATGTGTTTTATTATGATGCCGGGATTGATGATGTTTCATTTGTGATGCCGGGAATAGCGAATAACTATCAGAATTATTATGAAAAAAAGAAAGAGACCGAGCCGGAACGGTATAGTATGGAAGCGCGGATGGCAGTCTATGTAAATGCTGACGGTATTCTTTATATGAATGCGCAGAGTCCGATAGAGTTTACCGGTGTTTCAGAAGATGTAGAGCTTCTTGCATTAGACGATATCCGGGGCATCATAAAAGAAGCGGTTACAGATCATTTTGGGGATTTCAGATTCATATATACTTCGCGAGACTGGCTTGTCACCTTTAATGAAATGGAGCTTATTTATTTTCGGGTCAGGGATAAAGAGAATGAGGGTCATTACAGTTATGTTCCGACGTGGAGGCTGGGAGACGTTTCGGAGTACGGAAATACGAAAAACATCAGAAATGCTGTGCTGATCAATGCAATTGACGGTTCCGTGATTGATTTTTATGACGAAGTGTAGAAAAGGGAAGATATGAAAAGAAAGACAATTATAAAGACAGTAAGCATAGCGACAGTGTTTCTCGTCGGTGCCAATTTTTTCTCGGGATGCAGCGCGCGGACGGTAGATTACAGTGTGGATGATGTCACAGAGAATACCGAGAACCGGAGCGGGAAGAAAGGACTGAAGCAGTTCGCGGATGCTTCTGCCTGGGAGGACGAGTGGACGGCGGTAAATACAAAGGGGAATCCGGTGACACTTCAGGTGAACGCAGAGGTTTTTTTGCCGGACGCAGAGAAGATGTCAGTGGTAGAGGTGAAAGAGGCAACAATTGATGATGCGTTCAGACAGCGTGTGGCAGAAAGTGTGTTTGACGCGGGAAGTATTTATTATTATGACATCAATCATCTTCCCAAGGAAGATCTGGCTAAGCTGCGCGAAGAAGAGCAGGAGTTGTATGATTCGTATGACAAGACGACGAGTGATCCGGATATATTAGCGTATATAGAGGAGACGGAGGACAACCTCAAAGCTTTTGACGAGCAGATAAAGGAAGCAAAAGAGGAATATATACCGGCGGAGAGCTTTGACGTTAATGAATATCTCGGGAAACGTGAAAACCAATATTATTCGATGCATTTTTGGAGCCGTGAAAGCGATGAGGGAATCGTACAGTTTTGCGGGATGAGCCTTAATGCGAAGGATATACATCAATTTTGCCCGGAGGAATTAAAAGATGTGAGTGATGAGGTGTATTGTACTGCGTATAGCGGGGAGAGTTCTACGGTTGATAATCAATGCGAGCTGACAGAGGAGGAGGCGAAAGAGATTGCGGACCGTTTTGTGGATGACGCAGGGCTGGATTATTCGGTATGTGTATATTCTACGCCTCTTAGCTGGGAGAAGGATTTGGGTGAAACATTAGATTGTTACGACGGTTATGTCTTCTATTATGATGCCGGCCTTGACGGAATTTCCTTTGTGAGACCGGGAACAGAGAGCGACTATCAGAATTATGATGACAAAAAGAAAGAGTCGGAACCCGAACGGTATAGTATGGATGCGCAGATGACGATTTATGTCAATGAGAAGGGGATTATTTATGTGAACGCGCAGAATCCGGTAGAATTTGTCAGTGTCTCGGATAATGTGGAGCTTCTTACATTAGATGATGTCCGCAGTATCATAAAAGAAGAAGTCACGGAGAATTTTGGAAAGTTCAGGTTCAGATATACATCGCAAGACTGGCTGGTCACGTTTAATGCAATGGAGCTTATTTATTTTCGGGTCAGGGATAAAGAGAATCCGGGGTATTACAGCTATGTTCCGACATGGAGGCTGGGAGATATTTTTCGAATTGATGCGGAAGTTGCGACGATCACGAATAATTGGGTTTTAATTAATGCGATTGACGGTTCCGTGATTGATTTTTATGACGAAGTGTAGAAAAGGAGGAGCTATGAAGAGGAAAGTAATGGTAAGAACAATGAGTATAGCGGCCATGTTTTTCATCGGTACCCATTTTTTCGCAGGCTGCAGCGGGCGGACGGTAGATTACAGTGTGGATGATGTCACAGAGAATACCGGGAACAGGAGCGGGAGAAAAGGACTTGAGCAGTTCGCAGATGCTTCTGCCTGGGAGGACGAGTGGACGGCGGTAAATACAAAGGGGAATACGGTGACGGTGCAGGTGAACGCAGAGGTTTTTTTGCCGGACGCAGAGAAGATGTCAGTGGTAGAGGTGAAAGAGACAACAATTGATGATGCATTCAGACAGCGTATGGCAGAAAGTGTGTTTGATTCGAAAAGTATTTATTATTATGATATCGATCATCTTCCCAGAGAGGAATTGATGAAACTGCGTGAAGAAGAGCAGGAGCTGTATGATTCGTACGACAGGGAAGAGGTGGTGGATCAGGACTTCTTAGCGTCTATAAAAGAGGAGGCGGAGAAGAATCTCAAAGATTTTGACGAGCGGATTGAAGCGGCAAAAGAGGTATATATACCTGCGGAGAGCTTTGACGTTAACGAATATCTCGGGGAACGGGAAGGACAATCTTATGAGATGCACTTTTGGAGAAGTGAAGCAGATAAGGGAATTGTTTGGCTTAACGGGGTGTGCCTGGATGCGAAGGATATACGTCAATTTTGCCCGGAGGAATTAAAAGATGTGAGTGATGAGGTGTATTGTACTGCGTATAGCGGGGAGAGTTCTACGGTTGATAATCAATGCGAGCTGACAGAGGAGGAGGCGAAAGAGATTGCGGACCGTTTGGTGGAGGACACAGGGCTGGATTATACGGTATGTACATATTCCACGCCTCTTAGCTGGGAGACGGATCGAACATTAGATTGTTACGACGGTTATGTCTTCTATTATGATGCCGGCCTTGACGGTGTTTCCTTTGTGAGACCGGGAACAGAGACCGATTATCAGAATTATTATGACAAAAAGAAAGAGTCGGAGCCCCAACGGTACAGTACGTGTGCACGGATGACGGTTTATGTCAATGGGAAGGGGATTGTTTTTGCGGAAGCACAGTGTCCGATAGAGACTGTCAGTGTTTCGGATAATGTGGAGCTTCTCGCATTAGAGGATGTTCGAAATATCATAAAAAAAGAGGTTACAGAGAATTTTGGAAAGTTCAGATTCCGGTATACATCGGAGGAATGGCTGGTCACGTTTAATGCAATGGAGCTTATTTATTTTCGGGTCAGGGATAAAGAGAATCCGGGGTATTACAGCTATGTTCCTACATGGAGACTGGGGGAGGCTTATCCGGATGATAAACTCGCCAGAACATTTATAGATAATTGGGTTTTAATTAATGCGATTGACGGTTCCGTGATTGATTTTTATAATGAAGTATAAATGTAACAGGGCGGGGTAACTGAACTGTTACGTATAACAAAGAAGGAAGAAGGACGGTGCTATGGAGGGGAAAGGCAGACGGATACGGGCAGTGGCGTCACTGTTTGTTGTTTCGGGAATTGCACTCGGGGGATGTGCGTCAACAAATCGTGAGGTGGTATCCATGAAGCAGCAGCCATATGAAAAAACGATCTATCAGACAGTAGAGGTGCAGAGAGGGGATTTAAATCCCAGTATTACGCTGACATTAAGTATGGAGGGTTATGAGAGAATTCAGTATGATTCGACAAATGAAGATCTTGAGCTTGATACTTTGCATGTGTCAGTGGGAGATAAGGTGAAGAAGGGAGATATTCTGGTCTCATTTGAGTCGGAAAGTATCCGCCGGACAATTGAGCAGTATGAAGATGATAAACGGCAAAAAGAGCTTTTGGTGGAGCATTACGGGAATTTGATGAAAATAGACCAAAGCGTCGATTACAATGCGGATATTGCCATGCTGCGTGAGGATATCCAGGTGGCGTCGCTTTATATTGAAGAGGCACAAAATGAGCTTGCGGGCTACCAGATTATCGCAAAGGAGGACGGTACGATTACCAGAATCAACGAGTATCTTAGAAACGGATATTATATGCCGGGCAAGGCGCTTTTGACGGAGGTGTGCGGGAGCGGAAACTATTCTGCGTCGACGAGGGAGCCGGACGTGTTTACCGTGGGGGAGGTGTATACCGTATCTGCGGGGGTGGCAAGCTATGACCTTCGTCTTCGCGATATTACGGATCAGACGTTGACCTTTGAGCCGGTTTCGGATATGTCGTCCGTCTCGGATTCGGATATACTTACGCTGACTGTGGAGAAGCCGCCGATTACGGATGTGCTCTATGTGGATACGGATGCCGTCGTCCTTGTAGAAAGTGAGGAGGGGGATTCTTACTATGTGCACAGAATTAAGGAGAACGGATATCGTGAGGCTGTTTTGGTGACGGTGGGGGAACAGACAGACGATTATATCGTGATTACAAGCGGGGTGGAGGTAGGAGAGAAGGTGACGTTGGAATGAGATGTAAAAGGATAAGTGCAGCGCTGTTGACAGTGACGCTTCTTGCGGAAATGACAATATGTGCCGGATGCGGGAACACAGAGGAAGCGCCCGTTCCGGAGCTTTTAGAGCCGGTCGCTGCGAATGCTTCATGCCGCGCGGTAGAGCTTGGAGAGATAGGTAAGACGGACATTCTTTTTGCTACGGTAGCGGCAAAGGATTATTGCTGCTTTTATTCCACAAACGCCGAAATCTCGGAGGTTACGGTAGAGGTCGGCGACCATGTGGAGGCAGGAGATGTAGTCGCATATGCGGATGTGGACGCAGCGAAGGAGGCGTTAGAGGATTTAACGGCGGAGCTGGCAAATGAAAACAAAAATTATGATATCAACAACAGGATTACGAATATACGGATTAGCCAGCTGGAGGCCAAACCGGAGCCGAAGGCAGAATCGGAGCCGGAGGTCGAACCGGGAACGGAGGCGGAACCGGGAACAGAAGCCGAACCGGGAACGGAGACAGAACCGGAGACAGAGGCCGAACCGGAGATGGACGAAGGAGAGCGCGCGGCGCGCATTGCGGCTGAGCGGGAAAATCAACGCTATGACAGCCTGCTTCATGAGTATCGCGTAGGAAAAATCAATGAATCTATTGAAAAACAGAAAGAATTGATTGCAACAGGAACGCTTACGGCAGGTCATGCTGGAACCGTGACCTATGCAAAAGATCTTGGAGACTCCACAAGCGCCGGCGCTTACGAAAATATTGTCGTTATATCGGACCCGCAGGAAACGTATCTGGAGCTTACGAATAAGAAGATTGATTCGTATGTGTATGCGGATTATGAGGTGAAATATATGCTGATTGCGGGAAAACGCTGCGATGTGACGGAGATTCCGTACAGTAGGGACGAGGTGATTCTCTCGAAAGCGAGCAGCGCTTACCCGAACGTACGCCTGACCTGTGCCGAGGCAAAAGGGCTTGCGCTTGGCGATACATATCCGGTATATTTTCGTAAAAAAAAGGAGAAGGCGGTGCCGATTATCGGTCTTGATTCGTTGTATGGGGAGGAAGGAGCTTATTTTGTCTATGTGGTTTTGGAAAACGGAGAACAGGAAAAGCGTGCTGTAACGATCGGAGAGAAGGACGAAAATTATGTTCAGGTGACAGACGGACTTGAAGAAGGCGAGCTTGTATATTATGCTTCCGACTCCAGGATGCCGGCGGAATATGAGGAATATACGGTGGAGCTTTCCGATTACGAAATTGATAATATATCAAGGCATTATGAGCTTTCGAACGAAAAGACGGTCTGGTATGATGCTCCGTATGAGGGAACCGTTACGGAGGTTATGGTAAAAAAGGACGACACGGTGCAGGCGGGAGATCTTCTCTATATTATCGACTCGGGACAGGGAAGGGCGGCATTAAAGGAGGCGACGAATAAGATCCGTCATGAGAACGTGGAATTTTCGAAAAGTATCAAAAGCATTGATGAGCAGCTTGCAGCCGAGACGGATGAGAATATGCGCGCGATTCTTTCTCTGCAAAGGGAGCTTGAGGCGGTAAACCATGAATACAGTTTAAGGCAGCTTCAAAAGGACTACGACCGGATTGCGAAAAACAATGACGGGAGCGGAAAGATCAGCGTTTATGCGAAGGCGTCGGGAATCGTCACGAAGGTTGACGTTTCTGACGGAGAGTATGTAAGGGAGAAAAGTCATATCGTGTCCGTCGGTGAGAAGGCTAAAAACAAACTGCTTGTCCGGATGGTAAAGCTTGAGAAAGAGAAAAATTATCTTGATAACATTGCGGATTTCGGGGAAAAGATTACGATCACCGTGGAGGATACGGATTATATCGGTCACTGCACCGGCTGGACGGTGGCGCAGAATAATAAGGATAAGGTATGGGTGTCTTCGGACGAAAACGGAGCGCATCTCTCAAGATGTGCTGAGCCTGCTTCTTCCGGACCGGCGGCATTTTATGTGGAAATGGAAGATGAGAGCTTTTACGAAGACGTGTTAAAGGGAAAATTGACCTTTTCTTATCTGACGATGCAGCAGGTTGTCTCTATCCCGACGCCGCTTGTGTATGAGGAGACGAGGATTACAAGACCGAATGAGCCTTATTATTATGTGTGGCGTGTGGCAGACGGCGGCCTTGTGAAACAATATGTTTTGGTGGATAAATCCCTTTCTGATTTGAATGCGACCGTAATTTTATCGGGAGTAGAGGAGAAGGATGTTTTGGCAAGAGAGAAGAAATAGCGGGAGGTTTGTGCTTTGTTTCAATTTATACGACGGAAAATAAAAAATAAAAGATGGCTGAATCTCTGCCTGCTTGTGGGAATTGTCCTGTTAGTGGCGGTATTTGCCTGTCATCCGATGTTTGAGAGAGGGGCTGCAAACCAGCTTTTGCAGACGGCGTTTGAAAATTACGCGCTTGAAAGGGAAGAGTTTCCGGCAGTGATTGCGCGGGAGGAAAGCTATCAGGTCGAAGAATATAAAAATATGCAGGAAATTTATAACCGCATGGATGCGTATGAGAATAAATGGCAGGAATATATTGAGGCGGAGGAAGTCAGCTCAAATCAGTCCGTGATGTTTTCCGGGTTTACGGCAATCAGCGCATTTCAGAGCAATAAACGCTTTTTTACGGTGGGATGTATCCGGGATATGCAGGAGCATATCGAGCTTGTGGACGGCAGTATGCCAACGGAGGCGCAGACAGAGGACGGGGCGTTCTACTGCCTGATCAGCGAAGCCGTTATGGATGAGTACGGACTTGTGACAGGCGAGGAGCTCTCCATGACATATAGCCTGTACAAGGATGAGGAGCTGCGTTTTGTAATTGCCGGGGTGATCAGGCAGAGCTCTTACAGTGACAATTACTGGAGTGAGCCGCTGGCGGAATATAAAAAGACGGTTTTTGTGCCGGAGGAGACGTTAGATATCCTCTTTGAACATAGCCCAAAGGCAAGTGTCGCGTGCAATCAGCAGCTCTTTTTGAATTATACGCAGATTGACTGCAGTCAGGCAGCCGTGTACCGGGATTATCTTGAGCAGTTTATAAAGGCGGACGGGGCGCTTACCATTAACTTTTTGGAAACGCTTAAGAGCTTTCAGCAGCAGCAGAAATCGGCAAGAGTAGTGCTCTTTGTCTTGGAACTGCCATGCATTGTTTTGCTGCTTTTGTTTATCTATATGGTGTCTTCCCAGATTCTTGCTTTAGAGGAGGGGGAGATTGCGGTGCTTAGAAGCCGCGGCGTCACAAGAAAACAGGTGATGAATTTGTATCTTTTACAGTCCGTACTGCTGTCTGCGGCGGGAATTTTTCTGGGGGTTTTGCTTGGATATGTGATGTGCAGATGCGCGGCGGGCACCGATGGATTTTTGAAATTTTCAGCGAAGGATGTCAGTCTGTATCAGTTTACATGGAAGATGTTCCTCTATGGGGGAATTGCATGTGTGATTGCGATTCTCTTTATGACGCTTCCGGTGTTTGGAAGGGCAAAGCTCACCATTGTGGAGCAGAAAGGGCTGAATCGTTACAGCAATAAGAAGCCGTTTTGGCAAAAGGGATTTTTGGATGTACTTTTGCTTGGCGTTTCGGTGTATCTTTTCTATAATTATAATAAGCAGAGCGATCAGATTGCGCTTCGGATTATTGAGGGAGCCAGTATTGATCCGATGATTTTTTTGAATGCATCGCTGTTTTTATTCTCTTGCGGTCTTGTGGTTTTGAGGCTTACCGGATATTTGATTGCGGCCGTAGACCGGATAGGAAAAAAACGCTGGAAGCCTGCGGCATATGCCTCTTTTTTGCAGATTAGAAGAACGTTTCACCGGCAGGGATTTTTATCGGTATTTCTGATTATGACAATTTCGAGCGGACTTTTTGACGCAAATATGGCGCGGACCATGAATGAAAATAACGAACAGCGTGTTTTATATGATATAGGAACGGATATCAGAATGACGGATGACAGATGGTGGTTACAGATCGTAAAGTCACAGGGGCAATACTACTGGTCTTATGACGAACCGGATTATGAGCCTTACATGGAATTGGAGAAGGAGGGGATCTGCGAGAAAGTTACAAAGGTGATTGAGGATCATAAGGTAGATATTTCGGTAAAGAATACGACATTGAGGGATTGTGAGCTTTTAGGAATTCATACAAAGGAATTCGGGGAAACGGCAAGTCTGCTTGAGGGTTTGAATGATGAACACTGGTTTAACGCGCTGAATCAGCTGGCCCAGAATGCCGACGCCGTGATTATTTCAAGGAATCTTTCCGAGGAGCTTGGGGTTTCGGTGGGAGATTCTATCGGATATACGCGTTACAGTCCGATTAAGAGTGACGAAATAGCGTTGGATAAGGTGACCGGAAAGATCTGCGCAGTGGTGGATGCATTTCCGGGTTATAACAGATATCAGTATGTGCAGGATGAGGAAGGAAATTATACGGTGCAGGAAAACAGGCTGGTGGTTGCCAATTACGCAACAGTAGTGAGCCGCTGCGGACTGACACAGTATACGCTTTGGATGAAGCTTAACAAGGGAGCGTCCGATGAGCAGGTTACGGAGTATCTAAAGGAGCAAAATATTGGGATCAATGATTTTAAGAGTGCCGCAGACATGGTGAGTGAGAGCAGAAGTTCGGCAATGATTCAGATTACAAACGGTATGTTTACGATGAGCTTTCTGATTTCGCTTCTTGTTTGTTCCGCCGGCTTTTTGATTTACTGGATTATGTCCATGAAGAATCGTGAGCTGTTGTTTGGAATTTATCGGGCGATGGGAATGCCGATACGGGATATTTATGGCATGCTGCTCAATGAACAGTTTTTCGGTTCCATGCTTCCGATTTTAGCGGGGGGGGGCGTGGGTGCGCTTGGAACGATTTTGTTTGTAAAGCTGCTCGCGCTTGTATATCTGCCGAAGAAGCACAATATTGCGATTCGGATATTTATCTATGAGGGCGATATCTGGAAATTGTTTGCGGTCGTGTTTGCGGTGGTAGCGCTCTGTCTCTTTGTGATCTGGAAGCTGCTTTCGAAGATGAGGATCGCCGAGGCGCTGAAGCTTGGAGAAGATTAAGAGAGGAAAAGGTACTGTTTATGGAGATGGCGATACGCACAGAGCATTTGAGAAAAAGCTTTGTGCTCGGAAATAAGAGCACGATTGAAGTGCTGAAGGACGTAAATATTGAGATATCGCGGGGAAGCTTAACGATTTTAAAGGGACGTTCCGGTTCCGGCAAGACGACGCTTTTGAATATGATGTGCTCGCTGGACGAGCCGACGGAGGGAAGGGTTGAATTTCTCGGAAAAGATTTCGGAGGACTTTCGGCAAGAGAAAAAGAGAAACTCAGGCGTTATAAGATTGGTTTTGTCTTTCAGTCCGTTGCGCTTGTGCCGGTGATGAGCGCTTATGAAAATGTAGATTTTGCACTGCGTCTGGCGGGGTATGAAGGAGATCGGAATAAACGGATTACAGAGGTGATGGATCGTGTCGGCCTTAGAGCGCGCATGAATCATATGGCAAACCAGTTATCGGGAGGAGAGCAGCAGCGTGTGGCGATTGCGCGCGCCGTTGCGCATCGTCCGGAGGTGATTTTTGCGGATGAGCCTACCGGAGCATTGGATACGGCGGCAGGTCTTGCCGTGGTAGAGCTTTTTAAAGAGATTGCAAAGCAGGAGGGCGCGACAATTGTTATGACGACGCACGATCCGAATTTGATGGAGCTTGGCGACGAGGTCTATGAGATTGCGGACGGAGAGATCGTCGGACACATCAGGAATCATTAGCGAGAAGGAGCATGCATATGGAACAGAGTAAGGAACGGCCGGGGCAGGAGGAGCATATACCGGAGGATGCGGTTGTCTACTGTGACGGTCTGGTAAAAATATACATGTCGGACGGGTTAAAGGTTATGGCGCTTCAGGGACTGGATTTGGAGATTAAACGCGGGGAAATGACGGCAATCATCGGAAAGTCCGGTTCCGGGAAATCTACGCTTTTGAATATGATCGGCGGTTTGGAAACGCCGACGGCCGGTCGGTTATTTATTAACGGACAGGATTTATCCTCGCTGAAAGAGAAAGAGATGGTGAGGTATCGAAAAAGTGCGGTGGGATTTGTCTGGCAGAAGAGTACAAGAAATCTTTTTCCATACATGACGGTGGTGGAAAATGTAGAAGCGCCTATGCTCTTTGCGAAGGGAAACGACAGGAAGAGAAGAGAGCGCGCAAAAATGCTGCTGGATGAGGTCGGAATGCTTTCTCATGCGGACAAATTTCCGTCGCAGCTTTCCGGCGGAGAGCAGCAGCGTGTGGCGATTGCGGTTGCGCTTGCCAATGAGCCGTCGATTTTGCTTGCGGATGAACCGACAGGCGCGGTCGACACGAAAACGTCGGATAAAATATTTCAGCTGTTTCGTAAGCTGAATGCGGATATTGGAATTACGATATTGATTGTGACGCACGACATTAGCCTTGCGGATAAGGTAAACCGCGTAATTATGATTTCTGACGGTAAGATCAGCAAGGAGAAAGTGAGGAGAGTGGCCAGCCATGCGTGGAATGAGGGAGAGTCACATGAGGAGTATGTGGTTATGGACAGGGCGCACCGCTTACAGTTGAGCGAGGATGTGCTGGAGAAAGCGGGAATCAGCAGCAACAGGGTTCGCCTTGAGGCGATGGACGGCAAAATTATTATTACGCCGCCAAAAGAGGAAGAATGAGTGTGCACAGAGGATACTGCCGGAGAATATATTAATCAATATAGTAATTTTGGCAGGTATTAAAATGGATAATCCAAAACGTGAAAATCTGTTGAATCTCGCGCTTGACGCGACACAAAATGAACGCAATAAATCCCTGGAACTGAATGTGGGCTATTCGCCTGAGGAGCAGACTTGGGACTTGATTGTAAAGTATTCCGGCAATCTTGCTGTGATAGAGGAGGAATATCCGCAGATTCGGATTGTTGAGCTTAGCAATGAATATGCTATTGTGACGCTCCCGCAGTCTATGATTGATATTTTGACAGACAGGGATGAAATTGAATATATTGAGAAACCAAAGCGGTTGTTTTTTGCGGTGGATCAGGGGATCCGCGCCTCCTGTATCACACCGCTTTACGCAGCGCCGTTTGACTTGAGCGGAAGAGGCTGTCTGGTGTGTGTGATTGACAGCGGTATTGATTACCTTCATCCTGATTTTATCAATCAAAACGGTACGACGCGCATTGCATATTTGTGGGATCAGACGCTTACGCCGAGAGAGGCGGATTCGGACAATCCGTCGGAGGCAGAGTGGCGGCCGCCCGAGGGATATCGTATTGGTGTGGAGTTCACGGCGGAGCAGATCAATCTTGCCTTAGAGCAGCCTACGGAGCAGGGAGCGCGCCGCATCTGCCCTTCGATAGATTCGAGCGGACATGGAACGCATGTAACGGGCATTGCGGCGGGAAACGGCAGAGCATCAGGCGGCAGGCATCGTGGAGTTGCATTTGAGAGCACATTGATTATTGTAAAGCTTGGGACACCCGGGGCAAATTCATTTCCAAGGACAACCGAGCTGATGCAGGCGCTTGATTACGTGATACGCAAAGCAAGACAGATGCAGATGCCGGCCGCGATTAATATCAGCTTTGGAAATAATTACGGCAGCCATGACGGGACGTCGCTTTTGGAGACATATATATCCGATATTTCTAATTTCTGGAAGACATCCATTGTTGTGGGAACCGGAAACGAGGGGGCGACAAGGGGACATACCTCGGGAACGATTGCACCGTCGGCGCCGAAGGAGCAGGAGATAGAGCTTCTTGTCGCAACGTATGAAACATCTTTAAATCTACAAATCTGGAAATCTTACGCAGATACGATGGGTATCAGCATTCTTCATCCGAACGGGCAGATCGTCGGTGTGATCCGCCAGCTTCAGGGCATCCAGCGTTTTACCATTGAGGGAACGCAGATTCTTGTCTATTACGGCGAACCAAGCCCGTACAGCCCATATCAGGAAATTTACGTGGATTTTATTCCCGTCAGGGATTATATTGACAGCGGTGTATGGAAAATTATACTGACACCGGAGCGCATTGTCTATGGAACATACAATATGTGGCTTCCTTCGGCGGCTGTTTTAAACAGCGGGACCGGGTTTTTAAATCCGATCGAGAATACGACGCTTACGATTCCCTCCACCGCCGACAAGGTGATTTCCGTCGGAGCTTACGATGCCTACTACGGGCAGTATGCGCCTTTCTCAGGCAGAGGCTATACGAGGCAGACGAACCAGATTAAACCGGATATTGCGGCGCCGGGGGTTGATATTGTCAGCGCTGCGGTGGGCGGCGGTTATGTGACACAGTCCGGTACCTCGATGGCGACGCCGTTTGTCACGGGAGCGGCGGCACTTTTGATGCAGTGGGGAATTGCAGAGGGAAACGATCCGTTTTTGTACGGGGAGAAAATGAAGGCATATCTGATTAAGGGGGCAAGACAGCTTACGGGAGTGAAAGAGTGGCCGAACAAGGAGCTGGGTTGGGGAGTGTTGTGCGCAAGGGACAGTCTGCCGGTGTGAGGGGAAAAATTGCAGGCATTGACTTAACGGAACTTACAAATTGTGGTCAGGAATATTACTCTGATCACAATTTTTATATCATAGAACAATCCGATGGGAGAATACATATGGTAAGGAATAGTGCAGAAGAGGGATCGTGTATGTTTCATATAACAGACGAAGAGCTGGACGCAATGGAAGCGGTGGATGTCCGGACAGCGGATATAAATACACTGACAGATATCAGGAATATTAAGATTGATACCAGTCTTCCGGTGGAAGAAAAGCTGGCTCTTTTTGCGGAACAGACAAATAATCTTTTTATACACCGCATTGGGGACTATGTGGTGAAAGTCAGGTTCCAAAAGGAGGGACCAACCATAGACGATAAGATGGAAGAATATTTAAGATATTTGGCTCAAATTCATATAGGTCGGGAGTGATAGAATGGGCAGAGTATCCAAGAGAAAAGCAGCAGGCCGGCAGGCAAAGGAGGAACGTAATGAGCCGCGATTTAAGGCGGGGATATATGCGAGACTTTCCTCGGATCAGGATATCAAAAAAAATGAGTCTGTTGAGGTTCAGGTGGAGATAGCAAAGAAATTTGTGGAGGAATTTAATGAGCAGAAAACCGGGGAAGTAATTGAAATTGTGGAATGTTACACCGATTTGGGAAAGACAGGAAGCAATTTTGAAAGGGAAGGCTTTCTGAGGCTGCTGCAGGACATCAGGCTTGGAAAAATCAATTGTGTCATTGTAAAGGATTTGTCAAGGTTTGGCAGAAATTATCTGGAGGCAGGAAATTACATTGAAAAGATATTTCCTTTTTTGGGAGTCAGGTTTATTGCGGTTGCGGATGGCTTTGATACCGGAAAAGAGGGAAATGAGAACAGGCAGCTGGCTTCTGAAATCAAGAACCTTGTTAACGATATGTATGCAAAGGATTTTTCCAAAAAGGCAAAGCTGCATTTAAAGCAGAGGCGAGAGGAAGGCTCCTATGTGGGCGGACCGCCTCCATATGGTTATAAGGCAGAGAGGAACGGGAAACGCCGGGTGTTATTGCCGGACAAAGACACAAAAGACATTGTAAGGTTTATCTATGAGAGATTTGTGGAGACGGAGAGTTATACTGCGGTTGCCGACGAACTGAACAGCAGGCGTATCAATCCCCCGTATCGGTATAAGAAAACGAAAGAAGTGTATCATTTGGCCGATGAAGCCGGCTACAAGGGGTGGGACAAGGGGGCGGTGGAGAGAATTTTGAAAAGCGAAACGTATGCCGGAATCTTAGTGCAGGGCAAGACAGGCATTACCGCAAGGAACGAGAAAAACCGTATCCATAAGCCGGAGGACGACTGGGTGGTTACAGAGGGCGCACATGAGCCGTTGATCGGGGAGGAGCTATATAAGAAGGCGGAGGAGACACGCCGGAGGATAAAGACGAGGACAGCGTCACGTAAGCATCCCGCAAAAGATTATCCGATAGAAGAAAATATTTTTGAACACGTACTTTACTGTGGAGTGTGCGGCAGTGAGAAAGGGGCGGATAATGGATAGGCTGGCAATGTATTTACGTTTATCCTTAGAGGACAAAAGGACTGCCTGTGATGACAGGCTTATTCAGAATGAGATACCCTGCGGGTATACCTTTATGCCATCCGGCAGAAAAGAGGAAAGCAATAGTATCGCGAACCAGAGGAAGCAGATTTTGGAATACATACATCACGATTCTGAGCTTGCAAAGTATGAGATTCTGGAATTTATTGACGACGGTTACTCCGGCACAAATATGGTAAGACCCGGTATGCAGAATTTATTAAAGGAGGTAAAGGCAAATAATATCCGTTGCATCATTGTGAAAGATATGTCGCGGTTTTCAAGGGATTATATTGAAATGGGAACGTATCTGAATCAGATATTTCCGTTTATGGGCATCCGTTTTATTGCGCTTAACGACCATTATGACAGCAGGGAGCATTGCGGAAACACCATAGAGCTTGATACGGCGTTTCAGACACTTTTATACGATTTATACAGCAAGGATGTGTCGGTTAAGGTAAAGGCTTCTTTTGAAAACAAGTGTGCAAATGGGGAATATGTTTTCGGACAGGTTCCTTTCGGATATGAGAAAAGCAGGGAAATAAAAAACACCGTCGTAGTAAATGAAAAAGAGGCGGAAATAGTACGCCATATCTTTTCGCTTGCCATGCAGGGCAAAAGCAGTACGCAGATTGCAAGGCAGCTTTATAAGGAAAACGTGCCGACAATCACACAAATCCGCCGGCCGGGCAAAGAGGCGCAGGATGGAAGGCTTCGTACGTGGAGCGCTCAGGCGGTCAGGAATATCCTGAATAATCGTTTTTATCTTGGCGAGATGGCATACGGGAAATCTGTGGGAAAGTCAGTCGGCTGTAAGAGTCGTGCAGCCGTGCCCAAGGAAAACTGGAAGGTGGTAGCGGGGCATCATGAAGCGCTGATTTCAGAGGAGGTCTTTGAAAAGGTTTCGGTATTTGGACCGGAGCATGATGCGAAGCAAAGCGGAGAGAAGCATCCGTTGACCGGAAAGCTGTATTGCGGCGGCTGCGGATATTCCCTGAGTTATAAACCGATTCGGGGAAAGAATAAATACAGGCGGTTTGAGTGCAGGAAGCATGCGCTGCTACGAATCCCGGAATGCTGTACTTACATGAGCGCCAATTTATTGGAAGAAACAATGCTGTTTATGATAAATAAGGAGCTGATGCTTAGAGGCAATGCCATGAAGCAGAGAGAAAATTTGTGTTCTCTTCAGCAATCGGGTATTCATGTGTTAAAAAAGAGATTGGAAGAATACAAACAGGAAGAAAGACGGGTACAGGCAGGGAAAGATGATCTGTATGAAAGATATGCGCTTACAAAGCTTACGGTTGCGGAATATCAAAGAAAAGCCGAAGAGCTGTCTGAAAAGTTATCTTCTTTATCCGCGGAGGAAGAGAATGCGGCAGGAAAGCTTGCCCGCCTGCAAAGCGAATACCAAAAGGCGGAGGGGGACAGAGAGCAGACGGTTCGGTGTTTCCATATAGAGGAACTGACGCAGGAGGTAGTTGATACTTTCATAAAAAGAGTATATGCCTATAAGAACAAGAGAGTGGAGATAGAGTGGAATTTCAGCATGTAAATGGGGATTAACCGGGCGAAGGCAGCCTGGCAATAGCTTTCCGTTAACGGGTTGGGTATTTTTGTGATAACTTACGAGCTATGACAAGTAATTGTGTTATACTATAATAAACAAAATATGATTGTTAAATCGTGACAGAGGGAGAATGAAAAAATGGCAATGTTAAAGTGCAAAATGTGCGGAGGAAATTTAATTGTGTTGGAAGATGCAGCGGTTGCGGAGTGCGAGTATTGTGGCACGAAACAGACCGTCCCCAAAGCAGATGATGAAAAAAAGCTGAATCTGTTTAACCGGGCCAATCGGCTGCGTCTGGATTGCGAATTTGATAAGGCGGCAGGGGTGTATGAGAGTATCGTAGCCGAGTTTCCCGCGGAGGCAGAAGCCTATTGGGGGCTTGTATTATGCCGGTATGGGATTGAGTATGTAGATGATCCGGCTACGGGAAATAAGATTCCGACTTGTCATCGTTTGTCCTTCGACAGTATTATGGAGGATAATGATTTTAAGCAGGCTTGTGAAAATGCAGACGCAGCGGCCCGAAAAATCTATCGGCAGGAGGCCGAAGAGATCGAAAATATCCGCTGGGAAATCTTAGAGGTTTCCGGCAGGGAGGAACCCTATGACATTTTCATCTGCTATAAAGAAAACGACGAAAACGGGGAGCGTACCATAGACAGCGTAATTGCGCAGGATGTGTATAACGCACTAAGCCAAAAGGGCTACCGTGTATTTTTCTCGCGCATTTCTTTGGAAGATAAGTTAGGGGCGGAGTACGAGCCTTACATATTCGCTGCACTCAATTCCGCCAGGGTTATGCTGGTTTTTGGCACGAGCTTTGAACATTTTGACGCCGTTTGGGTGAAGAATGAGTGGAGCCGGTTTCTGGCGTTTATTGCAGCGGGACAGAAGAAAACTCTTATTCCCTGCTATAAAAACGTGGACATTTACGATTTGCCCAAGGAGTTTCGGAGGCTCCAGGCACAGGATATGGGGAAGGTGGGAGCCATGCAGGATTTGCTGCGGGGCATTGAAAAAATAGTTTTGCCTGGCAGCCAGGGACAAGCGGCGGGGGATAACGAATGCCGGTTTGCGGGGGAAGAATTGAGAGAACGGTTTTCGCGGTTAGAGGAAGTCAATTCTCAGGTAACGGAGGCATGGAAAAAAGAAGAAAATCAGCTGATTGCCAAAGCGGAAGAAATGGTAGGCGCGCGTGGCACTATTATTTCCGAGGCGTCTAGATCTGTTGAGACAAAAATAGATATCATGCAGGGAATGCGGCTGAATCACGGTGTTATTTCTCCCTATTTTCTAACTGATATGGAGAAAGAGGCGGCAATTGTCGAAGATGCCTATCTTCTTATTACAGATAACAAGATTTGCAAGATCGCGGATATTTTACCGCTGCTTGAACAGATTGTCCAAAGCCAGAGTAAGCTTGTTATTTTTGCGGAAAGCATTGAGGGTGAGGCGCTCACCACGCTGATTGTCAACCAACTGCGCGGCACATTCAAGGTTACATGTATCAAGATAGGAAGCTCTGACAGACACAGCAGGGAGTTGCTTGGGGAAATTGCAGTCTTGTCCGGCATACAGGTCATCTCGGAGGAACTTGGTCATGATATCAGAAAAGCGAATCTTGCAATGCTTGGACGCGCGCGTAAAATTATAGCTACAAAAGAGAATACGATCATCGTTGGAGGCGCCTGTAAAACAGAAGATGTGAGAGGGCGTGCGGGACAGCCCGCGCGTAGCTTGGCGGTGATTCGAATAAGCGGGGACAGCGAGACGGAGGTAAAAGCGAAGCTGCGGCACATGGAAGTTACATTAAAAGCGCGGAGAGAAAGACTGGACGGTGTAACCTCTCTTACGAAGGAGGAACAGGAGGAGATCTGGAAGAGAGAGCAGGAACGGCTTGTTGGAGAGGCCGTTGAAAGAGCCGGAGCCGCCGGATTTGTCGTTGTGGAAGAATCAAAGACCTATGAGTCGTCTGTGGAAGTTTACGACGGTATGAAGCTTAATTATGGCTATCTTTCGCCCTATCTGGTCAGCGATTCCGAAAAAAAAGAAAGTGTTTTTGATGATCCGTATTTCTTTATCACAGATCGGACAATATCTGCCATAGAGGAAATTCTTCCAATGCTTGAGCAGATAGTTGCGGGGGGTCATAAGCTCGTCATCTTTGCAAAGGAGATCTCAGACGAGGTTCTTGACTGCCTGATTGTAAACCATCAGAGAGGAACGTTCCATACGCAATGCGTCAACGTATCTGCGTTTGGCAGCCATTACAGAGAAATACTTGAGGACATTGCAAGCGTTACCGGAGGTACGCTCATATCATCAGAGTTCGGAAGCCTGGCAGGCGTGGGTTTAGACAATCTGGGCAGGGCGCGCGAAGCAGTGATTAGCAAAACGAATACGGCCATTATTGACGGATATGCTGACAAGGCAAAGCTTACAAACCGCGTTTGTCAGATCCGTGAGCAAATCGTGAGCACAGCTGATGAGGAATACCGGAAAGAGCTTTATGAACGTCAGATACGGTTGTCTTGCGGTGTTGCCGTGGTCAATGTCGGTCTTAGCGCATCGGAAGCCGAGACAAAGAAACGCATACACGAAACGAAAGAGCTGTTGGGTTTGCGGCTTGGGTAGTCAGGCAGGTTAAAATTAACATTGACTTAAAAACGCAAGACGTAGTATAATCAATAAAAATCATGTCAAGGGCGACTTATAATAAGTCGCCCTTTTTTATATCATAGGAAAGACCTTGTTGCTGTGAAGTGTTAAAACCTACGACT
>CANOCV010000027.1 GCA_947564465.1 uncultured Roseburia sp. | reverse complement strand
GTGTGAAATTTTCAAGTTGCTAACTGGGGCTATTTGACCCCAACATCATCATCATTAGGAAAGATCTTGCTATGTAATAGTCCTAAGGAATCCCCCAGGCAAGCCTGGTACCCCTTAGGACAAATCCGGGCGCGGAACAAAAGCTGCGCATTGAAAATTGTTAACTGCAAAAAAGCTCCGGCAGCTGCCGGAGCCCTTTTGTTGCTATGCATCTGAAGGAAGCTGCCAGTGGCAGGTTCCGTAAGTTCCCCGTATGCGGGGAATCTGCATATTACTAGCAGCCGCAGCCAAAGCCACAACCGCCGTCATTTCCGCAACCGCCGCAGAAGAGCAGTAAGAGGATGATCCACATGCAGTTGTTATCGCCGCATCCGCAGTTTCCGCCGCTGAATACGCTGCCGCCGTTGCCACAGCAGGACAACAGGATAAGAATCCAGATAAGAGAACTGCAACATCCGTTATTTCCTTCGTTACATCCACAATTTGTAGCTGCTAAATCACTCATATTTATTTCCTCCAGGAATTTTACTTACACTTCATATTATGTGGGAGGCTTGTAAGTGTTACCGGGGTTTCAAAAAAAATTGTAATTATTCAGTCGTATCGAAATAACGGACGGCGGAAAGCGGATACACTGGCAGAATATTTTTTTGTCGCCAATAGCGGGAATCCTTGACAAACACATGTATTATTGGATACAATCATTCAAGGTAAAGATTCATATTTTCAGGAAAAACGGGAAAGAGAGGATATAGTTTCAATGGATAAAATCAAAATGAATACGCCGTTAGTGGAGATGGATGGAGATGAGATGACGAGAATACTCTGGCAGATGATAAAGGACGAGCTGCTGCTCCCTTTCATTGATCTGAATACGGAGTACTATGATCTTGGATTAGAGCACAGGAACGAGACGAACGATCAGGTGACCGTGGATTCCGCAGAGGCCACAAAGAAATATGGAGTAGCTGTCAAGTGCGCAACGATTACGCCGAATGCAGCGAGAATGACGGAATACGATTTGAAGGAAATGTGGAAAAGCCCGAATGGGACAATCCGTGCGATGCTGGACGGTACGGTATTTCGTGCGCCGATTGTCGTAAAGGGAATTGAGCCGTGCGTAAAGAACTGGAAGAAACCGATCACGATTGCGAGACATGCGTACGGCGATGTATATAAGGGCGTGGAGATGAAGATTCCGGGAGCCGGAAAATGCGAGCTTGTTTACACGGCGGAGGACGGAAGCGAGACGAGGGAGTTGATCCATAATTTCACAGGGGCAGGCATTGTGCAGGGACAGCACAATATAGATAATTCGATTGAGAGCTTTGCGAGAAGCTGCTTTACATATGCGCTGGATACAAAGCAGGATCTCTGGTTTGCGACAAAGGATACGATTTCCAAGAAATACGACCACACATTCAAAGACATTTTTCAGGAGATTTTTGATAAAGAATTCGAAGAGAAATTTAAGCAGGCAGGCATTACATATTTCTATACGCTGATTGATGATGCGGTGGCGCGTGTAATGAAAGCGGAAGGCGGATTTATCTGGGCATGCAAAAATTATGACGGAGATGTGATGAGCGATATGGTAAGCTCGGCGTTCGGTTCTCTTGCGATGATGACCTCGGTGCTGGTTTCACCGCATGGATATTATGAGTATGAGGCGGCACATGGAACCGTACAGCGCCATTATTACAAGCATTTGAAGGGGGAGGAAACCTCCACCAATTCCGTGGCGACGATTTTTGCATGGACGGGAGCTTTAAGAAAACGCGGGGAATTAGATAAAAACGAAGCGCTTATGACATTTGCGGATAAGCTGGAGAAGGCCTGTGTGCAGACGATCGAGGAAGGGAAGATGACAAAGGATCTGGCCCTTATTACGACGATCGATAATCCTACGGTATTAAACAGCGAGGGCTTTATCAAGGCGATCCGTGAAAGCTTGGAAGGCATGTTATAAGGCATTTTGTAACAGGAGGTTCTTATGATATTAGCCTGTCAGAATATCAGTAAGTCATTCGGCACGGACGAAATAATAAAGGATATATCTTTTCATATTGAGGAATTTGAAAAAACAGCGATTGTCGGCATCAATGGAGCCGGCAAGTCTACGCTGCTTAAAATTATAGTCGGGGAAATGTCCGCGGACGAGGGTATGGTGACCATTGCCAAAAATAAAAGTCTCGGCTATCTTGCGCAGTATCAGGATATAAGCGGAAACAGAACCATTTATGAGGAGGTTTTATCTTCTCAGGAGGATCTGCTTGCGATGGAAGATAAGCTTCGTCAGATGGAAGAGGCAATGCAGGAGGTACCGCCGGAGGAGATGGAGGCGTATTTGGAACGCTATAACCGTCTTCACCATGAATTTGATTTGCAGGGAGGTTATACCTTTCGCAGTGAGATATCCGGCGTCTTAAAAGGACTTGGGTTTGCGGATGAAGATTTTGCGAAGCATATGGAAGAGCTCTCCGGAGGACAGAAGACGAGGGTAGCTCTTGGCAGACTGCTTGTGACAAAGCCGGATATAATATTACTCGACGAGCCGACCAACCATCTTGATATGGAGTCGATTGCATGGCTGGAAAATTATCTGATGAATTATAAGGGAGCCGTGATTATTGTAGCTCATGATCGGTATTTTTTGGACCGGGTGGTGACAAAGGTTGTGGAGATATCGCGCCACACGGCATCGGTATTTGAGGGGAACTACACGGCGTATGCCCAAAAGAAGGAGATTCTGCGTGAAGCGCAGATTAAGCAGTACTATAATCAGCAGCGTGAGATCAGGCATCAGGAGGAAGTGATTGCAAAGCTCAAATCATTTAACAGGGAAAAATCCATAAAGCGTGCGGAGAGCCGTGAAAAGCTGCTGGACAAAATTGAGCGGCTCGAAAAGCCGGTGGAGGAAAACACCGATATTCATATCACTCTGGAGCCGGATATTGTGAGCGGTAACGATGTGCTGGAGATTTCGGGACTGAAAAAATCTTATGAAGGCATCTTGTTTGAAGGGCTTGACTTTGAGATAAAGCGCGGAGAGCGCGTTGCCCTGATTGGAAATAACGGAACCGGAAAGACGACGATTTTAAAGATTATTAACGGGCTGGTGGAGGCTGACTGCGGTACGGTGAAGCTGGGGACCAACGTGCATATCGGATATTATGACCAGGAGCATCAAAATCTGCACCCGCAAAAAACTTTGTTTGAGGAAATTTCAGATGCATGGCCGAATTTGACGCAGACAAGAATCCGCAATATCCTGGCGGCGTTTTTGTTTACGGAGGACGATGTATTTAAAAGAATTGCCGATTTGAGCGGAGGGGAGAGAGGCCGGGTGTCGCTGGCGAAGCTGATGCTCTCCAATGCCAACTTCCTGATTCTTGATGAGCCGACAAACCACCTCGATATTACCTCTAAGGAGATTTTGGAGTCGGCGCTAAACCGTTATACGGGAACGATTCTGTATGTCTCTCATGACCGGTATTTTATCAATCGGACGGCAAATAGGATACTGGAGCTGACCGGGCGTACGCTTGTCAATTATCTCGGCAATTACGACTATTATCTGGAAAAGCGGGAGGAATTAACTGCCGTATATGTAAAGGAAGAGGAGAAAAATGCCGATTCCTTAGATAAGAAGAAAAGTGAAAAGGTAAACTGGGAGGAGACAAAGCGCAGGCAGGCGGCGGCGAGGAAGATTGAAAATGCCATAAAAAGAGTAGAAGAAGAGATTTCTGTCTGGGAGGAAAAGAAGTCGAAGCTTGAGGAGGAATGCCAGAAGCCGGAGAATGCCATTAATTCTGCGAAGTTAAATGAGCTGCATCAGGGGATGCTTGAGGCGGACGGGCATTTGGAATCGCTGTATGAGCAGTGGGAAGAGCTGCTTACGGAAAAACCTGAAGGAGATAACGGTAACAGTTAGTGAAATTTTTGACACATTGACATATCTTACCGAAATTACTATAATATTTTTAGGGTGTATTACTTGAGGAGGATATGTATTGTGAGCAAGGAGATATCACAGGCCGTAATCAGGAGAATGCCGAGATATTACAGGTATTTGGGCGAACTGATTGATGAAGGGGTAGAGCGTATCTCATCGAATGAGCTGAGTGCAAGGATGAAGGTAACTGCTTCGCAGATCAGACAGGATCTAAATAATTTCGGAGGATTCGGTCAGCAGGGGTACGGTTACAATGTGCAATACCTCTACGAGGAAATCGGCAAGATCATGGGGCTGAATGAGCAGCACAATATCATTGTAATCGGTGCCGGCAATCTTGGTCAGGCGATTGCCAATTACGTGAAATTTGAGAAGCTTGGGTTTGTGATTATCGGACTTTTCGATGTGAATCCAAAGATTTGCGGCAGAAAAATCCGCGGGATTCCGATTTTGATGCTGGATGAAATTGAAAACTTTATGGCGGAGCATAAGGTAGACATTGCGGCGCTTACCGTGCCGAAGGCGGAGGCGGATGCGGTGGCGAACCGTCTTGTGAAGCTTGGAATCCATGCGATTTGGAATTTTGCCCATGTGGATCTTGAGCTGCTGGAGGATAATGTGGTGGTGGAAAATGTCCATCTGTCGGACAGTCTGATGCAGCTCTCCTATAATATTGTAAAAAGCAAGAACGATAATTGTCAAAAGCTTCAGAAGTGAAGTTCGATTCCAGAGGTGTTTGTATGCAGGAGAAAGATTTTGGAAAAGCACTGAAACAAAAAAAGGTACCGATACTCGTTTTGGATCAAAAGTGGCACAGGCTTTTTGCCCTGACGGGGAAGCCGGATACAGTAACGAGGGTGGAACGTGATCTGACAGATTTTTTAGAGCAGCAGGGACAGCTAAACAATGATTTGAAGGATATGAAGAAGCTCAAAAAGAAGCTGATGGAAGAAATCGTTGCGAATATGGAGGGGACGCACGCCGAGAAATTCGGCGCTGCGGAATCCAAACGTTTAGAAGAAAACCGCAGGATGATTGATGAGCTGAACGAAAAGATAGAGGCGTCCGAGGATCTGCTTTTAGAGCTGCCGTCTAAGATAAAAGAGAAAAACGAAGAGCTTATGATCGAGAGTATGGAATACTGTTATACCAGGCTGCGGATGAACATGCAGGAGGCGGATGATATTGCGGAATGGATTGTAAGAATCCGCAAGGAGCTGAAGATTAATATCATTAAAAAGCAGAATAGGGAAATCAACAGCAGACAGATTTATTCCTATATGCATGATATTTTTGGGATGGAGGTTCTGAATCTGTTTGATTTGAAAAACGAGGAAGTAGAGGAACGTCTGGAAAAGAAAAAGAAACCGGAGCAGGAAGATAAGAAGCCGGAACAAAAATAAGAGAGACGCTTTACCGGATAGGATGGTAAGGCGTTTTTTGCATAGAAGACGGAGGCGGGCAATGGAGTGGATTGTAAATGCAAAAGAAATGAAATACTGTGATTCCAATACGATTGACTATTTTGGCATACCGTCCCTTGTATTGATGGAGCGGGCGGCTTTAGAGGCGGTAGAGCTGATTGTTGAGCGGCGTATGGATATCGGAAGGGTATTAGTTGTCTGCGGTGTCGGAAATAACGGCGGAGACGGCCTGGCTGTGGCGAGGATGCTCTATAACAGAGGATGTATCGTAGACATAGTTCTGGTGGGAGAAAAGGACAAGTTTACGAGGGAGGCAAAAGTACAGTATGAAATCTGTATGCAGTATGGGATACCGTTTGCAGAGCAGATTCAGGGGGATTACACGCTGGTCATTGACGCTCTGTTCGGAGTCGGGCTTTCGCGGAATCTTGAGGGTATGTATGCTAAGCTCATAGAGCAGCTAAACGATATGGAGGGAATCAAGCTTGCGGTGGACGTTCCGTCTGGGATTTCGGCGGACACGGGAAGGGTTATGGGTGCTGCCTTTAAGGCAGATATCACGGTCACGTTTGCTTACAGGAAGCTTGGGCATGTTTTTTATCCCGGAAATACATATACCGGTGAACTTGTCATTGCTGATATCGGGATCAATACTCACAGCTGGCTAGGCAAAAAGCCGCAGGTATTTGCATTGGAAAGAGAAGATTTAAGGAAGCTGCTTGTGCGCACGCCCGAGGGCAATAAGGGTACGTTTGGAAAGGTGCTCGTGGTGGGCGGCATACCCGGCATGGCGGGGGCGGCGTATTTTGCGGCAAGGGCAGCTTACAAGAGCGGCTGCGGTCTGGTGAAAATCTATACCGCGGAAGAAAATGAAATAATTTTGCAGACAAAGCTGCCGGAGGCAATTTTAATGACATACATGGACAATCATCCGGATGTTTCAGATCTGGCGGATGAGGTGGAGTGGGCGGATGCCATCGTTGTCGGGCCCGGATTTGGGCGGGCTACTCCGGCACATATGATGCTGGAATGTATTATAGAGAATGCCAGGGCGCCTATTGTTGCGGATGCGGATGCGCTTAATGTGATTGCCTGCGATAAAAAGCTTTTGTCAAAGCTTCACACAAAAGCGGTTTTGACGCCCCATATGGGAGAGATGTCAAGGCTTACCGGGAAAGAAATCCCTTATCTGAAAGAACATATGATATCTGTGGCGGAGGAATTTGCAAAAGAGTACAAGGTGACGTGCGTGCTGAAGGATGCGCGGACCGTAACGGCTCTTCCGTCCGGTCGGATGTTTATCAATCAGTCGGGAAATGACGGTATGGCGACCGGAGGAAGCGGGGATGTGTTGGCCGGTGTAATCGGCGGTTTGATTGCGCAGGGAATAAGTCCCGAGTGTGCCGCACCGGCGGGCGTATACTGGCATGGGCTGTCGGGAGACGCGGCGGCAGAGGAATGCGGAAGGCATGGTATGACAGCCTGTGATATTTTGGAACATATCCGGGATCAGATATAATCGTCAAGAGGAGTAAAAAGTTCAAAGAGAAAGCGGGAGATGAAATGGAAGAGATCATCAAAAAATATCAAAGAGTTTATGCGTCGGTGGATTTGGATGCGGTTTTTCATAATATGGAGGCAATGCACGATCTTTTAAATGAGGGCACAAAGATTTATGCGGTAATCAAGACGGACGGCTATGGGCATGGAGCGGTGGAGATTGCGCATAAGATCGAAGAACTTGATTACCTTTTGGGCTTTTGCGTTGCGACGGTGGAGGAAGGGCTGATTTTAAGGCGTCATGGAATAAAGAAGCCGATTCTTATTCTGGGATTTACCTTTGCGGAGCAGTACGAAGAGATAATTGCAAATGATATCCGCCCGACAGTATTTTCTTATGATATGGCAAAGCAGCTTTCCGATGCGGCACGGCGTCTTCAAAAAAAATGCAGCATTCATATTAAGATTGATACGGGAATGAGCCGTATCGGCTATCAGGCAGAGGAAGAATCAGCCGGGGAGATAGCACGAATCGGCAGGCTTCCGAATATAGTAATGGAGGGGATTTTTACTCATTTTGCGAGAGCGGATGAGACGGATAAGGTTCCGACCATAAAACAGTATGAGATGTTTGGGAAAATGATTAAGATGTGTGAGGCGAGGGGCATCTCGTTTTCGGTGCGTCACTGTTCGAACAGCGCGGGGATTGTCGATATGCCGGAATGCAATATGGATGCTGTGCGCGCGGGAATTACGCTCTATGGCCTGTGGCCTTCGGACGAGGTGAAAAAGGAACGGATAGATTTGCATCCGCTTATGGAAATAAAGAGCCGTATTTCCCATGTAAAGCGTCTTCCGGCGGGAAGAGAAGTCAGCTATGGCGGAACCTATGTGACGAAAGAGGAGAGAGTGGTTGCCACGATTCCCGTAGGCTATGGGGACGGATATCCAAGGAGCCTTACAAACAAGGGGTATGTTTTAATACACGGGAAGGCGGCGCCGATATTAGGCAGGGTGTGTATGGACCAGTTTATGGTGGATGTGACAGGCATTGAGGACGTAACTGTGGGAACCGTAGCGACACTTCTTGGAAGAGACGAAGGAAGTGTGCTGACAATGGAGGAGCTTTCTGAAATATCGGGAAGATTTAATTATGAGTTCGCCTGTGACATTGGAAAACGTGTTCCCCGCGTGTTTTTTGAGGACGGGAAACCGATAGCGGCAAAAGATTATTTCGAAGAATAGAAATTACGGTATGATACTCGATAAAAATGGAAATACTGAAAGTGTGAACAGATATTACTGATTTTTATGGAGTGAGAATTATGATTATCAGACGTGGAGATGTATACTATGCAGATTTAAGGCCGGTTGTCGGCTCCGAACAGGGAGGCATCCGCCCGGTATTGATTATACAAAATGATGTCGGGAACCGTCACAGCCCAACTGTAATCTGTGCGGCAATTACCTCAAGAATGAACAAGGCAAAGCTGCCGACACATGTGGAACTGGACAGCGGAAAATATGATATGGTGAAGGATTCCGTAATTTTACTGGAACAGCTGCGCACAATAGATAAAACGAGATTAAAAGACAGAGTTTGTCATTTGGACGGCGAAATTTTAGGAAAAGTTGATAAAGCACTGGAAATTAGTCTGGAATTATTTACATAGCTTGACTAATGATTCCTAAGATGTTATATTTTGAAATAAAAAACATATAAAGGAGAGTTATAAGAAGCATATGGATGATGGTGGGAGTCCGAATGCAGGGACTGCGGAAAAGAAGAACTTATTAAAAAAGATACTGGCAAGGCTTCCTTTTGCAAACACGGAGGATGTGACGGAGGAAGAGATTATTTCCATGGTGAATGAGGGTCATGAGCAGGGCGTTCTCTTAGAGAGCGAGGCGGAGATGATTCATAATATCTTTGAGTTTGGCGACAAGGAAGCGAAGGATATTATGACACATCGTAAGAATATCATAGCGCTGGATGGAAATTGCACCTTTGGTGAAGCGATTGCTTTTATGATTGAAAAGAAGAATTCCAGGTTCCCTGTATATTTGGATAACATCGATAATATTATCGGTGTGCTACATATAAAAGAAGCGTTGGCGGACAGTCAGAAACCGGAACTGATGCAGGTTCCCATAAAAGATATTGAGGGTCTGGTGCGTGATGTGGAGTTTATACCGGAAACCAGAAATATCAATACATTATTTAAAGATATGCAGTCGGCAAAAAGCCATATGGTGATCGTTGTGGATGAATATGGACAAACGGCCGGGCTTGTTGCGATGGAAGATATCTTAGAGGAGATTGTAGGAAATATTTTTGACGAGCATGATGAGGAGCATATCCTGATTGAGAAGCAGACGGACGGCACGTATCTGATGAGCGGGATGGCTCCTTTAGACGAGGTGGCGAAGGAACTGTCGGTGGAAGTTGATACGGAGGATTACGACACTCTAAACGGTTTCCTGATCTCTTTGATTGACAAAATTCCGAGTGACGGGGAAGTGTTTGATGTAAACTATAAAGAGTATAAGTTTCATGTGCAAAAGGTTGAAAACAGAATGATTAAGTCTGTGTGTGCCCAAAAGGTGATTTGTGAGGAAGCATCCGATATTTCTTGTCAGAAGGAAGAATAAATGCTATAATACAGTAGTGCGTGGATGTAGCGCTTGGTTATTGAATACAGTAGAAAAGAGGATATAGTTATGTCAGGACATTCCAAGTTTGCCAATATTAAACATAAAAAAGAGAAAAATGATGCGGCAAAGGGAAAAATCTTTACGATGATCGGAAGAGAGATTGCGGTGGCAGTCAAGGAAGGCGGTCCGGATCCTGCGAATAACAGCAGATTGAGAGATGTAATTGCAAAGGCAAAAGCGAATAATATGCCTAATGATACAATTGACCGCGGAATTAAAAAGGCGGCCGGCGATGCGGGTTCCGTTAATTATGAGACGGCCGTATACGAAGGATATGGTCCCTGCGGGACAGCGATTATTGTGAAGGCGCTGACAGATAATAAAAACCGTACGGCGGCGAATGTCCGCAATGCGTTTACAAAAGGACAGGGAAGCATTGGTACGCAGGGATGCGTTTCTTATATGTTTGACGAAAAAGGGCAGATTATTGTGGCGAAAGAGGATTGTGCCATGGATGCCGATGATTTGATGATGTTTGCATTGGATGCGGGGGCTGAGGATTTTTCGGAAGAGGAAGACAGCTTTGAGATTATTACGGAGCCGGCGGCCTTTTCCGCTGTGCGTGAGGCTATGGAGAATGAGAACATTGTAATGGCGAGCGCCGAGGTTACGATGATACCGCAGAATTATGTGGAGTTGTCAGAGGATGCGGATATCGTGAATATTCAGAGGATTCTTGATTTTCTGGATGATGATGATGATGTTCAGGAAGTATATCACAATTGGGATGAGTAAGATTTTCCTGCATTTACCTACCGGTATAATACCGCGCGGGTGTGTCCGGCGGGAGGGAGGATAAATGCAGGTTTTTCATATTACAGGAAAGATTTGGTCAAAGGAGAAATTGACATGAGTAACGGCTATGGGATAGAGACAAAATGTGTTCAGTCCGGCTGGCAGCCGGAGTGCGGCGAGCCGAGAGTACTTCCGATCTATCAGAGTACAACGTTTAAATACGATACGAGTGATCAGATGGGGCGTTTGTTTGATCTGGAGGATAACGGCTATTTTTATACGAGGCTTCAGAATCCGACGAATGACGCGGTGGCGGCAAAAATAGCGGAACTGGAGGGCGGCGTGGCCGCAATGCTTACCTCTTCGGGACAGGCGGCAAATTATTTTGCCGTATTTAACATCTGTGAGGCGGGGGATCATATTGTGGTGTCAAACTCCGTTTATGGAGGTACTTTTAATCTGTACGGAACGACGTTAAAAAAACAGGGGATTGATTGTACGTTTATTGATCCGGACGCATCGTATGAAGAGATTGGGGCGGCTTTTAAGCCAAACACAAAAGCTCTTGTCGCCGAGACGGTGGCCAATCCGTCGCTGGTCGTATTGGATATTGAAAAGATGGCAAAGGTGGCGCATGACCATGGAGTACCGTTGATTGTCGATAACACATTTCCGACGCCGATCAATTGCAGGCCTTTTGAATGGGGGGCGGATATTGTCACGCATTCCACGACAAAATATATGGACGGTCATGCAATGAGTGTCGGAGGCTGTATTGTGGACAGCGGTAATTTTGACTGGACGGCGCATGTGGATAAATATCCTGGTCTGACAAGGCCGGATGAATCATATCATGGTATTGTCTATACGGAGAAGTTTGGCAAGCTGGCTTATATAACGAAAGCGACATCGCAGCTTATGCGTGACCTGGGTTCTATTCAGTCTCCGCAGAACGCGTTTTTGCTGAATGTAGGACTGGAAACGCTTCATCTGAGAGTGCCGCGCCACTGTGAGAACGCGCTTAAGGTCGCGGAGTATCTGGAAGGGCATGAGAAGATTGCGTGGGTGAATTATCCGGGATTAGAAAGCAGCAAGTATCATACGCTTGCAGAGAAATATATGCCGGGCGGTACATGCGGGGTCATATCCTTTGGATTAAAGGGAGGAAGAGATGTTTCCGTCGGATTTATGGATAAACTGAAGCTTGCGGCGATCGTAACGCATGTTGCGGATGCGCGGACCTGCGTACTTCATCCGGCGAGCCATACGCATCGCCAGATGACGGACGAGCAGCTGAAAGAAGCCGGAATTGCGCCGGATTTAATCCGGTTTTCCGTAGGAATAGAAAATGTTAAGGACATTATTGCCGATTTAGAACAGGCATTGGAGGCAGTTTAATGAATACATATGGGAGGGAAATTGCATGAAAAAAATACTTTTTGCGGCTTCAGAATGTGTGCCATTTATCAAAACGGGAGGCCTTGCCGATGTGTGCGGGGCATTGCCGAAGGAATTTGACAAAAAGGACTGGGATGTTCGCGTAGTGCTTCCGAATTATACGTGTATACCGGAGCATTTTAGAAATCAGTTTGAGTATGTCACGCATTTCTATATGAATGTGGGGCCGTATATTCAGAACAAGTATGTGGGCGTGCTGAAGTTTGAATTGGACGGTGTGACGTATTACTTTATTGACAACAGGGAGTATTTTGAATGCTTTCTGCCTTATGGAGACATCCGTTATGATGTGGAGAAGTTTATTTTCTTCGACAAAGCGGTATTATCGATGCTTCCTTTGATTGGTTTTCAGCCGCAGCTGATCCACTGCCATGACTGGCAGACCGGATTTATTCCGGTCTATCTGCGGAATGAATTTCAGGGAGATCCGTTCTTCTGGGGAATGAAGTCGATTATGACGATTCATAACCTGAAGTTCCAGGGCGTATGGGATGTCAAGACCGTAAAAGGGCTTTCAGGACTTCCGGCAGAGTTGTTTACACCGGATAAGCTGGAGTTTAAAAAGGATGCAAACATGTTAAAGGGCGGTCTTGTATATGCCGATTATATTACAACGGTGAGCGATACCTATGCGAATGAAATTCAGACGGATTTCTACGGTGAGGGCTTAAATGGTCTGCTTGCCGCAAGGCATTACGATATGCAGGGAATTGTAAATGGCATTGATTATAATGTTTATAATCCGCAGACGGATAACAAGCTCTATGTCAACTACGGTCCGGAGGATTTCCGCAAGAAAAAGTACCAGAATAAGACGAGGCTTCAGGAGGAGCTTGGTCTTGCCGTAGACAAGAAAAAGTACATGATCGGTTTGATTTCAAGGCTGACGGACCAGAAGGGTCTGGATTTGATTAATTATGTCATTGACCGTCTGGTAGATGATTATACACAGCTTGTGGTAATCGGGACAGGGGAACCGCAGTATGAGAATATGTTCCGCCATTATGCATGGAAATACGGCGACAGGATATCTGCAAATATCTGTTATTCCGATGATTTGGCCCATAAGCTTTATGCGGCTGCGGACGCGTTCTTGATGCCGTCGCGTTTTGAGCCTTGCGGACTGACGCAGCTCATTTCGTTCCGTTACGGAACCGTGCCGATTGTGCGTGAGACCGGCGGTTTGAAAGACACCGTGGTGCCGTATAATGAATATGACAATACCGGAGACGGATTCTCTTTCTGCAATTACAACGGCGAAGAGATGCTCAATACGATTAATTATTCCAAGCAGATTTTCTTTGACAAGAAAAAGCAGTGGAATCAGATGATTGACCGCGGAATGGCAAAGGATTTTTCGTGGAATGCGTCGAAGTTCCGTTACGAAGGGCTCTACAATTATTTGATTGGGTGAATAGAATAAGTGAAAACACATATAATAAGCAGGCGATGATCGCCTGCTTTTTTGTTTACCGTAAGATGGTATTGCGCAGTGGCGGGATTCTTTCTTTCGAATACACATATAGAGAAAAGGGGTTGATGAGATGAAGAGAGATATGGATGAAATTCAGATGGCCAGAAATAGTGTAATGGAGGAGCTGCCGGAAATCATGTCGGGTAAAAACGAGAAAAATAATCAAACAGAAGAACAGAAAAAACAGACGGAGGAGAAAAATCAGAAGACGGATGAAAATATAAAAGAGAGCGGACAGATTTCACTTTTAGAAAACCGATACGACCATCGTATCCATCTGTTGTCTGTGATTGGAGAAGTAGAGGGGCATGAATGTCTTTCATCCAATACAAAAACGACAAAATATGAGCATGTGCTGCCGCGTCTGGCGGAGATTGAGGATTCCAAAGATGTAGACGGAGTTTTGGTGCTTTTAAATACAGTTGGCGGAGATGTGGAGTCGGGGCTGGCAATCGCCGAGATGCTTGCCTCTTTAAGTAAGCCTACGGTTTCTCTTGTGCTTGGAGGAAGCCATTCCATCGGCGTGCCGTTGGCTGTCTCTACGAATTACTCTTTTATTGTGCCGACGGGTACCATGGTAATCCATCCGGTCAGGATGAGCGGAACGGTAATAGGGGCGCCGTCCACCTACGATTATTTTAAGCAGATGCAGGACAGAATTTTAAGCTTTGTGGAGAATCACTGTCATGCTAAAATGGCAAGACTTGAAGAAATGATGATGAATACGGGAATGCTCACAAAGGATCTGGGAACGATTCTTGTCGGTGCGCAGGCCGTGGAGGAAGGACTGATTGATGCGGTCGGGGGAATCGACGAGGCATTGAAAAAGCTTCATAATATGATTGAAACGTTAAAAAAATCTTAAGAAATTAATACGGTAGAAAATAGGGAAGAAAAGAAACCTTTTAATGACAAAAGTCTCAAAATATGGTATCATTAGGAAGCGCACAGATGTGCGTATTGGCATCAATCCGGGGTTGGTGCCAAATTCATCCGGTGTTATGAAAGGGATAAATAAGCGTGCGTGTCGGCGCTGTCGATGTACCAAGGAGGCAATTATGTCATTATTAGAATCTATATTGATGGGATTTATTCAGGGAATTACAGAATTTCTTCCGGTTAGCAGCTCCGGTCATCTGGCGATTTGCAAACAGCTGTTTGGCATAGAGGAACCGGGAATGTTTTTTGATATTCTTCTTCATATTGGAACGTTAATTGCAGTTTTTGCTGTGTATTACAAGGATATCGGAAAGTTAATCGTAGAAGGCTGCTGCATTATAAGGGATGCCTGCGTGAATATAGGCATTTTTTTCGGTAATTTGAAGAAAGAGGAGAAGCCTTACCGCCGTGTGATAAACAGCAATTACCGTAAGTTTGTGATGCTGGTCATTGTGTCTACCATACCGACCGGCGTGATCGGAATTGTGGCAAAGGATCTGGTCGAAATGGCGGGACAGATTTTGATTGTCCCGGGAATCTGTCTGATACTGACAGCCGTTCTTTTGTTTATTGCCGACCGCGTACCGGACGGCGGAAAGGTGCCGAAAAATGTAACGTATACCAATGCGTTTATTATAGGCATCTGTCAGGGGATTGCCACTTTGCCGGGAATTTCCAGATCCGGAATGACGATAACGGCGTGTCTGCTGGCGGGATTTAACCGCAGATTTGCCGTCAAATATTCGTTTATTATGTCTATTCCCGCAATACTCGGAGCGTTGGTTCTTGAGATTAAAGACGTGGATTTTTCTGTGATAGAAGGAAATGACGTGTTAAATTACGTGGCAGGGACAGTGGTAGCTGCGGTTGTCGGTTATATCTGTATTAAAACAATGCTGGTAATTGTACGGAATAAAAAATTTATGATATTTTCAATATATTGTCTGATTGTCGGGGCGGTATGCATCGGTTCTTATTTTTACCTTGCCTAAGGCAAGGGGGAGGGGCAATCAGTTCAGGAGGTAATTATGGCAACGGGTAATACTGGGAAAAAAACTTCGAAGAAGCAGTCCCCGAAGAAGCATTCCGGCGTACAACAGGAAAATTCCTTTCGCAACGAAATCATATTGTGGATCTTGCTTGCGGTTTGCATTATTTTGTTTTTTGCGAATTTCGGACTTGGAGGAAATGCGGGAAATAAATTGAGTTCCTTCTTTTTTGGATTGTTTGGTTTTATTGCATATGTTTTTCCGGTCTGCTTTTTTGTGGGCACGGTATTTGTTCTCTCAAATAGAGAGAACAAAGTTGCGACAGTGAAATTTGTTGCGGCCGTTTTGTTTATCGCGTTTTTGTGTCTGTTCGGCCAGCTTGTCACGGATACGGAAAAGGATCAGACAATTTTAGATGCGTTTCATGTCAGCATGGAGACGAAAGGCGGCGGCGGGCTGGTCGGCGGAGCGTTAGAGAGGCTGCTCTACCCCAATTTTGGCGCGGTTGGTACATATGTGATTGATATTATTGTGCTGATTATTTCACTTATTCTGATTACGGAACGTTCTGCTCTGCGCGGTCTGCAAAGGGGCGGAAAGGTGATTTACGATTCGGCAAAGGACAATAAACGCCGCAGGGAAGAAAACGAAAAATACAGAGGCGGACGTGAGAAGGTATCCGCTAAAAAGCGGATGGATAAAAAGGTAAGCGGTGTGGCGCTTGACACAAAGCTTGCATCTCCTTTGAAGACGGCAAATATTCCGTCGGAGTCAGATGCCCTAAGCGAGATTAAAATTGAAAATATACCTGAGATTCCGACGGTAGAAAAAGAGGAGCATATAAAGCTTACGAGCGGACAGATGCCGGATGGGACAGACGGTGAAGAGTTAAAAGAGCCTGTAAAGGAAAGTGCCGAAATTGATTTTCATACGCTATTTGAAGATACAAAGGACGAAGAGCCGCCTGAAAAAGAGCCGGAGAGGACAAAAAAGCGTCCTGCAAAACAGGCAAAAGAGGAGATTGAAGAAGATATCTCGCAGGTTGAGCAGACAGCGGCGCAGATCTCAAAGACAGCGGAAGACACGGCTTCCTATGAATTTCCTCCGATTAGCCTTTTGAAGCCGGGGGACAAAAACGCAGTTGGGGATTCTAAGGGATATTTGCAGGAAACGGCAATGAAGCTTCAGCAAACGCTAAAGAACTTTAATGTGAATGTTACCATTACGAATGTCAGCTGCGGACCGGCGGTTACCCGCTATGAAATTCAGCCGGAGATGGGAGTAAAGGTAAGCAAGATCGTAGGACTTGCCGATGACATTAAGCTGAATTTGGCAGCTCCGGATATCAGGATTGAGGCGCCGATTCCCGGAAAAGCGGCAATCGGTATTGAGGTGCCGAATAAGGAAAGCGTGCCTGTTATGTTCCGGGGGCTTATAGAATCGAAGGAATTTCAGAGTCATCCGTCTCCGATTGCATTTGCAGCCGGAAAGGATATTGCCGGGAACGTGGTTGTCACGGATATTGCCAAAATGCCGCATTTGCTGATTGCGGGTGCGACGGGTTCCGGTAAGTCCGTCTGTATCAATACGATTATTATGAGTATTCTCTATCGGGCGCATCCGGATGATGTGAAATTGATTATGATTGATCCGAAGGTAGTGGAATTAAGTGTTTACAACGGAATACCGCATCTGTTTATCCCTGTTGTAACGGACCCGAAAAAAGCAGCGGGAGCCTTGCATTGGGCGGTGTCGGAGATGACAGACCGATATAATAAATTTGCGGAATACGGAGTGCGTGATCTTAAGGGATATAACCAGAAGGTAGAGGCGGTTACGGCCGAGGATGATCCGACAAAGCCCCAAAAGATGCCTCAGATTGTCATAATTGTAGACGAGCTGGCGGATCTTATGATGGTGGCTCCGGGTGACGTGGAGGACGCAATCTGCCGTCTTGCGCAGCTTGCCAGAGCTGCGGGTATCCACTTGATTATTGCGACCCAGCGTCCGTCCGTCAATGTCATTACCGGATTAATCAAGGCAAATATGCCGTCAAGGATTGCGTTTTCCGTTACTTCAGGTGTGGATTCACGGACGATTCTTGATATGAACGGAGCGGAGAAGCTGCTTGGAAAGGGCGATATGCTTTTTTACCCGCAGGGGCTCCAGAAACCGCAGCGTGTGCAGGGGGCGTTTGTTTCCGATAAAGAGGTTTCCGATGTTGTAGAGTTTATAAAGAATCAGCATGGTGAAGTTTCGTACAGTGAAGAGATTGAGACGAAGGTGAGTACAATCAGTGCAGCATCCGTATCCGGTGAAAATGCGGGGGCGCCGGGGGATGACCGCGACGTATATTTTTTGGATGCCGCAAAGCTTTTGATTGATAAAGACAAGGGCTCTATCGGTATGCTGCAGCGCTATTTTAAGATTGGATTTAACCGCGCCGCGCGCATTATGGATCAGCTTGAGGAAGCCGGAGTTGTAGGACCGGATGAGGGAACCAAGCCCAGACAGGTGCTGATGTCGCCGGAGCAGCTGGATGTGTATGTAGAAGAGAACCTTTAAATAGCCATAGAATGGGAGAGTTTAAGGAGGAAAAAGGATGAAGAGTGATATTGAGATTGCCCAGGAAGCAAAAATGGATCATATTACAGAGATAGCGGCGCAGCTTGGCATATCAGAGGATGAGCTGGAATTGTACGGAAAATACAAGGCGAAGCTTTCCGACGGGCTGTGGGAACGGATAAAGGATCGCGAGGACGGAAAGCTTGTGCTGGTAACGGCAATCAATCCGACACCGGCGGGAGAGGGTAAGACAACGACAAGTATCGGACTTGGTGAGGCTTTTGGAAAACTGGGGAAAAAGGCGGTGCTGGCCCTGCGTGAGCCTTCTTTAGGTCCCTGCTTTGGAATTAAAGGCGGTGCGGCCGGAGGCGGTTATGCACAGGTAGTGCCGATGGAGGATTTGAATTTGCATTTTACAGGGGATTTTCATGCGATTACCTCTGCCAATAATCTTCTTGCGGCGCTTTTGGATAATCATATTCAGCAGGGAAACGAGCTTGGGATAGATCCGAGGCAGGTAGTGTGGAAGCGCTGTCTTGATATGAATGACCGTGCGCTCCGCAATATTGTAATCGGACTGGGCAGCAAGATGGACGGTATGGTGCGGGAAGATCATTTCATTATTACCGTGGCATCGGAGATTATGGCGGTGCTCTGTCTTGCGGACAATATGGAGGATTTAAAGAAACGTCTGGGAAGAATGATTGTTGCCTACACCTTTGACGGGAAGCCTGTGACAGCGGATGATCTGCATGCTACCGGCTCTATGGCGGCATTGTTAAAGGATGCGCTGAAGCCGAATTTGATTCAGACACTGGAGCATAACCCGGCGATTGTGCATGGGGGGCCGTTTGCCAATATTGCGCATGGCTGTAACAGCGTACGCGCCACAAAGACGGCGTTAAAGCTGGCGGACATTGTGATTACGGAGGCCGGATTCGGAGCGGATCTTGGCGCGGAGAAGTTTTTCGATATTAAATGCCGTATGGCGGGATTGAAGCCGGATGCGGTTGTGTTGGTCGCAACAATACGGGCCTTGAAATATAACGGCGGCGTTTTAAAGGATGCGCTGTCAGAGGAGAACCTTGACGCATTGCAAAAGGGAATTGTTAATCTTGAGAAGCACATTGAAAATCTTCAAAAATATAATGTGCCGGTGGTGGTGACACTCAATTCTTTTGTTACTGACACGGAGCAGGAAATCGCATTTGTGGAGCAGTTTTGCAGGGAGCGGGACTGTGAGTTTGCTTTGTCGCGTGTATGGGAGCGCGGCGGAGAGGGCGGCGTTGCCCTTGCAAATAAGGTTCTTCAGACGTTGGAGACGAAGACATCCGACTTTGCGCCTCTTTATGAGGATTCGCTGTCTTTGACGGAGAAAATTGAAAAGGTTGCTAAGGAAATATATGGGGCGAAAGACGTAACATATTCTCCGGCGGCCCAGAGAGAATTAAAGCGGATTGAACAGCTGGGAATGGGAGATTTCCCGGTATGTATGGCAAAGACACAGTATTCTCTGTCGGATGATATGAGTAAGCTGGGGCGTCCTAGGGACTTTACACTGAATGTGCGGGAGGCCTATGTGTCTGCCGGCGCCGGCTTTGTAGTCGCCATAACGGGAGCGATTATGACAATGCCCGGACTTCCGAAGGTTCCGGCGGCAAATGGCATTGATGTAAATAGTGAAGGTGTAATCACAGGTTTATTTTAAGCGGAGGAATAGCAATGGCAAAGTTGATAGATGGAAAATGCATTTCAGCGGATATTAAGGAAGAGTTGAAATTAAAGGTGGCAGAGTTGAAGAAACAGGGGATTACGGGAGCGCTTGCGGTTATTCAGGTGGGAGACGACCCGGCTTCAAGTGTATATGTCCGCAATAAAAAAAGAGCATGTGAATACATCGGAATTGATTCGCTTTCGTATGAGCTTCCAAAGGAGACGACGCAGGAGGAGCTTTTAGAGCTGATTGAGCGTTTGAATCAGGACGGACAGGTAAAGGGAATACTTGTACAGCTTCCGGTTCCGGCGCATATTGACGAGAATACGGTTATCAAAGCGATTTCTCCGAAAAAGGATGTAGACGGTTTTCATCCGCAGAGCGTGGGGGCTCTGACAATCGGTCAGAAGGGGTTTGTGTCCTGCACTCCGGCCGGAATTATTCAGCTTCTGAAACGCTCCGAGATAGAAATAGAGGGAAAGAGCTGCGTGATTGTAGGAAGGAGCAACATTGTAGGAAAGCCGATGGCGCTTTTGATGCTGCGTGAGAATGCGACCGTGACCATTACGCATTCAAAGACGAAAAATTTAAAAGAAGTGTGTAAGAGAGCTGATATTTTAATTGTTGCAATCGGAAAAAAAGAATTTATTGACGCATCCTATGTAAAAGAGGGGGCAGTCGTGATTGACGTAGGGATTCATCGCGATGAAAATAATAAGCTGTCCGGGGACGTCAAATTTGATGAGGTGGAACCGCTTTGTACGGCGATTACACCTGTTCCGGGCGGTGTGGGACCGATGACAATTGCGATGTTAATGAATAACTGCGTGCAGGCGATGACAGATTAGGGGGGTGCCGATGAAATGTGCAAATTGTGGTGCAGAGATTAAGGTAGGATGTGTCTATTGTTCAGTCTGCGGCCATGAAGCGCAGATTGTACCGGACTATAATGTTTTGGAGGATGACTGGCTGAAATCCATGATGGATACGGAGAATAACAAAGCTACACAGCCGAAAAACAATGCCGGACAAAAAGTAAGATCTTCCAAACAAAAGAAGAAAAAGAAGAATTATACGCCGCTTATCGCCGGTATTGCCGTTTGTTGCGTTCTTCTTGGTCTTACCGTGTTTCTTGTAGTAAGGGAGCAGAGAAGAAATTCGTTTGATTATCAGTATGCGCAGGGAATGATTGCAAAGCAAAAGAAGGACTACACAAAGTCCATTTCATTTTTACAGAGGGCGCTTGAGCTGGAAGAAGAAAATACGGAGGTTATGATGGAGCTTGCCAGGCTTTATGACCTGCGGGAAGATGACGATGCGAAGGAGCGCATGCTGGAGAGGGTGATAAAAATAGAGCCGGAGCATGAGGAGGCGTATGAGATGCTGCTTGCTCTGTATGATTCTCAGAAAAAATATGCAAAGATTATGGAATGTTATGAGGAATTAAAGGACACAGATCTGGAAGAACTTTTTGAGGATTATCTGGTTGCGCCGCCGGAATTTTCCGAGGAAGAGGGATATTATAATGAAGAGATGGAAATCAGGCTGTCGGCGCAGCCGGATTGCACGATATATTATGCGCTAAACGGTGTGGATCCGGTCGCAAGCGGCAGAGTTTACGACGAAGCAATTCCGTTAAAAGAAGGGGAGGTGGAAATCCGGGCCGTGGCAAAGGATGAACGCGGGATATACAGTGAAGTGGCCGTGGCAAAATACGAGATAGAATTTAAGGCCCCGGATGTGCCGTATGTATCTCCGTCAAGCGGAACGTACACGGACGCACAGAGAATAACAATAACGATTCCGGATAACTGCAGTGTGTATTATACCTGGGACGGAACGACACCGGATGCGACGAGCGCAAAGTATTCGTCTCCGCTTGAAATGCCGGCGGGCAATAACATCCTGTCGGTGATTGCATATGACAATCATGGCCTGTCCAGCAGAGTAATAAGGTATAATTATATTTATCAGCCGGAAGTGGAAGAGTAGGCTGAAAACAAAAGAAATCCCCGGACTTTTGGGTTATAAAAGTCCGGGGATTTGTCTGGTTATTCGTTTTCATCCGGAATAAATTCAATGACATTCTCTGCCAGCTTGGAGATTCTGGCCAGTGCATGTACGTGAACTCCCTGTTGATCTAATTTTTCACGTCCGGGCTGAAAAGATTTTTCAATCAGAACGCCTAAGCCGGCAATTGTGGCGTGTGCCTTGCGAATCAGGCGGATAGCGCCCGTTGCGGTTTCTCCGTTTGCCAAAAAGTCGTCGATAATAAGAACATGGTCGTCCTGTGAAATATAATTTTGCGACATTGTCAACTCGTAGCTTGTGCCCTTGGTGTAGGAGGTGACAACGGTCTGGTAAAGATTTTGATTCAGAGCTTTGGAGGGCTCTTTTTTTAAGATTATCATCGGAAGTCCCATGGTATATGCGGTCATAAGCGCAGGCGCAATACCGGAGCTTTCGACGGTAACAATCTTAGTGATGCCCTGATTTGCAAAATGAGTTCCGAATTCTTCACCGATTTTTGCCATAAGAATCGGATCTACAAGGTGGTTGATAAAGCCGTCGACTTTTAGTATATTCTCGTTTACTGCAATTCCCTCGGAGATAATTTTTTCTTTTAATAATTTCATATGTATCACCTCATGTCGTTTATTCTGTTATAAATATTTTTTCATAGATTTCTTCGATCATATGGTCCGCAAAGCTTTCGTCCAAGGAAGAAAATTGCTGCTGCAGAGCCTGCATCATAATTTCATAGCGGGCAAAATAAAGCTGCTCCTCTTCAGAGGGCTTATCGGCGATTTGACTGTCAATGGAAGACGCCGTATGGTTTGTCAAAAACCAGTCGAGAATGTCCTTCGAGGCGGTTTCCTCCTCTTGGATCTCGGCCTTCAGGGAAGAAAGCTTCCTAAAATAGCGGACGCCGATGACAAGAAATATAAGAAACAGAGTTCCCATTACGATAATCATCAGAGTTCTCATATAAGAAGTCATGGAAAGAGAGATTACGTCAAGTCCGATCAAGATTAAAAACAAGATACCTATGATGCCGACTGTTATAAAGGTGTAGGCCGTAGATTTCACATCCTCATATTTCATATCCTTTTTTACATATACTTTTGATTTGGAAGAAGACTGGCGATTATCTTTCTCCTCAGGCTGCGTCATATCATCCGTGAAGATATCGGAAAGCGATATGGATGTATCCTCATACGGCATAGTATTTTCTTTTGTCAGCTCTTCTACCAACGGAATGTTACAGTCCGAACACATCGTAATTCCGGCGATATATTCGTTTTTGCATTTTGGACACCACATGGAAAGTCCTCCTTTATGTAAGATTAATTTTATTATATCGGATTTTGAAGGGCAGTACAAGGGTGTAACGGGATTTGATGTTATTTATGGTAACAGTTCAGCCATAGCTGATTGGATGGGCAAATCATGTTCGCATGAACGAGCCCATCCTGTCAGCTATGAGATGAGCGCCCTATTATGAGCAAAGTTAGGTGCAAAGCAGCGAGAAAGCGCTGAAAGCGCCTTTGCGAATGGCGCGGCTGAACTGTTACTATTTATGGTACGGTTCATGATTCAATATCCGATAGCTCCGATACACCTGTTCAAGCAAAATCACCCTCATGAGCTGATGCGGAAATGTCATTTTCGAAAAACTGAGTTTATAGTCTGCGCGCGTTAAAATTCGTTTGTCCAGTCCGAGAGAGCCGCCTATTACAAAAATAATGTGGCTTGTCCCTGATACAAAAAGGTTTGCAAGCTTTGAGGATAATTCTACGGAATCCGGCATCTCGCCATCAATGGCAAGCGCTATCACATAGCCGGTATTTGCATCCAGATATTTTAAAAGACGTGTTCCCTCCTTTTCTTTTATGTTCTCTTCCATAAGAGCGCCTGCGTTGTCCGGTGTTTTCTCGTCCGCAACTTCTACGATGTTTAATTTGCAGTAACGGCTAAGACGTTTTTTATATTCCTCAATTGCCTGTGTAAAAAATTTTTCTTTTATTTTTCCAACGGTTAATATTGTAATTTTCATAAGACTATTATAAGAGGATATTTCGTTCTTTTCAACATAGCTTAGTTACATTGTGGAAAATTCAGGAATAATTCTTGTACCTTTCCGGGAAAAGGGGTATAATATAGACAATTATGCAGCCCCTAAGCGGGAGCAGAGCAAATAATGATTTAGAAGAGCAAAAGGCAAGAGAAAAGGAGACAGTCATGAATGTATTAGTTGTTAATTGCGGAAGCTCTTCACTGAAATATCAGTTGATTAATTCTGACAGTGAAGAGGTATTGGCAAAAGGAATATGTGAAAGAATTGGAATTGACGGAAGGCTGGTTTACCAGAAGGAAGGCATGGACAAGGAAATTACAGAGGCGCCTATGCCGACGCATAAGGAGGCGATTCAGCTTGTATTAGACGCTCTTGTAAATGAAAAGAGCGGGGCGGTGGAGAGCCTTTCAAAGATAGATGCGGTAGGGCATCGTGTGGTGCACGGGGGAGAGCGGTTTTCCGGTTCCGTTATACTTGATGATGAGGTGCTTGCGAAGGTGGAGGAGTGCAATGAGCTTGCACCGCTTCATAATCCGGCAAATCTGATTGGAATTCGTGCTTGTCAGGAAATTATGCCGGGGGTGCCGATGGTAGGAGTGTTTGATACGGCTTTTCATCAGACCATGCCTAAAAAAGCGTTTCTCTATGGTCTTCCGTATGAATATTATGAGAAATATAAGGTTAGACGCTACGGCTTTCATGGTACAAGCCACAGCTTTGTGTCGAAGCATGCAGCTGATTTTCTCGGACTTGACTATGAGAATTGCAAGATCATCGTGGCGCATTTGGGCGGCGGGGCGTCGATTAGCGCCGTATGGAATGGAAAGTGCGTAGATACCTCTATGGGACTTACGCCGTTAGAGGGTCTTGTGATGGGGACCCGCTCGGGAGATATTGATCCTGCAATTATGGAATTTATTGCGAAAAAAGAGAACTTAACAATGGACGATATGATGGATGTTCTAAATAAAAAGTCGGGCGTTCAGGGAATCTCCGGGTTGTCCAGTGATTTCCGTGACCTGGAAACGGCATATTACGAGGGGAACCAGCGGGCAATTGATGCGTGTGAGGTGTTTGCCTACCGTGTCGCAAAATATATCGGTTCCTATGTGGCGGCGATGAACGGGGTGGATGCGATAGCGTTTACTGCCGGAATCGGTGAGAATACTTCCTTTATCCGTGAGAAGATACTTGCGTATTTTGGATATCTTGGGATTACGATGGATCAGGAAGCCAATAAGGCGCGTGGGGTAGATACGATAATTTCTACGAAGGATTCGAAGGTTCCGGTCTGCATTATTCCGACGAACGAGGAGCTTAAGATCGCACGCGAGACGGTTGCACTCGTAGGAAAATAAGGAAAAGGAAAATCATCTAAATTTTTATTGACAAAAATATGCAGGATATGTATAATTGTTTAGGTGTGAATAGGAGACTGACATGGATTTAGAATTGACAGAGATATGTACTTGTGAAAACAAAGAGGCACATATGGAGGCGGTGATTGAGCTGCCGTCCTTTGATTCGAAGTTAGGAAGTTTCCCGTTCCTAGAAAAAAAGCCATTCGAATTGCATATCGTGAACCGGGAGAATAAGCATTTGCTTGTTGAGGGCGAGACGGATGTGATGATTGCAATACCATGTGATCGCTGTCTGAAAGAGGTTCCAGTGCGGATCCACCTCATTTTTGATAAGAAGTTTCCGTTGAAGGAGACAGAAGAGACGAAAGAAGAGGTACAAGAAGCAGACTACATGAAGGGCTTTCATCTGGATGTTGACAGACTTGTCTACGATGAAATCTTGGTTAACTGGCCAATGAAGGTTCTGTGCAAAGACGATTGCAAGGGGATTTGCAGGAAATGCGGTGCAGATCTGAATTTGCAGGATTGTAATTGCGGGGAAGACGAATTAGACCCAAGAATGGCGGCTATCCAAGATATTTTCAATAAATTTAAGGAGGTGTAACCAGATGTCGATTTGTCCAAAGAACAAATCTTCCAAAGGAAGAAGAGATAAAAGAAGAGCGAACTGGAAAATGACTGCTCCGGCTTTAGTAAAGTGCAGCAAATGCGGTGCTTTGATGATGCCGCACAGAGTATGTAAGAACTGCGGTTCCTACAATAAAAAAGAGATTATTCCTCAGGACTAATGAAACAGGGAGTGTTTGAACAAAACACTCCTTTTTTGTATCATAGGAAAGACCTTGTTGCAGTGAAGTGTTAAAGTCTACAACTTTCCTATGATATAAAAAGCCTTCCGGGCAGGATCGCCATGCGGCGGAGAGGAAAAATGCCGCATATGCGGCCCGCCGCAGGCGGGGAATCCGGCAGAGCCGGATTCTTTGTTCTATCATGGAAATTTGTATTGCAGAAAGAAGGGAACAGAATGAATTCATTGTTTAATTATGATAACAAATTTTTTCATGTGGTAAATAAGCTGCTGAATGTCTGTTTTATCAGTATCCTGTGGATTGTCTGTTGTATTCCGGTGTTTACAATCGGGGCGTCGACGACTGCTATGTATTATACCGTGAATAAAGTAGTGCATCATAACAGGAGCTATGTCTTTACAGAGTTTTTTCCGGCCTTTAAAAATAATTTTAAGCAGTCAACATGTATTTGGCTGATTGTTTTTTTTAGCAGCTTTATTTTCTGGCTGGATGCTTATATCATGAAAAATTATTTTCTGGAGGCGGGAAGTAAGCTTGGCAATCTGTATGTGTTTTTTTATGTTATGCTGTTGTTTGAATTTATCTGGTCTATGTATATATTTCCGAACATTGCCAGGTTTGAAAATTCCAACAGGCAAATTATGAAAAATGCTGCGCTGATGGCGGTTGCACATCTTCCGTGGACATTTTTGATTGTTGTGATTTTGGCAGTATTTTTATTCCTGCTTCTGTTAATTCCTGTGCTGATTATTTTTTTGCCCGGAGCGTATATGTGGATCTGGAATGTGATATTGGAGAAAAATTTCCGCAGATATATGTCGGAAGAGGAGCTTGCGCAGGAGGAAGAGAGAAACCTTGAATATTATAATTAGATTTCTGTTGATTTATGGAAAAAGTTATAGTATATTTCAGTAGAGGGTTAGAGCGTGACCAAAGATTTGTTTCGCCAACCAAAGCGTAAAATGCAGGAGGTAGTTGCATGCAGGACAGAATTAAGGTGGCAGTGGACGCCATGGGCGGCGATCACGCGCCGGCTGAGATTGTAAGAGGCGTAATTGATGCGGTTGCCCTAAGAAGCGACATTCGGGTTCTGCTTGTGGGCCAGCAGGATGTAATCAAAGAGGAATTGGCAAAGTATTCCTGGCCGAGTGAGCAGATAGAGGTAGTGAATGCCGATGAAGTAATTGAGACGGCAGAGCCTCCGGTGATGGCAATCCGTAAGAAAAAGAACTCATCAATTGTAGTGGGAATGAATATGGTAAAGCATATGGAGGCAGACGCTTTTGTTTCCGCAGGGAGTTCCGGGGCGATACTGGTAGGCGGACAGGTCATTGTCGGAAGAATCAAGGGAGTGGAGCGTCCTCCGCTGGCACCGTTGATTCCGACAGAGAAAGGGGTTTCTCTTTTGATTGACTGCGGAGCGAATGTGGATGCCAGGCCATTGCATCTCTTACAGTTTGCAAAAATGGGTTCCCTTTACATGGAGCATGTAGTCGGAATGAAGAACCCGAGAGTCGCAATCGTCAATATCGGCGCGGAAGAGGAGAAGGGTAACGCACTTGTGAAGGAGACATTTCCGCTGCTCAAGGAATGCAGGGATATCAATTTTGTCGGGAGTATTGAGGCGAGAGAGATCCCTCACGGTGAAGCGGACGTCATTGTCTGTGAGGCGTTTGTGGGCAATGTAATCCTGAAGCTTTACGAGGGCCTAAGTTCGACGCTTGTAGGGGCTATCAAGCAAGGAATGATGAGTTCCTTAAAAAGCAAAATCGGTGCCGCACTGGCGCTTCCGGCTTTGAAGAAAACGCTGAAGGCATTCGATGCAAGCGAGTATGGCGGGGCGCCGCTGTTGGGATTGAACGGTCTTGTAGTGAAGACGCACGGGAGTGCAAAGGCAAATGAAGTAAAAAATTCCATTATCCAGTGTGTGACATTTAAGCAGCAGGATATCAATGGCAAAATCAAAAAAAATATTGCAGAGGTCTAAGAAAAAGAAAGGAAATATGTTATGGAGTTTGAAAAATTAAAGAAAATCATTGCGGAAGTTTTGAACGTGGATGAAAATGAGATGACGATGGACACTACATTTGTGGACGATCTGGGAGCGGATTCCCTGGATGTATTTCAGATTATCATGGGAATTGAAGAGGAATTTGATATTGAAATCGCTAACGAGGAAGCAGAAAAGATCGTTACAGTCGGGGATGCCGTGGAACAGATTAAAAATGCATTGAACTAAGAAAAAGCCCTTTACGGAGGGCTTTTTCTATCATAAACGGAGAGTGGAAGATTACAGAGATCCGGGAAAGAGGAGTAAGTATGAGTAAGCTGACAGATTTTCAGACGATGATAGGATATCGGTTTCAAAATGAAGGATTGCTGCGCCAGGCGCTGACGCATAGCTCCTATGCGCATGAAAAACGTATGAAAAAGCATTCCGATAATGAGAGGCTGGAGTTTTTGGGGGATGCGGTTTTGGAGCTTGTATCGAGCGAGTATTTGTATCTGAATTATCCGGATAATCCGGAGGGCGATCTGACGAAGATGAGGGCGAGCATTGTCTGTGAGCCGTCTCTGGCATCGTGTACAAAGTCTCTGCGTCTGGGGGATTTTCTTTACCTTGGAAAGGGGGAGAATATGACGGGCGGCAGGGCTAGAAAATCCATTCTATCGGACGCTCTGGAGGCAGTATTGGGTGCGATTTATTTAGACGGTGGTTTTGCTAATGCAAAAGAGTTTGTGTTAAAATTTATTCTGACAGACATTGAACATAAGCAGCTCTTTTATGATAGCAAGACTATCCTTCAGGAGGTTGTGCAGGCGGAGTATACAGAGCCGCTTTCTTATAGTCTGGTAAGGGAAGAGGGACCGGATCATGCCAAGCGTTTTATTGTGGAGGCAAGAATCGGAGATAAGACGGTAGGAGAGGGGGAAGGGCATACGAAGAAAGCGGCGGAACAGGAGGCCGCATATCGGGCGCTGCTGGCTCTCAAAAAGAGCACAAAGTAATGTCCACAGGAGGAATATATGTATTTAAAGAGTATCGAGGTGCACGGTTTTAAATCTTTTGCGAATAAAATCGTGTTTGATTTCCATAACGGAATTACGGGAATTGTGGGACCGAACGGAAGCGGAAAGAGTAATGTCGCGGATGCTGTCCGCTGGGTGTTGGGCGAGCAGAGCGCCAAGCAGCTGCGTGGGGCAAGCATGCAGGATGTTATCTTTGCGGGAACCGAGAACAGAAAACCGTTAAGCTATGCCTATGTGGCGATTACCATGGATAATGAGGATCATGCGCTTTCGATTGATTATGCGGAGGTGACAGTTGCAAGACGTGTTTACCGCTCCGGGGAAAGTGAGTATCTGATCAACGGCAGTCCCTGCCGTCTTAAGGATGTACAGGAGCTTTTTTATGACACGGGAATTGGAAAAGAAGGGTATTCCATTATCGGCCAGGGACAGATAGAAAAAATCATCAGCGGAAAGCCGGAGGAGAGAAGGGAGCTCTTTGATGAGGCAGCCGGGATTGTGAAATATAAAAGACGGAAGGTGACGGCCCAGAAAAAGCTTGCGGATGAGAGGGAAAATCTGGTGCGTGTCAACGATATTTTATCGGAGCTGGAACGTCAGGTCGGTCCGCTTGAGAAACAGTCGGAGAAAGCGAAAATTTACCTGAAAAGGAAGGAAGAGTTAAGAACACTGGATGTCAATATGTTTCTGATGGAGACGGAGCAGATTGCGAGTCAGTTGGCGGAGACGGATGAGAAGTACAGAATCGCGGATGACAATTTAAAGGAAAACAATGAAGCTTATGAAAATATCAAAAACGAATATGCAAGGCTTGAGCGCGATATGGAGGCGATGGACGGGCTTATTACAAAGAACCGTGAAGATTTAAACAGCACAAGCATGTTGAAAGAGAAGCTGGACGGACAGATAAATGTGTTAAACGAGCAGATTAAGGCTGCTCTGACAACGGATGAAAGCTTAAGGCTTCGGATAGAGAACGCTAGGAGTGAAAGTGAGGAAAAGGAAAAACAGAAAGCGGAATATGAAAAGCAAAAGCGTGATCTGGATGAGGGAATTGCACAAATAGAGGAACGTGAGAAAGAGGCACAGGAGGAGCTTTCAAAAATTCAGAGGGAGATTGCAAGATGCAATGAAGGTATGGAGGAGGGCAAGAATGAAATTATTGACCTGCTGAATGCCAAGGCGTCCCTCAAAGCGAAACAGCAGCGGTTTGATACGATGATAGAGCAGGTAAATATCCGCAAGGCTCAATTAACACAGCGTCTGTTAAAGCGCAAGAGTGAGGAGACGGATCTGGAAAATGTGCTGGAGGCTTATAAGAAGGAGTTATCGGAAGCCAACCGAGTCATAGAGGAGCTGGAGAGCCAAAAAGGTGAGATTGAGGCAAAGCAGGCGCAGTGGAAAGAAAAACTGGCCGAAAGCCGCACTGAACTTGAGCGCAATACCGCATCGTTTCATAAGGAGCAGTCCCGCTTAGAGTCTTTGAAAAATATTGCAGAGCGCTATGACGGCTACGGCGGGAGCATCCGCCGCGTTATGGAAAATAAGGAAACGGAGCCGGGACTTCTCGGTGTAGTTGCCGATTTAATCAAGGTGGACAAGAAGTACGAGACGGCCATTGAGACGGCTCTTGGAGGAAATATTCAAAATGTCGTGACGGCGGACGAGCAGACGGCAAAGAAAATGATACGATTTTTGAAGCAAAATCGTTTTGGACGGGCTACTTTTTTGCCGTTGACGAGTGTGAAGGGGAGAGAACAGAGGAAAAATACGGACTATCTGTCGGAAGAAGGTGTGATCGGATTTGCCAACACACTTGTGAAAAACGATGAGAAATTCGACGGTATCATGTCTTATCTTCTGGGAAGGGTGCTTGTGGCGGATACCATAGATCATGCGTTGGCCCTTGCAAAGACGAGCGGATATTCCTTGCATATTGTTACGCTGGAGGGAGAGTACCTAAGTCCGGGAGGATCCATGGCGGGCGGCGCTTTTAAAAATAACAGTAACCTGCTTGGAAGAAACCGTGAGATTGAAGAGCTGCAAAAGGAGGTTGCGCGTCTTGAAACTGCGATTACGGATGCAAAAAAAAGGCAGGATGACATCAGGACGGCACAGGGGCTTTTGGCGGAGGATTTTGAGAACGTAAGCCGCGAACTTCAGGAAAAATACATAGTTCAAAATACCGCAAAGCTGAATCTTGAGCGCACACTGCAGCAGCGCGATGAGAGCGAGAGCGTGTATGCGGGCTTAAAGCGCGAGAACCGTGAGATTGAAGAGCAGCTTGAAGAAATCAGGCGGGATAAGGAAAAAACTCTGACGGAGATTGAGACGGCCGCTAAAAGGGAGAAGGAGATCCAGGAGGAAAATGAGACATTCCAGCATATTTTAGACGCACAGATAACATTAGAGGAGAGCGCGCAGGATAAGGTATCTAAGATTCATCTGGAATCGGCCGGGTTTGTTCAGCGGGCGGAGTTTGCCAAAGAAAATCTTAGCCGTGTGATTGCAGAACAAAAAAAGCTGTCGGATGAGATTACGGCGTTAGAACAGCAGGCAGGGGAGTCAAAAGAAAATGCCAGGCAGCGTGAGCGCGATATTGAGGAAATTAAAAAGACAATACTGGCCTCCGATGACAATTACAGCAGCTTGAAAGAGCAGTTGTCCGAATATCTGGAGAAAAAAGAGGCTATGTCGGTGGAACATAAAGGATTTTTCGAGAAGAGAGAGGAGATTTCGAACAGAATTGCAGCTCTTGACAAGGAAATTTTCCGCTTGAATAATCAGCGTGAGAAAATGGAAGAAGCACGGGAGTACCAGACTAACTATATGTGGGAGGAGTATGAGATTACTCCGCATAGCGCGATGGAACTTCGGGATGAGAATTATCAGAGTCTGCCGGAGTTAAAAAAGCTGATTTCGGCGCTTAAGGATGAGATACGGAAATTGGGAGATGTCAATGTCAATGCAATAGAGGATTATAAGACAATCTCTGAGAGGTATAATTTTTTGAAAAACCAGCATGATGATTTGGTGGAAGCGGAAAAGACCCTGATCGGCATTATTGAGGATCTCGATACCGGGATGCGGAAACAGTTTTCCGAAAAATTTGCAGAGATTCAAAGGGAGTTCGACCAGGCGTTCAAGCAGCTGTTTGGCGGCGGAAAGGGCACGCTGGAGCTTGTGGAGGACGAGGATATTTTAGAGTGCGGGATTCGTATTATTGCGCAGCCTCCGGGGAAAAAGCTTCAGAATATGATGCAGCTTTCCGGTGGGGAGAAATCATTGACGGCAATAGCGCTTCTCTTTGCGATTCAGAATTTAAAGCCGTCTCCGTTTTGTCTTTTGGATGAGATTGAAGCGGCGTTGGATGATTCCAATGTCGGACGTTTTGCGCAGTATCTGCATAGACTTACAAAGAATACGCAGTTTATTATTATCACGCACAGGAGGGGGACCATGAATGCCGCTGACCGTTTGTATGGAATTACGATGCAGGAGAAGGGCGTTTCTACGCTTGTGAGTGTGAATTTGATAGAGAACGATCTGGACAAGTAGCGGATTGATGAAAAAGATTAGAAGGAAGTGAAGGAAATGGGCGAGGAGAAGAAAGGTTTTTTTAGCAGACTTGTTGCGGGACTTGCTAAGACGAGAGATAATATCGTATCGGGAATTGATGCCATATTTTCCGGTTTCTCCAGTATTGATGATGATTTCTATGAGGAAATCGAAGAGATATTGATTATGGGTGATATCGGAGTTCATGCCACGGAAGCAATTATTGAGAAGCTGAAGGCGGATGTGAAAGAACAAAAGATCAAGGAACCGGCTGCCTGTAAGGAGCTTTTGATTCAGGGGATTAAGGAACAGATGGCGGCAGGGGATGCGGCATACCGCTTTGAGCACGAGAAGTCTGTTGTGCTTGTAGTCGGTGTAAACGGTGTGGGAAAGACGACTACAATCGGAAAGCTTGCGGGCAAATTAAAATCTCAGGGGAAAAAGGTGGTGCTTGCGGCAGCCGATACCTTCCGTGCGGCAGCCGGAGAGCAGCTTAACGAGTGGGCGAACCGTGCCGGTGTGGATATTATCGGCGGTCAGGAAGGCAGCGATCCGGGAGCGGTTGTATATGATGCGGTGGCCGCGGCCAAGGCGAGAAATGCCGATGTTCTGCTCTGTGATACGGCGGGAAGACTTCACAATAAGAAAAATTTAATGGAGGAGCTGAAAAAAATCAACCGGATTTTGGAAAAAGAATATCCGGATGCCTACCGCGAAACGCTTGTCGTATTGGATGCGACAACAGGGCAGAATGCACTTGCGCAGGCAAAACAATTTTCGGAAGTGGCGGATATTTCGGGAATCGTGTTGACGAAGATGGACGGAACCGCCAAAGGCGGTATTGCGGTGGCGATACAGTCGGAGCTTTCGATACCGGTGAAGTATATCGGCGTAGGTGAGACGATAGACGATCTGCAGAAGTTTGACTCTAATCAGTTTGTAAATGCACTGTTTCGGACGGAAGATGACGGGAAAGGAGAGGCATAGATGTTGACATTAGAGAAATTTGAAGAGGCAAGTGAGAAGGTAAAAGAGGTAACGCTTGAGACAAAGCTGGTGTACAGTAATTTTTTGAGCGAACAGACAAAAAATAAGGTCTATCTTAAGCCGGAGAATATGCAGTTTACCGGTGCATATAAGGTGCGCGGCGCCTACTATAAGATCAGCACGTTGAGCGAGGAGGAGCGGACGAAGGGGTTAATAACGGCATCGGCCGGAAACCATGCGCAGGGGGTCGCATATGCGGCCAAGTGCTATGGCTGCAAGGCGACAATTGTTATGCCTACGACGACGCCTCTGATTAAGGTGAATCGGACAAAGGGATACGGTGCGCAGGTGGTTCTTCACGGCGACGTCTATGACGAGGCGTGTGCGTATGCCTATGAGCTTGCGGAAAAAAACGGATATACCTTTATTCACCCGTTTGATGATCTGACAGTGGCGACGGGACAGGGCAGCATTGCAATGGAAATATTTAAGGAGCTGCCGCTTGTGGAATATATACTCGTTCCGATCGGCGGGGGCGGACTGGCCACAGGAGTGGCGACGCTTGCAAAGCTTTTAAATCCGAACATAAAAGTAATCGGTGTGGAGCCGGCAGGCGCGAGCTGTATGAAGGCTTCTTTTGAGGCAGGGGAGATCACAACGCTGTCAAATATTAACACGATTGCGGACGGTACGGCGGTAAAAACACCGGGTGAGAAGATTTTCCCGTATCTGTGCAAAAATCTGGATGAAATCGTTACGGTGGAGGACGACGAGCTGATCGTATCATTTCTTGATATGGTAGAGAATCATAAGATGATTGTAGAAAATTCGGGTCTGTTGACGGTTGCTGCATTGAAGCATTTGAATGTGAAGGGGAAGCGGATTGTTTCTATTTTAAGCGGGGGCAATATGGACGTTATCACAATGTCTTCGGTCGTGCAGCAGGGCCTTATTTTTCGTGACAGAATCTTTACGGTTTCCGTGCTGCTGCCGGATAAGCCGGGTGAATTGTGTAAGGTATCGGAAACGATTGCCACGGAGCAGGGGAATGTCATTAAATTGGAGCACAATCAGTTTGTATCTACAAACAGGAATGCGGCTGTGGAGCTTCGGATTACACTGGAATGTTTCGGAACAGACCATAAGAGACAGATCATGGAGGCGCTGGAGAAACAAGGCTATAAGCCAAAGGTTGTGAGGGCAAATTTATAAGAAAAGTCTAAGAGATAAAAAGCTGCCGCTTTCACGATTAAAAAATCGTGTGCGGCAGCTTTTGGCTGTCATGCATCCGGAGGAAGCTGCCGGTGGCAGGTTCCGTAAGTATATTTTGAAGTCAGTCTAATGCAAAATCAGACACCCATGAGGTCTAATATCTTCTCCAAATCCGCAATCAATTCTGTGGAATATTCTCTTGCTTCGCCGCAGATCTGTTCCGCCGTATAATAGTCCTCGTTTTTGATTGCGTTGATCACGTCCTCGCCAAACTTGTGGAATCGTTCATGTTTGGCGTTAAGTGCATTCCAAACCGGACGGATGGCCGGTACCGGAGGTGTCATTGCATGATAGAAGTGACCAAATCCGCACTTGGTAGAATCAAGCTGCAACGGACTTAATGTACGTTCGGCTACCATTTTTTCCAGATTGGAAAGCCAGGTGTGATGCGCAGTGATCGCATTGCTTACATGTTTGGCAAATTCTTCCTTCTTAAGATGATAAAAGCTGTCCTCTGACATGTTTCCCATCTGTTTCACTACATCATCCAATGTTTTTTCAATATCGACAACCGGTTGTGACGCTGTCATCAAATCTTTACTGACATTTTGCATAAAGTCGGTGCTGTCTTTTAACTGATTTTCCATTTCCGTCATGGAGCTGCTGAGCTCTTCGCTGACTGCGGCAATGGAGCTGATAGATTCACTGACTTTTGAAACATGTTTTTGGTTTTCATTGTTCAGTTCCCATACGTTTTCAATTTTTTCCGTCATGGTGTCAAGCGAGTTTATGGTATTCCCGGCGCTTTTGGTGCTTTTTTGTGAAGCATTTTTGATGCGTTCAATAAAATCCCCCATGCTTCCGGTCAGCTTCTGGGTTTCTTCGGCAAGTGAACGGATTTCGGTGGCAACAACTGCAAATCCTTTTCCGGCAGCGCCGGCTCTGGCTGCTTCAATAGAGGCGTTCAGCGCCAGCAGGTTCGTTTCAAGAGATATCGTCTCAATTCCCGAAATTACCTCGTTCATATGATTGATTACTTCGAACAGGTCATTTAAATCCTGCTGCATCTGGCGTGAGTTCTCAATTGTCTGGTCGGAAAGATCCTTAATGCCGGTCAGCTCGCTCTGGCTGGTCTCTATTTTTCTGTAAACCTCCTCTGTTTCTTCGGAAACTTTGATGATGGTATTCGTTAGCTCTTCGTGCTGATTGTTAGCCCTTCCCGTTATGAGAGAATTATCTGCAGAGGTTCCGAAAATGCTTTCCGTAGCTTTGGTTATCTGACGGGAGATATTGATAATTTTTTCTGTCTGATGCTGCAGTGTCAGGTCGAGAGAGCTTATCTGCATCACTGCTTTGATATTTTTCTCAAATACTTCCGCAAACTGCCTTCTCCCGTTCAGCAGTCTTTGATAGATATCGTTCAGTTCCGGGTGCTTTGAATAATCAGCTGCTTTTAACTCTGAAATTGCTCTTATAAGCCGGTTTGTTGTTTTTCCAATTCTCATACGGTAACCTCTTTTTTTCTCTGGTTGATATAGCTACATATAAACAATAATAAAAAATTTTGGGCTTCTTTGCAACCTTTTTCTTAAACTATTTTTGGTAAATTCTTGCGTTTAAATATATGGGTTGGATTTCCACCGTACATTGTCTAATAGGGTTGAGTAAAAATTAGAAAATATTTACGAAAAAGTATAAAAAATAACTCAAATAGTAAAAATTTACAAAGAAATGTGAAAAGATATATGCCAGATACAGATGCATTTTTTATAATGGAAATAATGAGAAGGATTATTAAAGATTGTGGAGGAAGAAAAATGGGGAAAAGCTTTAAAAAGGTGGGGAAGCGCTGTCTGGCGGCCACACTTGTGTTGACAATGTTATCTACGTCACTGTTTCAGGGAGCAGTGACGGCAAATGCGGCGGAGAATGAGGAAGAGCCGTATGTTGTGTCTATGAACAGACCGGCCTATGCCAGCTCGCAGAATGGCGGAGACACCACGGACAAGGCATTCGACGGGGATGATGCGACGCGCTGGCAGGCCGCGGCGGATGATAAGAACGAATGGATTTACGTGGATCTCGGTAAGGTTACCGAGATTACAAGTGTGTATGTGAGCTGGGAAGCCGCTGCAGCGTCTGAGTATACCGTTTGGTTTTCAGATGATGAGGCTGAATGGACGAAGATGCTGGAAGTAACTGACGGAAAAGGCGGAGATAAAAGAACCCTGGACGTGAAGGGAAACGCGCGTTATGTTCGTATCATATGTGATAAGCGTGATGCGGTTCAGGCGGCATACGGATGTTCTCTTTATGAATTTCAGGTATATGGTCTTGACGGACTGGCGCCAAGACCCGTTGATTATGGGACAAACCTTGCATTGAATCAGCCGGTAACGGCATCTTCCGTACAGACAGAATGGTGGATGCGTGTCGGGGCAAATGACAATAATAAGGAATCCGTAATCAGGCAATTATTTGAGAATGGTTATCCGGTAGATGAATTTGGAAATCTGTTAAATGAGGCGGATTCCGTAAACTGGACGATCAGGGATGGTTACCTTTACTATGCGGACGGAAAAACAGTGTTGAATCAGGCAACTCAGCGTCCGGAGCGGGCGGTGGATGGCTCGCTTGATGGCGGTTTTTGGCATCCGGCCACTGCGAATGCGAATAAGCGTAAGGATGATCAGTGGATTTATGTGGATCTCGGAGCAAAAAAGGAGATTGGAAGAATTATCCTTGACTGGCAGAATCAGGCAAGGGCATATCAGATTCAGGTGTCGGACGACGCGGCAAACTGGACGCCGATCTATTCAAAGATGGACGACCATGTAAAGACAAAGAATCTTCCGGTTTATGCGAATTGCCGTTATGTAAGGATTTACTGTCTTGCAGGATGGGCGTTCAATGACGGTGTTGGATTGAAAGAAATGCAGATTTTTGAATACCGCGCCGGAGATGCGAAGCCGACCTATGAGATCGAAGAGATTCCGGAGGTTAAGACGGTGCCTGTGGAAGGAAGTGAGGCAGCGTATGCAGTGGATGATGTGAGATTTCCGATGGCAAAGCCTCCTGCATATTTGGCGGAGGAGCTTCAAATGCCAAATCAGCCGGTTGCTTCGAATGACTGGTGGCAGACTATTACGATTACGGCCCTTGGAGAAGGTCTTGTTGCGCTACCGTTTCGGACGAAATACAGTGCGAGCGGTTTGAGTGTTGTAGAGGCGAATGACTGCTGGTATGACGGGGAAGCAAAGGCGGGAAAGTTGGGAACCGCTAAAATAAATTCCAAGACGGATTTCTTTCTTGTTCCGGAGGGAATGGACACATCAAAGCTTTATGACCGGATAGTCGGTTACAGCGATTATTCCGTGACGGCGCAGCTGGTTGACGCAAACGGGCCGGTTATGACGAATACGATTGTCAAAGGCGGACCATACATATTCTCGGAATTCGGAAAGACGCAGGACGTGGTAATTTATTCCGGAAATATTACCGGTGTTTTTGATGAAGCGGGAAACGAACTGTTGACAACGAATAACACTGAGATTACAGCGGATCATTTCGGAATTGAAATTACGGATGATGATAACAAGGAAAAGACAAAAACGGCGAAGAGTTATTTTGCAATTAATATGCCAGAGGGAACGAAGATCAGAAAAATAGACGGCAAGATTAAGATTCACTTCCCGGCTGAAAATGCGTATATGTCGATTGGAGCGATGACAAAGAGAGCGGATCTGAAAACGTTCTATGAGCATGGCTATGCATTTGTCACAGACACTTCCGTTACCTATGATTTTGACGAGAATACGTCTAAGATTAAAACATATTACAATGTGACGACGGAAGTAAAACGCGAGGGATTCAGCAGAGATACGATGCAGTGCTTATTCCCGCATCAGTATAAGAAATCTAAGGCGGTTGTTTCCGACGAACTGTCATATGTGACATCCAGAGGTACCATGAAGACGATGACCGGCAATACATTTGAGACAGAAGATACATTTTACGGAATGGTACCGCAGTTTACAACACCGCAGAACGATGAGTACAGCGACGAACTGATTACAAAATATCTCTCCCAGATTGAAGAGCAGACAAGAAATGAGAAAGCAAACGGTGATGCGTACTGGGAGGGCAAGGCTTTCCATCCGTTAGCGCTTGCAACGCTTGTTGCAGACCAGACCGGAAATATGGAGTATCGGGCGTTGTTTTTGGAGCGTCTGCGCTATCTTTTTGAGGACTGGCTTACCTATTCGGGAGAAGACGATGACGCATATTTCTACTACGATTCCAACTGGGGAACACTGTATTACAGATTCAGTGAATTTGGCGCAAACTGGGGAATCTGCGACCATCATTTTACATATGGGTATTTCCTGTTTGCGGCAGCGGTGCTTGCAACATACGATGATGCGTTCTATGAGGAATACAAGGGAATGCTGGATTTGATTGTGCGTGATTTTGCAAGTCCGTATGAAGACGACGATCTGTTCTGCCGTTTCAGAAGTTATGATTTATATGAAGGTCATTCCTGGGCGGGAGGATACGCAGACAATGACAACGGAAATAACCAGGAGGCCGGCGGAGAGTCGCTGTTCGGATGGGTCGGTATGTATTTATGGTCGATCAAAAGCGGCAATAAAGACTTCCGCGACGCGTCGATTTTCGGTTTTACGACGGAGCTGAATGCCGTAGAGCAGTACTGGTTTAACTATGATGACGATAACTGGCCGGAAGAATATAATCAGTATCATTATATTGTGGGACAGAATTATGGCGCCGAGATCTTTTTGGGAACCTTCTTTGATGGAAATATGGTAAGTGTGTATGGGATTCATTGGCTGCCGGTTGCAGAGTGGATCACACACTATGCGATGGGAGATAACAGGGAAAAGCTGCAGAAGATGTACGAAGGATTTTTAAAGGATATCGAAGGGCAGCAGGAAATTGAAGTTGCAAACGGCAATTCCAAAGACATTGTAAAGACCACGCTGACCGCATGGCAGCATATCTTTGTTCCGCTTCGTTCTCAGTATGATCCGGACGGTGCGCTTGACGATTACTGGAAGGTCGTAAACGGGGAAGTGTCAAATGCGGATGGAGTCGTTAAATTCGATAACAATGAGCAGTTCAATGCATATTGGTTTGCCAATAATATGAAAGATCTTGGCAGTAAAACAGATGAGATATATGCGTTGGACGGTGTTTCCGCTTCCGTATATAAGAACGAAAAGGGCGAATATAATGCGATTGTGTGGAATCCGACGGATGTAGGACGGATTTTGCGGACATTCAAAATAAAAAAGAATGTGGAGGTAACAG
>CANOCV010000026.1 GCA_947564465.1 uncultured Roseburia sp. | reverse complement strand
AGAAGAGGAGAAGAGCATGGATTACAGGGACGAATATCAGAAATGGTGCACAGATGAATATTTTGATGCGGAAACGAGAGACGAGCTAAAGGCTATCAGTGACGATGATGCGGAAATCTTAGACCGTTTTTACCGTCGGCTTGAATTTGGAACCGGAGGATTGCGGGGAGTGATCGGGGCCGGAACGAACCGAATGAATATTTACACGGTCCGTCAGGCAACGCAGGGACTGGCAAATTATATTCTTTCGCAGGGCGGAGAGAAAAAGGGCGTTGCGATTGCGTATGACTCGAGAATTATGTCTCCGGAGTTTGGAGAGGAGGCGGCGCTTTGCCTGAATGCGAACGGAATAAAGACATATATATTTGAGAGCCTAAGGCCTACGCCGGAGCTGTCCTTTGCAGTGAGAGAGCTCGGCTGTATATCGGGAATTGTGATTACGGCAAGCCATAATCCGAGAGAATATAACGGGTATAAGGTATACTGGGAGGACGGCGCGCAGATTACGCCGCCGCACGATAAGAATATTCTTGCAGAGGTTGCAAAGGTAACGGAATTTTCACAGGTAAAGACGATGGAGAAAGAGGAGGCGGCATCGTTAGGACTGTATCACGTTATCGGCGGGGAAATAGACGATAAGTATATGGCAGAGTTAAAGAAGCAGTCGATTCATCCCGAGATTATCCGGTCGGTGGCAAAGGATATCAGAATTGTATATACGCCGCTTCATGGTACAGGGAATCTTCCGGTGCGCCGGGTGTTAAAAGAGCTCGGATTTGAGAATGTCTATGTAGTGCCCGAGCAGGAGCTGCCGGACGGCAGCTTCCCGACGGTTTCTTATCCGAATCCGGAGTCGCCGAAAGCGTTTGAACTGGCCCTGGCGCTTGCAAAAGAAGTGGATGCGGACATTGTACTGGCGACCGATCCGGACGCGGACCGTCTTGGCGTCTATGCGAAGGATAGCGGTACCGGAGAATATGTAAGCTTTACCGGAAATATGTCGGGAATGCTGATTGCAGAATACATTCTCAGGGAGAGAAAGGCAATGGGAACGCTGCCGGAAAATGCGGCGCTCGTGGAAACAATCGTGACGACCGATATGGCAAAGGCAATTGCGGAGGCATACGGTGTAAAGCTGATCGAGGTTTTGACAGGATTTAAATATATCGGAGAGCAGATTAAATTTTTTGAGCAGCAGGGAACATACGAGTATGTATTTGGTCTGGAGGAGAGCTATGGCTGCCTTGCGGGAACCTACGCGAGAGACAAGGATGCCTGCGTTGCGGTTATGATGCTCTGTGAAGTCGCTTCCTGGTGTAAGTCAAAGGGAATTACGTTATGGGATGCCATGGTGGAATTATATAAGACCTACGGATATTATAAAGAAGGATTGGAGACCATGACTTTAAAGGGAATGGACGGAGCGGCGCAGATTCAGAACATGATGGGAAGGATGAGGAGTAATCCGCCGAAACGGCTCGGAGAGCTGGAAGTGCTTGCTGTCAGGGATTATAAAGAAGATATCCGCAAGGATTTAAAAAGCGGCGAAGTCACAAAAACAGGACTTCCTTCGAGCAATGTGCTGTACTATGAGCTCAGTAACCATGCATGGTGCTGTGTGCGTCCGTCCGGAACAGAGCCGAAGATTAAATTTTACTTCGGCGTCGTGGGAGAGTCCTTGGAGGATTCCAAAGAAAAGCTGGAAGCGTTAAATAGAGCCATGATAGAATATGCCAGGCAGTAGAGGAAAGAATGGAAGAAAAATATGAGAAAAATGTGCGCCCGTACGAAAGCGTACTGGGCGAGGATGCGTCCATATATCAAAATGAGAAGCCGAAAACGGAAAAAGAAAAGCTTCGTGCAATGGGCGCGAAGGAAAAGGGACAGTATATTATCCAGTATTATGCTGCGGTCTTTCTGGGCACTCTGATAGTGGCGGCGACAATAATTTTTCTGATCGTCCATTTTACAGGGAAAAAGGATACGGTATTTGGCGTGCTTGCGGTGAATTCGGACGGAGCGCATCCGGCGGCCGCAGGTCCCGAATACTTTGAACCGTTTTTGGAGGAAAACGGAGTAGACGCCGGGAAAAATCAGGTGGGAGTCAATTATACCCTGTATATGAAGGCGGGTTCGCATGAAGCCGTTGACCAGACGAATCTGGAGATGATACAGACATTATTTATGACACAGGCCGTGGATTTGTTTTTTTCGGACGAGGAATTTTTTTGTTATATGGCAGGGACGGATTATTTGGCCGATCTGCGGGATTACCTTCCGGCGGAGGTTTTGGACAAATATGAGGCGGATATTGTCTATGCCAAGGGAATGGAGACCGGTGAGACAATTGCGGCGGGTATTCGGATAGAACCAAAGAATGAATGGATTCGTGAGACGGGCTGGTATGAGAGTACGGTGGTGGCGGGCTTGTCGGAGACAATGAAAAGCGAGGAGCTTTCGGTAAAAATGTTTTTGGAGATGCTGGGGGAATAGACCCCGAAAGAGAGGGAGAGAATATGTCCGAAAAATATGACGGGATAAGGCAGCAAACTCAAAATTCGTATTTGAATCTATATGAAATCAATGCCAAATCCAGAAGCGGAGCACATTTTCCGTATTATTTTGCTTCGAGGAATGACATGGAACATATCAAGCATAAAACACACAGCATGGAGCCGGAAGGAATGGCGATCTATGCCGTGTGCGAGCAGGGGGCGGATAAGATTGTACTGCTCAGACAGTACCGCTATCCGCTGAACGACTATATTTACGAGCTGCCGGCCGGGCTGGTCGAGCCGAACGAAAGTGTAAACGAGGCAGCAGTGCGTGAAATGAAAGAGGAAACGGGTCTGGATTTGACGGTCTATGAGGGTGGCGAAATGTACTACCGCAGGCCGTTTTTTCTTGCGCAGGGATTGACGGACGAGAGCGGCTGTATGGTGTTTGGAACCTTCACGGGACAGATTAGCAGTGAGCGGCAGGAGGACAGCGAGGACATTGAGGTGGTGCTGGCAGATAAGGAGGAGGCGCGCAGGATTCTTAAGACAGAGCGCGTATCTATGCGGGCTGCGTGTTTTTTGATGCAGTTTCTGAAAGCCGATGTGAAAGAGGCGTTTGCATTTTTGGAGGGATAACGAAGCCGTATATCATTTTGCGTTTGAGAAAAATTAATAAGCAAAAGTGCTAAAAAATAAACTAAATAAATGTACAAAACGACAAATATTAAGTTAATTATGCTAAAATACTTGCTTTTTTAATAGAGTAATAATATACTGAAATAGTAAATAATAAGGTTAAATTAATCTGAAAATGATGAATTTAACAAAAATATTAAGAAAGCGAGGAGAGGACTATGAGTAACAAGTCAAAGCGCGTAGCAGCATTTTTGCTGGCTCTATTGATGACGGTTTCTTCTGTATTAGTTGAAGTTCCGACAAATGTCTCGGCTGCGCAGTCAGGGACGAAGACCGGATTTGTCTATGCAGACGGTACAAAGTTTAAAATAGACGGCAGTGATTTTTACTACGCAGGGACAAACAACTACTACATCAATTTCAAACCATCCGAGGATGTGGATGAAGTGATGAAGGATGCTGAGTCTATGGGGTTGACCGTAATACGGACATGGGGCAATATCGAAGTGGGAACCATGACCGATGAGGTTGATGAGGACGGCTATCCTGTATTTGAGGGTAACGCAGATACAGACAATGCGGTCGGTCATAAGGAGGGCGTATATTATCAGTATTTTGATAAAGCGCAGAACAAGCCGGTCGTAAATGAGGGGGAGTACGGTCTTGAGAAGCTGGATTATGCGATTGCAGCTGCAAAAGAGCATAATATTAAGCTTTTGATTACGTTTACAAATTATTGGTATCAGTTTGGCGGAATGGACCAGTATCTGAAATGGGCCGGTTTGATGTCAGGAGACGGCAATCGTGATGCATTCTATACGAATGAAACGGTAAAGGGTTATTTTAAGAATTACATTAACACGATGTTAAACCACACGAATAAATATACGGGTGTGAAGTATAAAGACGAACCTGCCATTTTTGCATGGGAGCTTTCCAACGAGCCGCGCTGCAATGTGCAGAAGAAGGGCAAAGACGAAAATAATATTTATAAGTGGGCGACAGAGATGTCCGCGTATGTAAAGTCGATTGACCCGAATCATATGGTGGCTGTCGGAGACGAGGGCGGTCTGAATTATGCCGATGAAAGCGAAGCGAAGGCAGCCGGATTCTCAAAGATGGACTGGATGACTACCGGCGGAAGCATGGGCGATTTTGAGGCGCTTATGGACATTCCTACCGTGGATTTCGGAACACCTCACGTTTATGTATCCGACTGGGGACTCTCCAAGACAGATACATTGAACTGGATAAAGGTTCATGCCGATATTGCGCATAAGGCAGACAAACCGGTGATTCTGGAGGAGCTGGGATGGAAGCCGGGCGATGCCAGCGCTTTTGCGACGCGGGATGAGTATTACAGAGAAGTGTATAAGGTTATCGAGGACAATGATTATGCCGGAAGCAATTTCTGGATGATTGCCAGCCATACGGTGAATGACGCGGCAGGCTATTATCCGGATTATGACGGATATACCGTATATGGCTTTGCAGGTATGGCTACTGACAGTGCAAGAAATCTTATTATGGAGCATGCGGCAAAGATGAACGCCAAGGGCGAGAGAAATAAAGTCTCGGCTGCATCCGCAAGCTTTGATAAGGCAAAGGGAGGAGCCGTTGAAGTGACGGTAACGCCGCAGAGCGGTTCAAGTATCTCGGGCGTGACGGTTGACGGCAAGGCGCTCTCCGGCAGCGACTGTACGATATCAGGCAATAAAGTTACATTTACGGATACATATTTAAAGAGCCTGGAAGAGGGCCGTTATTCGGCGGTAATCACAATGACTGCCGGTATGGATCTTGCGGTAACGCTTATCGTGGAAGATTCAAGCGTTGTAAGTGCAAAGGCCGATAAGACATCCTATGTATTTGATAAAAATACAAAAGTTTCGAGGGATGTAGAAATTTTGGTTACAGTAAACGACGGCGGCGCTTTAAAGGGCGTAAATCTGATCGGAAGAGGAAATCAAAAAACGGCGATTGATGCGGCAAATTACACATTCGCCGACGGGAAACTGACACTGAAGGCGGATTACTTAAAAACGCTGGATGCAAGCGCAGTTACCGTGCAGCTGGATTTCACGAGAGGAACGGATCCGGAAGTGAAGATAACCCTTGCAGACTCGACCGGAAAAGATGCGATAGACGGTTTTGAGAGCGCAAATTCCCTGGACGCATGGACGGTCAATCCGAACGGTGATAAACCTACGTTAAGTATTGTAGAGGGACAGAGCGATTCCAAAGCGTTATCCTTTGCGTATGATATTAGCGGACAGGGATATGCCGGAATTACAAAGTCGGCGTCCAATCTGGCAATTACCGGCTTTGGCGGAATTTCTTTCTGGATTAAGACGGGAGAAAACACGGACAAGAAGAACATAACCATTCAGCTCCGTGAGCCTGTTGACGAGAACAGCGGAATTTACTGGGAGAAGACATTAACATGGAAGGAGCTGGACGCGGCGGAGGGGAAGGACGTTACCGTTCTGTTTAAGGATTTTAAACCAAAGCCAAGTGATTATGACGGTATTGCTCAGCCGGCAGCGGGACAGCTCTGCGGACAGAAAGGCGTCAACGAGTTTTCGCTGTATGTAGGAGGAGAGGATAAGACCGGAACTTTCTACATTGACAATATCGTGCTTGGCGAGCCGGGCGAGGCAGTAGGACCGGTAGACCCGACGCCGGGACCGGGTGATGAGACGCCGGATGTGCTTGGAGAAAAAGCCTGGACGGCAAATTTTGATCCGAGTAACACCTGGGATGAAATTAAAGACGGCGATAACACAAAAGAGTACACGAAAGAGGTAACGGGCAGCGCACCGAAGGTTGGAGATAAGATAACGGCAACGGTTTATCTTCCGACAGCGACAGCGCCGTCATTTGCAGGAGAAATGAAGTTCTGCGGTGTGATTCGCCTTGGAAGCGACTGGCACTGGGTAGAAAGCCTGGAAATTCCGGCTTTGAGTGCAAAGGATTTTAAGAAGGTAGCGGGAAAGAATTGTTATTCGGCAGCCATTGAGATTCCGTTTGGCGAGACCGTAAAAGCTTACTACGGCTCATTCAGCGGAGACGATTATAAGTTTTCGGAGGTAGTGACGGAAAACTTAGCGGCTTTAACCTTAAAGTGTGCGGGAAGCAGCTGCGATTATAAGGGAGATATCTGCATTGGCGACCTTAAAATCGGAAAAAACGGCGGAACCGTTACACCGGATCCGGATGATCCGACGCCGGGGCCGGTTGAAAAGCATGTGATTGATGATTTTGCAACGGACAAGATTAAACCGGCAAGCGGTTATCTGTGGTATGCAAATCCGGGATATCAGTACAATCACGGCGCAAAGAGCGGAAATGGCGAAGCGGAGCCGGAGGTTTCCTACAATTCGTCAAAGCAGAATATGCAGATAAAGCTGGATTATTCCGCGGATGCAGACAAGAGCTGGAGTGAGGCTAAGATTGCACTCTGGAGCCAGCAGGGCTATGACATCAGTCAATATAACTGCCTGAGTCTGGAATATACCTATCCGACGGCGTTAAAGGATGTTGAGATTAAGGTATATGCGACGAATCCGGCTGTTTCGGAAGCCGAGAAGCAGGTAATCATGGACTCCAATATGGAGAAGGCGAATGAGAAGGACAATGGCGACGGCACGTCGACAGCGACAATGATTCTTTATTTTACACCGACATCTGCAGTTAAATTAGGCTCTATCAATATCGGATTTGTCGGCAAGAATACGAACAGCACGGGAACGGTTTACATTGACAATGTAGAATTGTCTAAGCGCACAATTCCCGGTGCAACGGAGGTTGAAAAACCGGGAACCGGCAGCAAAGCAAATCTTACAAAAATGCCGGAAACCGTGACAATGGTTGATAAAGCGGCGACCTCAGAGACAAAAGCGGTCTTTGCGTTCTTAAACGGAATGAGCGCAGCGGGCCAGGTTGTATTCGGTCATCAGAATGACAACAGCCGCCGCGTTGCAGGGGAAGAATCTGATACAAAGGATCTGACAGGTTCCCTGAGCGGTCTTGTGGCATATGATTCCCTGGCTTTAACCGGCTCTGAATTGGGAATGACGACGCAGGAGGGCTTGAGTAGTACGATAGCGTCGGCGAAAGCAGCTGCGGCGCAGGGAGCAATTATTTCGCTTTCTTTGCACATGCCGAATTTTGCGACAATGGGTAAGGACGGTTCCGGCGATTTCTCGAAATATGATTTTGAGTCGTCCAAAGATTTAAGCGGCAACTGTGCAGAAAATATTCTGCCGGGCAAGGCTTATAACAGCTTATATACAAGCTATCTGGATGTAATTGTCGATTTCGCAAAATCTCTTCAGAATGACGGGATACCGGTGATTTTACGTCCGTTACATGAAAATAACGGCGGATGGTTCTGGTGGGGCAGCAGTACAAAGCCGGAGGTATATAAGGCGCTGTACCGTTATACGGTAAATTATTTCAAAGATAATGGAGTACATAATTTCATTTATGAGTACTCACCGAACGGCCCGATTACAAGCGAGGAATATTTCTTGTCCAGATATCCAGGAGACGAGTACGTTGATATACTCGCATTTGATTATTACAGCGATTACAGTTCAAAGGATGCTGCTTATGACGAAAGCTTTATGAGAGCATTGAGAGAGAGCTGCGAAGTGATAAAGAAACTTGCGGCTGACAGAAACAAGGTGGCTGCGATTGCGGAGACAGGCGTACGTGTGACAAAGGCGAATGGCGATAACAACGGACTGCTCGTATCCGATAACCCAATAAAGGGCCATGACTGGTACAATGCGGTAAATACGGTAGCACGCCAGACGGGAATGTCCTATTTCCTGTTGTGGGCAAACTTCAGCAACCAGAATTTCTATGTACCGTATAAGTTTGACGCGACGACGGGACATGAGCTTTCAAACGATTTTATCAAGTTTTATAATGATGAGACGTCTGTTTTTGCCAATGATATTGACATAGCTGCAGTGAAAGCAAAGGGAAGCTCGATAACGGTAGAAAGCTATGATACGGTTTCCGGATTTATGGTAGATCCGACAGATTTTGCGGAGATACCAGGCCCGACGTCATTTACGGCACAGGTGGTAAATGCAGACGGCGACGTAGTATTTAAGATTTCGGTAGACGGAAAAGATGCGGTTGAGGTTAAGGCAGCGGCAAACGGCTCTACCTATACGGCGACATTGACAGCTGATATTATGGCAGGGATCGGAGCAACAGATACTGCAACTGTAAGTCTGGTTGCAGGCGGGAAAACTCTTGCACAGGCGAAATATGTAAGCTTTAATAAGAAAAAACCGGTAATGCCGGAGCAGTACCTTGACAATTTTGAGTATTATTTCGGAGATGCAGATTATCTTTCAAGCAAATACAGCGGATCCAATTCGGCAGCAGGCTGTACTTCCGGTATGAGCATCACTCCGAGAAACAGAAAAGACGGTGAGTATGCAGGAAGATTTGATTACACACTTTCATACAGCGGAGCAGAGGTTTATACGGGAACAGGTATGCAGCTGACGAATACGGCGTTTGCAGGAAAGGACGCCTTCTCCTTCTGGATTGTACCGGACGGATATGGACAGAAGCTTGTAGTACAGGTTGTTTCCGCCGGAAAAGAGTTTGAGGCAGATTTAACGGAGTTTATGAAGGGCACAGAGGGACAGTATGTTACAATTCCGTTTGACCGCTTAAAGCCAAAGGTTTCGGGGGCGCAGTTTGATGCATCCGCGGTTACGCAGTTGTATTTCTACTGCAATTCCGTTCCGGAGAATGCACCGGCGGACGTTAAAGATGCGAATGGCAATTATACAATAGAGTCATCCATTTGGGTTGATTGTATGAAAGCCATTACCATGAAAGATGATCTGAAAGCGGATGCAGACTTTACAAACGGCTATGCGGTAACGGACCAGCCGCTTGACGGAGTTGCGGATGAGCGTGTAGAAAAAGACGAATATACGGTAACCTTTGATTCGAACGGAGGAACAGCGGTTGCAAGCCAGACGGTAGCGGCAGGGGCGAAAGTTACAGAGCCGAACCCTCCGGTGAAAGCGGGATATGAGTTCTTAGGCTGGTATCTTGGAAATGTGAAGTATGACTTTACGCAGGAGGTGCAGGCGGATCTGACGATTACGGCACACTGGCAGGCATCAGACGCAAAATATGTAGTAAAATATTATCATCAGAATACGGACAGAACGGATTACGTACTTTCAGAAGCGGACACAAAAGAGGCGGAAGCTGAAGTGGGAACAAAAGTAACCGCAGCTCCGCTTGTACTTCCGGGCTTTACGCTTAACAGTGCAAAGAGCAAAGCGAGCGGAGAGGTGCTGGCAGACGGTTCTTTAGTATTAGAGCTTTATTACGACAGAAATGTGTATACCATAACATACGAGACGGACGGCGGCACACAGCCTGCAAAGGATAAGACGGAGTATGTATACGGCGTTGGACTTCAGCCGTTGGGTACAACGGCGAAGGACGGATATGCGTTTGAAGGATGGTATGACGAGGATGACAATATTGTAACGCGAGTTACCAATACGCAGACAGGCAATATTGTTCTGCATGCGAAATGGCAGCAGCTTTCGGAGGGAGAAGCAGCCTATACGGTATTCTACTATGAGCAGAACAGAGCGCAGGATGATTACAACCGCGCAGACCGTCAGACCATTGTAGGAAAGGTTGGCGATACGGTGACGGCTGAAGCGCCGGACCGTCCGGGATTTACTTATGATGAGGAGAAGAGCAGGGAGACCGCAAGCGGAACCATAGCTGAGGACGGGTCGCTTGAGCTGTATCTCTACTATACAAGAAATGTTTACCCGATCCATTATGTACTGGATGGCGGTGTAAACAATGCGGACAATCCGGATACATATTTGTATGAAGTTATGACGATGCTGCAGGATGCAACGAAAGAGGGATACATCTTTAACGGCTGGTTTGAGGACGAGGCGCATACGAAGAGAATCCGGTCTGTCAATACAGGAACAATCGGAGAAGTAACGGTATACGCTTCATGGACGAAGGCAGGAGATCCGAGCGCAAAGACACACAGGATTACTTATATTGTAAACGGGGGCACCCGTCCGGATACGCTTCCAAGCTACTATGAAGAGGGCGTCGGGGCAGTGTTGGGAGATCCGGTCTATGACGACCACGAGTTCTTAGGCTGGTATACGACAAGCGACTTTGAAGAGGGAACGAGAATTACAGAGATTCCAAAGGATGCGACGACGGATTACACGCTGTATGCAAAATGGAACCTTGATGAAGAGACGCAAAAGAGAATCCACAACATCACATATGTATTGTACGGAGACGAAACGGTTCCCGGGACCTTTGAAGAGGAAAAGGAAATGCGTCTGATGATCCCGAGCCGTGACGGATGGCGGTTTGACGGCTGGTATACAACGCCTGAGTTTACGCTTGGGACAGGACTTACCAGAGTCCCGCTTACGCAGGTAACGGATCTGGTAGTATATGCGAAGTGGACAAAGCTTGAAGTGAACTATACCGTAACGTTTAACAGCAACGGAGGAACGGCGGTAGCGGCGCAGACCGTAGAGGCCGGAGCCAAAGCAAGCCAGCCGGCGGCGCCGACAAGAAACGGATTTGTATTTAAGGGCTGGTATCTGGAAGGCAGGGCATACGATTTTGCGGCAGCGGTAAACGGAAATATAACGCTTGTGGCGCAGTGGGAGGCGGTGAAAGCTTCCCCTGTAAAAGTAACCGGAATCACAATCAGCGGAATTTCAAAGAAGATTGCGGCAGGTAAGAAGATTCAGCTGACTGCGGCTGTGGCGCCGGTAAATGCAACGGATTCTTCTGTGACATGGACGATTAAGGCCGATAAAAATGCAAAATATGCAGCGGTTGACGCTAAAACGGGACTTGTCACCACGAAGAAGGCCGGAAAGAATAAGACGGTGACGGTGATTGCGACAGCAAACGACGGAAGCGGCAAGACGGCAGAGTATAAGATTAAGCTTATGCAAAAGGCCGTAAAGAAGATCGTGTTGAAAGCATCCGCAACGAAGGTGAAAGCCGGGAAGAAAGTAAAGATTAAGGCGACCGTGACGCCGAAAGCTTCAACCAAGAAGATCAATAAGACGCTGAAGTGGGAGAGCAGCAATACGAAATACGCAACGGTAACGAAAAAAGGCGTTGTGAAGACGAAGAAAGCCGGTAAGGGAAAGACAGTTAAGATAACGGCACGCGCAACCGACGGAAGCAACAAAAAGAAGACAATCAAGATAAAGATTACGAAGTAATGGAAGGGGGGCTGTCAAGCGACAGCCCCCTTTTGGGAATTAGATATTACCATATATTTATAAAATTTTAAGGAGACATATTATGGCAATCGCTTATATGGAGAAGGAAAAGCTTTTTTGGATTGATACAAAAAATACAAGCTATGTAATAGGCATTGTTGACAAGGAGCAGTTTGTGGGACATGTGTATTACGGAAAAAGAATGCAAAGACAGGATATTTTTTATCTGATGCGGACGGGGGAGGCGCCTTTTGTTCCGTCAAAAAATAACAGGGAGCGTTCGGCGTTTTTGGACAGTCTGCCGATGGAATATGCGGGAGACGGGCTTGGCGATTACAGGGAAAGCAGTATTTCGGTAAAGACTAAGGGAGGACACGCAGGGGTGTCGCTTGCGTTTGGATCCTATGAAATAAAAAAGGGCAAGCCTCGTTTAAATGGGCTGCCGGCGACATTTTACCGTGAGGAGGATATGCGGGGGGAGGGCGCCAATGAAGAGTGTATGACACTTATACTTCATTGTCGGGATGAGGCGCTGGAATTAGATATAGATTTGCTCTATACGGCATTTGAGCAGGAGGATGTCATTACAAGAAGCGTAACGGTTCGAAACACAGGGAAGAACGAATTGTTTTTGACAAAAGTTTTTTCCGCCAGCCTTGACTTGGATAATCAGGATTTTGAGATGGTAACGCTGCACGGTTCCTGGGCGAGAGAGCGTCAGGTGGAATATCGCGAAATCGGATATGGAAAACAGAGTGTAGGTTCCCTGCGCGGGGTATCCTCTCATCAGGAGCATCCGTTTTTGGCCCTGAAAGAGAAAAATGCGGGCGAAGATACGGGCAGTGTTTATGCGATGCACTTTGTATATTCCGGGAATTTTCTGGCGCAGGCGGAGCGCACGCAGCACAATATGATACGAATGACAATGGGGATTCATCCAAAAAATTTTAGCTGGAGACTGGGAACGTCGGAGGAATTTTGCACACCGGAGGCAATTCTTACCTATTCTTCCGCCGGAATGGGACAAATGACAAGAAATCTGCATGACATGTATCGGAACCACTTAATTCGAGGAAAATATAAAGATAAAAAAAGACCTGTTTTAATTAATAATTGGGAAGCGACTTACTTTGATTTCGACACGGAGAGACTTCTGGATATCGCAAAGAGAGCAGCAGGACTTGGGATAGAAATGCTTGTTATGGACGACGGATGGTTTGGACACCGAAATAGCGATAACAGCAGCCTTGGGGATTGGCAGGTGAATGAGGAGAAGATCATAGGCGGCCTGAAGCATCTTGTAGATGAGGTAAATGCCCTGGGTATGAGGTTCGGAATCTGGTTTGAGCCGGAGATGGTTTCGCCGGATTCTAAGCTATACCGGAAACATCCTGATTGGGCAATTAAAATACCGGGGAGAGAGCCGGCCCTCTCAAGAAATCAGTATGTATTGGATTTTAGCCGCAGCGATGTGAGAGAGTATGTCTATGAAAGTGTGGCGCAGATACTGCACGGTGCGAATATTGAGTATGTAAAATGGGATATGAACCGTCAGCTCAGTGATCTTGGGAGCGCTTTTCTTTCTCCGGAATGTCAGGGGGAGCTAAGTCATAGGTATGTGCTTGGGCTTTACGAGCTTCAGGAGCGTCTGATACAAGAATTTCCGGATCTGTTGCTGGAGAACTGTTCCGGGGGCGGCGCGAGATTTGATCCGGGAATGCTCTATTACAGTCCGCAAATCTGGTGTTCGGACGATACGGATGCAATAGAACGTCTGAAAATACAGGAGGGAACGGCAATGATTTATCCGCTCTCCGCGATAGGAGCGCATGTTTCGGACTGTCCGAATCATACGGTGGGGCGAAGTACTCCGTTTGAGACGCGCGGAATCGTGGCGCTGGCAGGAACCTTTGGGTATGAACTGGATATTACGAAGATATCAGAAGAGGAGCAGCAGATGATACCAAAGCAGATAGAAGTGTATCATAAATATAATGATTTGATCCGCCGTGGAGATTATTACCGTATTGCGTCCTACTCTGCCAACCATGAATATGACTGCTATATGGTAGTTTCCAAGGATAAAAGAGAGGCGCTTATGACATACATACAGGTACTTGGAGAGCCTAACCGGCGCAGCAGGAGAATATGCTTAAAAGGACTAAAACCGGAGTACAATTATCGGATTAACGGAAAAGACAGGGTGTATGGCGGCGACGTTCTTATGAGCGGAGGCATCCTTATCGAAAGTAGGAAGGGAGATTTTAAAGGGGAAATATTTTACTTAAATGCGCAAGAATCTGTGATAAAGGATAAAAAACTTGACAAAAAAAACGATAAAAATATAAAATAAATTAGGTTAAAATTAAGTTAAGTACAGATAATCAAGTACCTGAAAGAAAAGCAAAACATTAAGAAGGGCGAGGATACAGGAATGGCGAAAGCAGTGAAGCTGTCGGACATTGCAGTGCGCGTAGGAGTGAGCACCGTAACGGTTTCCAAGGCATTATCAGATCAAAAAGGCGTAAGTGAAGAGTTAAGAGAACGAATAAAGGCGCTCGCGGATGAGATGGGATACAAACAGCCCTCCGCTACGAAGAAGCAGCAGACACATAAGAGCTATAATATAGGGGTACTGATACCGGAGCATTATCTTGATAAATATGATTCCTTCTATTGGCAAATGTATCAGGAGGTGACAACAAAGGCGGTCTCTAAAAATTGTTTTACACTGTTGGAGGTAGTCAGTTCCACAGACGAGGAGGAGGGGAATCTTCCCAAGCTGATGCTGGAAAAAAAGGCGGACGCAGTGGTTATTATCGGAGGGATGTCTAAGGGATATCTGAGAGGGTTAAACCAATTTGGAAAGACGCCCGTTTTGTATCTTGATTTTTATGATGAGGAGCAGGGGTGCGATGCCGTGATATCGAACGGATTTTACGGTGCATATGTACTGACAAATTATCTGTACCAGATGGGACATCGCAAGATTGCGTATGTAGGCACGCTTCTCTCAACAAAGAGCATTACAGACCGCTATTTCGGTTACCGTAAATCTTTGCTGGAGCACGGCATTGAATACAGAGAGGATTATATTATCCCTGACCGCCATCTGGGGAGCGGAATGATTGATGAGGACAATCTGATAAACCTGCCGGAAGATATGCCGACAGCGTTTGTCTGCAACAGTGATTTGACGGCGAGCTATCTGATAAGAAAACTTGAGCGCAAGGGATATAAGGTACCGGATGATATTTCCGTAGTAGGGTTTGACAATTATCTGTATCCGGGCTTATGTGATGTGGAAATCACAACTTATGAGGTAGATATGAGGGAGATGGCGCGGAGAGTTGTTCATAATATCATAAAAAAGATTGAGAATCCACATTATAAGCCGGGTGTCTTTATTGTGGACGGCAGTCTGGTTTGTAGGAAAAGTGTAAGGAGCGTATAGAGGCCGGAGCCCCCTGTTTGAATGCAAACGGGGTGGTTCCGGTATTTTTTTTAAATAAGCTGATAAAGTGGTTGGTGTTGTCAATGCCTACGGCAGAACCGACTTCATGAACGGGCATATCGGTAGTAAGCAGCAGGTCTTTTGCTGCGTCAATTCGTCTGGCATTTAAATATTGTATCGGAGGCTGTTGATAATGATGTGAAAATTCACGGCAGAGCCGATACTTGCTGATGCCGAATCTTTTTTCAAAGTCTGTAAGCGAGAAGTTCATCTCGTAAGAATTATCCAATAATTGTTTCATTTCCATAATATAGGCTGGTATATGCGCCTCGTGCGTATCTGAACTCATTGTGACAACACAGATTTCCGTCAGGATATCTGTGAGCCACTTCGAGGCTGTCAGCGCTTTTGAGGTAGTATCAATGACCGCCAATGAATCCAGTCGCTGTAAGTAAGACGGGATATCGGAGGAAGGCGCGATATGATAGAGCGGGCCGTGTGATTGGAAGTATTTATAATAGGAAGAAACGGTGTTTCCTTCAAGGAAAAGTATATGGAATCCCCATATAGGAGAGGAAGCATTTAGTTTGAAGGGCTTCTCGCAGTCCCAAAAGAGCAGGGTGTTTTCCGAAAGGGAAATTGTTTTTCCCATTGAGGCAAGACTGCCGTTTCCGGAATGTGTATATAAGAGCATATAGCAGGAGGATTCCAGGACATCGTAGAACGAAGGTGAAGGTGTTCTGACAAGTCCTCCGGCAAGAAGAGAAATAAATTCTTTGTCTAAGTGTACGGCGGAGTGAAAAAGATTCTGTCGTATATCCATAATCATATCCTTTCTGCAAATTCGTAAAATAATGTTGAATTATTTATATTATAATTGCTTGATAAAAGAATGTAAAGGGAAAAACATGACTAAAATAAATCAAAATGGAAATAATTTAGTTTAAAATGAAAAATATAGATATAATAAGTGCACAAAAATGTAATTGTAAAATTGTATAATATGTGGAAGTTGACAGGAAATGCAATAATGAGTGATTAAAAACAATAATAGTAGATGATTAATTAAATAAAATATGTATAATTAAATTAAGTTACAAAGAGGTAACAAAAAATCCAAGGAGGAATATATTATGAAGTTAAAGAAGTTTTTGGCACTTTCAATGGCAGCTGTCATGACGCTTGGCGTTGTAGGGTGCGGCAGCAACGGAAACGACGCAAAGAAGCCGGACAACAAGACAGAGGATGACAAAACAGGTACGGAGGCAAAGACACCGGAAAGCGACGAGTCGGGCGGCACAGACGGGTTGGTCGGATACACGGATATCGTGCTTGGCGAGACAGGGACAGATATAACGGCAACAATTAAAGTTCTTACAAACAGAACGGATCTTTTGGAGAGCGATGCAGAGCATCCATATCAGGAGTATATTGATGGGTTTAACGAGCTGTATCCTAACATTACCGTTGATGTAGAGGGGATTACAGATTACGCAAATGAGACGCTTCTTCGTCTGCAGGGCGGTGACTGGGGAGATATCATGATGATCCCGGAGGTAGATAAGGCGGATTTGTCTACATATTTCATGTCGTACGGTGACCTTGATTCCATGAAAACGCAGGTTAACTACCTGAACAACCAGATTTATGAGAATCAGGTATACGGGATTCCTTATATGGCAGGAGCAAACGGAGGCATCGTATATAACAAGGCAGTGTTTGAGGCGGCAGGCATTACGGAGCTTCCGAAAACACCGGATGCGTTCCTTGAGGTATTACAGAAAATCAAAGATTATAACAGCGATATCATACCGCTTTACACGAACTACGCGGCAAAATGGACGATGGGCGGTCAGTGGGATGCTGCAATTGGCGGATCTGCTACGGGTGACAGTACATATATGAATCAGAAGCTGCTTCACACATCAAATCCGTTCTCGGATCCTGGAGACGGAACACATGCTTACAACGTATATAAGGTTTTATATGATGCGGTATCTAATGGGCTGACAGAAGAAGATTATTCGACAACTGACTGGGAAGGCTCAAAGGGTATGATCAACAACGGACAGATTGCATGTATGGTACTTGGTTCCTGGGCGGTTCCTCAGATGCAGGCAGCAGGCGAGAACGCAGATGATATTGCATATATGCCGTTCCCGATAACCGTAAACGGTAAGCAGTACTCTTCCGCAGGACCGGATTACTGCTTCGGTATCTGTACAGATACAGACGATACACAGAAACAGGCGTCCTTATTGTTCGTAAAATACATGACAGAGAAATCCGGTATGTCGTACAACGAGGGAGGACTTCCGATCGCGGCATCAGATACGGCAATGCCTGATTTCTACGGAGCATTTGCAGATGTCGAGTTTGTAGTTGACGATCCGGCAGTTGCAGGTGAAGAGGATACGTTAAACGCATTAAATACAAATTCAGAATTAATGGTAAATCAGGGCGGAGATGATAAGGTTATGAGCATTGTAGAAAATGCATCAACCGGCGCAAAGAGCTTTGACGACATTATGAATGAGTGGAATCAGCTTTGGACAGACGCATAGGAGTCCGAGGGTGTAGAGGTTACTGGCGGTTCCGAGAGTGAAGCGGCAACAGAGTAGTTGAGATAAAAATAAAAATAGAATCCTTTTTCCGGGCCGGCGTAATACCGGCCCGAGTTAAAAACAGGGCAAGGAGGTGCGCCCCATGACTGCAGCAACAGTAAAAAAGAAAAGGCCCTTCAATTTTCGTGAATGGCTCAAAAGCAGAAAAGGACAGCAGACAATCATCATACTTGCATTTATGTTCATACCATTGCTGTTATTGTTTGTATTTACATATCTGCCATTTGGAGAAATGGTAAAATTCAGCTTCTATAAAATGAAGTATTCTACACCGGTGGATAAGCGTGTGTTTGTCGGCTGGGAAAATTATAAAGCAGTATTTTCAAGAGATGACTGCTTTGGTGCGATAAAGCTAAGTCTTTATTATATGGTCGGATCTATTTTGCAGCTTGTGATTGCCCTGTATCTGGCAACCATGCTGAGCTTTAAAACAAAGGGCGGCAACCTGTTTAAAGGTCTGATGTTTTTTCCGTATCTGATTAGCGGAATTGCAATCGGATTTATATTCAAGTTTTTCTATACCAGAGGATTTGTGTTTGATACCGTACTGCAGTGGTGCGGGTTTCAATTAGACAATCTTCCGTATTGGCTGAAGGATCAGAGTATCAATAACTGGTCGCTGGTGGCTTCCTCTGTATGGAGGTATTTCGGTCAGAATATGGTGCTTTTCATCGGGGCAATCATGTCTGTGGATGCAGAGATGTACGAAGCGGCCGAGCTGGATGGCGCGAATAAATTTCAACAGTTTATGCACATCATCCTGCCGAGTATAAAGACAATCGTGACATTGAATGTGATTTTGTCAATTACCGGTTCTCTCAGCGCGTTCGATCCGCCATTTGTTATTACAAGCGGAAAGAACGGAACGGGAACATATTTCGTAGTTATGAATGAAATAGCGCATACAAGCCAAAAGGTCGGATTGGCGTCCGCGATGGCAGTTGTGCTTCTTGTAATTATTTTTGCGGCGACAATCTTACAAAAACTCTTCTTTAAATATATCTTCCGCAATTCGGATTCCGATGATGAGACATATGATGCGAAGAAGCGCCGGAAAAAGCTGGAGAAGCAGCGTAAGAAAGAACTGGCGAAGCAGGGCAGTCTGACGGTACGGAAAGGAGCGGTGTAATATGGCGCAGCAGTCAAAAAAAGTAACAAGGCATTACAGTGCCGGAGTTATCATAAGGACATTTATAAAATATTTTTCTCTGGTATTTTTCGGGATTGTGGCTGTGCTTCCAATCGTGTCCTGCGTAATTACAGCGTTTAAGACTGATGAAGAGTATATGAGCACAAATGTTATGACGATGCCGGAAAGCTGGCTGAACTTTTCAAACTTTACCGAAGCGTTCACAAAGGCAAATATGGGAAGAGCGTTTATTAATTCGGGAATTATTCTTGTCTGTGTATTGTTCGGGGCAATTGTCATCGGTACGCAGCTGGCATATGTGTTGAATCGTTTCCGGTTTCCGGGGAACGGGCTGATCCGTAACCTGTTCTTGTTTGCGACGCTGCTTCCGGGTATTGCAATGCAGGTCAGCGTATATCAGATTATGCAGGGGCTTGGATTTATCAACCACTTGTATGGCTACATTATTATGAGCATGGGAACCGACGTTATATCCATTTATATTTTCATACAGTATATGGAGAATATTCCGGTGTCATTGGATGAGTCGGCCATTATTGACGGGGCTTCCTATTTTAAGATTTACTGGAAAATCATGCTTCCGCTGTTAAAGCCTGCAATTGTAACCTGTATGGTATTAAAGGGCGTAGCCGTATACAACGAATACTACTGTTCGAACCTGTATTTGCAGGATAAAAGAACCTTAGGCGTAGTTGCAACCTCGCTGTATACCTTTACGGGACCGCTTGGAAGTCAGTATAACCTGATCTGTGCGGGCGTAATTATATCTGTTCTGCCGGCATTGATTGTATTTATTCTCTGTCAGAATCAGATTTACAGCGGTATCACGGCAGGCGCTGTCAAGGGATAAGTTAGGAGTAAGAGCGATGATGGTAGATGAGATAAAAAAGCATTTACTTACGGGAATTATTCCGTTTTGGAAAAATTTAAGGGATGAAGAAAACGGCGGTTACTACGGCTGGCTGGATTACGATTTGAAGCTTGATAAGAAGGCCGTAAAGGGATGTATTTTAAACAGCAGAATCACCTGGTTTTTTTCAAATGCCTATATGCTTCTTCGCGATGAAAGCCTGCTTAAGGAGGCGGAGCATGGATTCAAGTTTTTGAAGGAGTTTTGCCGGGATAAGGAATACGGCGGCATCTATTGGTCCTTAAAGTATGACGGGACGCCGGAGGATACGACAAAACATACATACAATCAGGCATTCGCAATTTATGCACTTTCTTCCTATTATAAAGCTTCGGGAAATGAAGAGGCGCTTGCAATGGCGAGGAGTTTGTTTGAGCTGATTGAAGCAAAGTGCCGCGACGGGCAGGGATATCTGGAGGCGTTTACGAGGAAGTTTGAGCCCGAGTCTAATGAGAAGCTTTCGGAAAACGGAGTGCTGGCGGATAAAACGATGAATACGCTTTTACATGTATTTGAGGCGTATACGGAATTGTACAGGGTAGCCGGCGGAGAGGACGTGAAGCAAAGGCTGATGTGGATACTGGATGTGATTGCCGGGAAGGTGTATAACCCCGCATTGCATCGCCAGGAGGTATTCTTTGACAAGAATTACAAAAGCCTGATTGATCTGTGTTCCTATGGTCACGATATCGAAGCGGCATGGCTGATAGACCGCGGCACAAAGGTTCTCGGCGACAAGACATATGAGCAGAGGATGACAGAGATTACCAAAGATCTGACTGCCCAGGTGTACAAGGCGGCGTTTGACGGCCGTTCGCTTGCAAATGAGTGCGAAAAGGGCGTAGTCAACGAGCGCCGTGTCTGGTGGGTGCAGGCTGAGGCAATCGTGGGTTTTGTAAATGCTTATGAGAAGGATACATCAAAAAAAGAATATTTAGAGGCGGCGGAAAGCATATGGCAGTTTATTCAGGAATATTTGATTGATGCAAGAAGCGGCTCCGAATGGTTTTGGGAAGTGGATAAAGACGGAAGGCCGTTTGAGGGAAGACCGATTGTGGAGCAGTGGAAATGTCCGTACCACAACGGAAGAATGTGCCTTGAAGTAATCAGGCGTCTGGAAAAGTAAAAGATGATGTGAGGAGAACCTATGTTGCAGGAAAAATATTATGTGGAGTTAGAAAAACAGGAAAATCTGCTTGCAAGAAAAAATATAAAATCAGATTTTTATAACGGAATCTATGACCGTTATGAATATCCGGTTTTGACAAGGGAACATATTCCGCTGACATGGAGATATGATCTTGACCCGGAGGCGAATCCGTATTTCATGGAACGGTTGGGAATAAACGCGGTGATGAATTCCGGTGCGATTTACCTGAACGGAAAATATTATCTCGTAGCAAGAATTGAGGGAAACGACAGAAAATCGTTCTTTGGCGTGGCGGAAAGTGACAACGGCGTGGATGGCTTTCGTTTTTGGGATTATCCGATTTTGCTTGAGGATGTCTGTCCGAATGAGACGAATGTTTATGATATGCGCTTGACACAGCACGAGGACGGATATATATACGGGGTTTTCTGTTCGGAGAGCAAGGACACCTCTGTCAATGATCTTTCCGCAGCGGTTGCGGCGGCGGGAATTGTCCGCACCAGGGACTTGAAGAATTGGGAACGGCTTGACAATCTTGTCACCAAAAATTCACCGCAGCAGAGGAATGTTGTGCTTCACCCCGAGTTTGTAGACGGAAAGTATGCGTTTTATACAAGACCGATGGATGATTTTATCGAAACAGGAAGCGGAGGAGGTATCGGATTCGGACTGTGTGAGGATATTACGCATGCAGTGATAGATGAGGAGAAAATGACCAGTCTCCGCAAATACCATACAATTACGGAAGCGAAGAACGGAGCCGGAGCGACGCCGATTAAGACAGAACTGGGCTGGATACATATTGCCCATGGCGTGCGAAATACGGCGGCGGGACTGCGCTATGTAATTTATGCCTTTGCGACGGATTTAAACGATCCTTCCAAAGTAATTGCAGAGCCGTCGGGACTTTTGATCGGGCCGAGAGGCAGCGAAAGGGTCGGCGACGTATCCAACGTAGTGTTTACAAACGGTGCGATTGTGAACGAGAGGCAGGAGGTGTTTATTTATTACGCCTCCAGCGATACGAGAGTTCATGTGGCGGTGACGACAATCGATAAGCTTGCGGATTATGTGTTTAAAACACCAAGAGATCCGGGAAGAAGTGTAGAGTGTGTGGCACAGCGCTGCAAATTGATAGAAAGAAATTTGGAATTGTTAAAGAAAGGAGGAGATTTGTGATGGGCGATGTAAAAATCATAGGTCCGGCGGTACCGAATGTTCCGTGGCAGGAAAAGCCGGAAGGACTAAAGGGAGCGCCGGTTTGGAGATACACGGAAAATCCGGTGATTGACCGCAATCCGATAGACGGTGTGGCACGAATTTTTAACAGTGCGGTTGTGCCGTATGGCGATGAGTTTATAGGAGTGTTCCGCGGCGAGCAGACAAACGGCATTCCGTATATTTATATGGGAAGAAGCAAGGATGCTATTCACTGGGATTTTGAGAAAGAGAAGATTCCGTTTACGGATGAAGACGGAAAGCCTTTTATGCCGGTATACGCGTACGATCCGCGGCTGGTGAAGGTGGATGACACTTACTATATTATCTGGTGTCAGGATTTTTACGGGGCGGCGATCGGAATGGCGAAGACAACGGATTTTAAAACATTTACAAGGCTGGAAAACCCGTTTCTTCCGTTTAACCGCAATGCGGTGCTGTTCCCGAGAAAGGTAAACGGCAGCTACATGCTGTTGTCCCGGCCGTCCGACAGCGGACATACGCCGTTTGGAGATATCTTTATCAGTGAGAGTCCGGATATGGTTTATTGGGGCAGACACAGACATGTAATGGGAAAAAGCAGTGAGTGGTGGGAATCCGTAAAGATTGGCGGCGGTGCGGCGCCGATTGAGACATCAGAGGGCTGGCTTTTGTTCTACCATGGTGTAAGCGGGACATGTAACGGATATGTGTATTCCATTGGCGGCGCAATCTTAGATATCGACAATCCGTCGATTGTAAAATACAGATGCGGCAATTTCCTGCTGACACCGGAAACATGGTACGAGGAGCGTGGATTTGTGCCGAATGTCTGTTTCCCGTGTGCGGCAATCTGTGACAGTGAATCGGGAAAAATTGCGATTTATTACGGAGCAGCCGACAGCTACGTTGGTCTGGCGTTTACAAAGCTGGATGAAATTATAGATTACATAAAAACAAACAGTGTAGTTACCGAGACGGATATGGAAGTTGGCAGACGTTAAAACTGGTTTCTTTTCATTTTCCCGGGAGAACCTTTCCTTTTATGATACCCCTATTATATGTTATTGAAATCTCCCGGGACTATTTCACCTTATATCTTAAGCGCGAGCCTGCATTTGCAGGCTCCATTGCTTTTTATAGCACAAGAAATTTTAAATAAGGAGCAAAAAAATGGAATATCAAATAGAAAAAGCGCGGGGAATTACAAACAGGGGGAACCTTGGAAGGATAAAAGCGCTGATGAAGCGTGCACGTGCGGGGGAGCGGATTGTAATCGGATTTATCGGAGGCTCCATTACGCAGGGGGCGAACAGCAGCGCGGCAAAGAAGTGCTATGCGTATCGGGTTTTTGAGTGGTGGTGCGGGACCTTTCCTTTGGCGGAGTTAGTCTATGTCAATGCAGGCATCGGAGGGACGACATCACAGTTCGGCGTGGCGCGGGTGGAGGAGGATCTGCTTAAGAAAGAGCCGGATTTTGTGGTTATAGAATTTTCCGTGAATGATAAGAGCACAGAGCATTTCCTTGAAACCTATGAGGGGCTTGTGAGAAAAGTCTATAACTTCAGAACAAAGCCGGCGGTACTTCTTGTACACAACGTTTACTATGACACGGGTGCAAATGCGCAGATTCAGCACAGCAAGGTGGGGCGGCATTATGATCTGCCGTGCATCAGTATGCAGAGCAGTATTTATCCGGAGCTTCTCAACGGCTATATCAACAATCGGGAAATCACGGAAGATGATTTGCACCCGAATGATGTAGGTCATCGTCTTGTGGCATCCGTGATTACATATTTTTTGGAAGAAATTTACAAGGAAGTGGATATTACGGAGCTGCCGGAGGCAAAGCTGCCCGAGCCTCTTACAAAGAACGGATATGAGAACAGCGTGCGTTATCAGAATAAGAATTATACGGCAAAGTGCCGCGGGTTTACTGAGGATAAGAGTGTGCAAAGAGATGTGACAGACTGTTTTAAAAACGGGTGGATAGCCCGGAAGAAAGGAGACTCAATATCTTTCATAATCGAAGGTACCGGGATTGCCGTCGCATATCGAAGGTCTGCGTCGAAGCCGGCGCCGATTGCCAGGGCGGTGGTAGACGGGGATGAAGAGCATGGAGTTTGGCTTGACGCCAATTTTGAAGAGACATGGGGAGATAAGCTGGAGGTGGAAACCTTGGGTGAGCATATGAGAAGAGGCAGACACAAGCTGGAAATTACATTGGCAGAGACGCATGAGGACGATGTAGTTCCGTTTTATCTTGTTTCTGTGATTGGAACAAAATGACACGCATCAGACGGGGGCGGTCCTATGAAGAGAAGGAAAATAAAAAGACGAACGGGGAAAATTGCTTATACGCTAATAGGGGCTTTTTTGGTTCCGGTTATATTGATTGTACTTTTAGGCGTGATTTCTTATAAGAAAGCGGCAAAGGACATTGCGGAGCAGTATGAAAGATCCATTGACGGGAGCCTGTGCACGGTGAGCGAGTACTGTGAACTGCTTTGCGCAAATATTGAGGATAAGGCGACAGAAATTGTCGCACATGATGATTTTGTGACGTATTACACAAAATATGCCGGGAAAAAGGATTCGGAGGCGATGAGCCGTTCGAGGGATGTGGGAGTGCTTTTGCAGGCGGCAAAAGGTATTTATACCTATATTAATGCGTATTATGTGTTTTCGGAAACGGGGAGCAATATGACCTCCGGTGCGGGGCGAATCGGCGAGGACGCATATCAGAGGTTTTCAGAAACAGAGGAAGCCGGAATAGCAAAAGGCAAAGGAATTTGGAGCGGATATCATGATTTTTTGGATAAGGAGCTGGCTTTAAAGGCGGACAGTTATGCAATTGCGTATACAAGATGCTTTGCAAAGGGTGAGGGCTACGTTTGTTTTGATATGAACGGCGGGACAATACAGGAAATGCTCTCTGCCATAGAGGGCGGCGAGGGCGCGATTGCGGCGTTGGTGACGGGCGACGGAAGAGAGGTTTTGTATGCACAGGAGGATGTTTTGCAGGAAATTTCGGATTCCGCGGTGTTTACCGGAAGTGATTATCTTTTGGATGCCATGGAGGGGGAGGAAGCCGGAAGGCAGTATGTAAATTTTGCGGATAAGGCGTATCTGTTTTCTTATGCGCCGGTGGGAAAGACCGGGATGTTTGTGTGCTCTTTGATACCGAGAGCAACGATTCTTTCGGCGGCGTCATCTATTCGGAATATTACGGTCATGATTGTAATTCTGGCAGGCGTAATTGCCCTGCTAATCGGAAGCTTGATTGCGGGAAGCATTGGGCGAGAGGTCTCTACGCTGACGAGAACGCTTAAGAAGACTTCGGGCGGCGACTTTACGACAGAGTTTTCGTCGAAGCGGAGGGATGAATTTGGGGTACTGTCTGACGGAATGACAGAGATGCTTTCGGGCGTTCGGGAAATTTTAAAAAAGATGCAGCAGTTTGGCGGCGAAGTGGATGTGTCCTCGGAAAATGTGTCGGAAACGGCGGGAATCATGGCGGAGTCCATGCGGGACATCAGTACGGCAATGGAAGAGGTGGCCCAGGGCGTACTGCGGCAGGCCCAGGATGCAGAGCACAGCCGCGGCCAGATGACCGTGTTCTCGGATAACTTAAACAGCGTCTATGAATACACATTAAAAATCAAGACAAATTCGGAATTTGCCATTCGGGAAGTCGGAAACGGCAGAAAAAAGGTTGCGGAGCTGAATGAAAAGACAAACGCTGCGTCCTCCATGACAAAGCTGCTTGTGGGTGACATTGCGGAGGTGGAGACGTGTACCAGAAGTATCGGAAGCATTATGGAAAGCATACAAGAGATTGCGGAACAGACTAATCTACTGTCGTTAAATGCTTCGATAGAGGCGGCAAAGGCCGGTGAGGTAGGGAAGGGCTTTGCGGTTGTGGCAAGTGAGATCAGAAGCCTTGCGGATCAGTCTTCGGAAGCGGGAAAACGGATTCAAGGCATTATCGGAAATATACAAAAGACAACGGAAAAGACAAGCGCCTGCGCGAAGCTGACGGAGAAATATCTTCAGGAACAGACGGAATCGCTGAACGGGACAGTGGAGGTCTTTTCGGGAATTACAGAAAACGTAGAGGCTATGGTAGAGGAGCTGCACAAGATTACGGACCGCATGACGGAGATGATGTCGGATAAGGACGAGGTTTTGGATTCTATTCAAAGCATTGCGGCTGTGTCGGAGCAGGCGTCGGCATCGGCGGAAGAGGTTACGGCGACGGTTGCCGGTCAGATGGAGGAAGCTATGGAGCTTGCAGGGGAGGCGGAAAAATTAAGCCGGGAGGTGCGGCAGCTGAATGAGGCAATGCGGCGTTTTACCGTCTAAGATTGTCGGCGTTTGTTGTGCAAAAAAAGAATGTTAAGGAGGCTTTATGTTTCAGGATGATTTTGTGTGGGGCGTTGCCAGCAGTGCGTACCAGATAGAAGGAAGGGCAAAGGATGATGGGATGGGCAAATGTATCTGGGATACGTTTGCAGAGAACGGGCAGGTGTATGGGAACCATAACGCGAAGGTAAGCTGCGATCACATACATCGGTATAAAGAGGATTTTGCCCTGATGAGGCTGCTGGGGATAAAGGCTTATCGTTTTTCTGTAAGCTGGTCAAGATTGATACCGAGTGGAACGGGTGAGGTTAATGAAAAGGCAGTTAAAATGTACCGCGATATGTTAAAGGAAATGCACAAAAACGGTATAAAGCCGTATTTGACGCTGTATCACTGGGAGCTTCCGCAGGCATTGCAGGATAGGGGAGGCTGGTTGAATGAAGAGGTAGTGGGGTGGTTTGGATACTATGCCAGGATTGTAGCGGAGTGTTTTGGAGACCTTTGTGAAAATATATTTACCTTAAACGAGCCGCAATGCTTTGTGGGAATCGGGTATTTGCGGGGGGAGCATGCACCCGGTTTAAAGCTGCCGGTTAAAGATGTGTTTCAAATTGCGCACAATGCATTGCGCGCGCATGGACAGGCGGTTATGAACCTGCGGAAATATGCACATCGGCCGCTTAAGATCGGTTATGCGCCGACTTGCGGGGTTGCATATCCGGCGAGTGAGCGGCCGGAAGATATTGAGGCGGCAAGAAAGGCTTTTTTTGGTTTTTATAATCCGCTTGACAATTGGACATGGAATGTATCCTGGTTTTCCGATCCTGTGTTTTTGGGACGCTATCCCAGGGAGGGACTTGAGAAATATAAAGAGTATCTGCCGGAGATGATTCAGGAGGACATGGATTTGATATCGCAGTCGATCGATTACATGGGACAAAACATTTACAACGGCTATATGGTGCGCGCCGGTGAAAACGGAGAACCAGAGCCGGTCGGACGCTTGGCCGGATCGCCGAAAACGGCTTCTAACTGGCCGGTAACGCCGGAATGTCTTTACTGGGGATGCAGATTTCTCTATGAGCGCTATCAAAAGCCGATTTTTATCACGGAAAACGGGATGTCCTGCCATGATCTCATATCTGCTGACGGCAGAGTACACGATCAAAGCAGGGTTGCATTTTTGGATTCGTATCTGGGGCAGCTGCAAAGAGCATGTGACGACGGTGTAGATGTGCGGGGATATTTCTTATGGACATTTTTGGACAATTTTGAATGGGAGAAGGGTTATAACGAGCGTTTTGGAATTGTACACGTAGATTATCAAACGCAGAGGAGGACCGTAAAGGACTCTGCGTACTGGTACAGAAAAATCATACAATCAAACGGAAGGGAATTAAGTGTGAATATGAAGGACAAGAATATTTTATTTTTAAACCCTGTATTTACCCACAATATCTGGGGCGGGAAGAAGCTTAGGGAAGAGTTTGACTATGAAGTAGAGGGAGACGATATCGGAGAGTGCTGGGGTGTGGCGGCGCACGAAAACGGTGACTGTACGATTCGCGAAGGAGCCTATGCGGGGAAAACGCTCTCACAGTTGTGGAAAGAAGCGCCGGAGTTATTTGGAAATGTGGATACATGCCGTTTTCCTCTGCTGGTGAAAATTATTGATGCAAAGGATGATTTGAGTATTCAGGTACATCCGGATGATGCTTATGCAGCAGAGCATGAGAACGGTTCATTCGGTAAAACCGAGTGTTGGTATGTTCTGGACTGTCCGGAGAACGCGTCACTTGTCATTGGACATAATGCGGCGAACAAAGCGGAGCTGAAGGAGATGATTGCCGGTGAAAAATGGGAAGAGCTGATCCGTGAAATTCCGGTAAAACAGGGCGACTTTATTCAGATAGATCCCGGAACGGTGCATGCGATTAAGGGCGGGCTTACGATACTGGAAACACAGCAGAACAGTGATATTACATACAGAGTCTATGATTACGGACGGTTAAGCGGAGGAAAACCGAGAGAGCTTCATGTTGCGCAGAGTATAGATGTGATCTCGGTTCCGGCGAAAACGGCAAAGGACAGTGTAAAGGACGTGTCGCATGTGACAAAAAACATCCTTGCAGAGCTGATATCCTGCGAATATTATAAGGTATTTAAAATAGATCTGGAAGGAAAGATGAATTTTGAGCAGAAGTATCCGTTTTTGATTATGAGTGTGCTGGAAGGAAGCGGCTTGCTCCAGGATAAAATGGTAAAGAAGGGGGATCATCTGATTCTGCCGAGCGGAAGCGGAAAAATAGATTTAGAGGGGAAGATGCAGATTATTGCATCAACGGTTCCGGTGTCAGAATAGGGGACAAAAAAGAAAACACTTTTATCATAAAAACAGAGAATCTTGCAAAACAGGGTTTTCTGTTTTTTTATAGCACAAGTTTAGTCAAAAAAAGCCAAGAAAGTACATGGGAAAGAAAAATTTATTTTTGTATACTGAATTAGTAAAAGTGTGATAGTGGGGAAAAGCAACAGGAAAGGAAGGGTATATTGTGAGAAAAAGGGGTTTAAGCGTTTTGATGTCATTGGCGCTTACAGTTACAAGTATTTTCGGGGGATTTTCAGCGAAATCCTCATCTGTGGAGGTAAAAGCCGCAGAGACACCGAAATACCGTAACGTAATGTATTATGGAGAGTGGTCCATATATGGCGGACAGAAGAATTTCTATCCGAGTAAAATTGACGGAAGCCAGATTACACATTTGAACTTCGCGTTTTTGGACGTGGATGCAAACGGCGATCTTGTGCTGTGCGATGAGTACGCGGATTTTCAGGTCACCTCATTGCCTGAGCTTGCGGGATCCGATTGGGGCAATCCGAATGTCGGTGTGTTCGGTGCGTTGAATCTTCTGCGTTCCAAATATCCGAACATGAAAATCGGCGTGTCTGTCGGCGGCTGGACAAGGTCCGGAGATTTTCCGAAGCTGGCGGCGTCTGCCACGACGCGTCAGAATTTTGCGAAAAACATTGCGAAATTTGTAGATTATTTGGGATATGATTTTGTAGATATTGACTGGGAGTATCCGACGGCGGACCGTGATCCGGATCCGGAAGGAAACGGTGTGACGATCGATAAAGGATGTAAGGGTTCGGAAGCGGATACGGAGAATTTTACATTGCTGATGCAGGCGCTTCGCGATGAATTGGATGCGATCGGAAAAGCAAACGGCAAATATTATGAATTGTCGGTGGCAATGTCCGCATCGCCGGCAATGATGTCAAAGATTGAGTATGACAAGGTACTTGATATTGTAGACTTTGCGAATATGATGACATACGACTTAAACGGCGCGTGGAATGCGTATACGGGACATCAGACGGCATTGTATACGAATCCGGCTTACAATAAAGAGACGCAGCTGGACGGGCAGTTCTCTGTCGATGCGTGTGTACAATATCTGAGGGATACATATGGAGATAAAATAGATTATTCCAAGGTTGTAATCGGTGTGGCGCCGTACACAAGAGGCTGGGCAGAGGTGAAAAATGACGGCCCGGATCCGAATAATCCGGGATTATATGCGACTGCGACGCCGAACAGCGTAAAGGCTGCGGACGGCACGACAAGCGGAACGTTTGCGTACGGAGATATAGACACGTTGATTTCGCAGTATCAGTTGAAAGAGTACTATGATGAAACGGCTCAGGCCGCGTATTATTACAGTCCGGAGACAGGGTATTTCTTTACCTGTGACAATGAGCGCTCCGTAGCGGCGAAGGGAAATTATGTAAAAGAGCAGGGGCTTGGCGGTTTGATTTCCTGGATGGCATCGCTTGACAGTACAAATGCACTTACAAAGGTAATGAAAGAGTCTCTTTTTGGAGATGCGAAGCTTCCGGCACAGGAAATTACCGTGACGAATCCGAATGTCAATGTATCCGTTACAGCGGACGGTTCTACATACACTATTACGATCAAAAATAACGAAACGGCGAATGAGTCTAATGCGGCTTTAAAATATGCGGAGCTTGTAAAAGAGACCGTGACGTATCCGACATTATATGTAAAGACAAAGAGCGGCGCGACGTTCAGTACAGGCTCGCAGAGCGGTACCGTGACGAATAAGGACGGATACGGTGTGATTGACTTATCTGGTGTATATGATGCAAAGATGATGGAGCCGGGAAAAACATTTACGTTTACTGTCAATGTATCGGGGAATGCGGACGTTAATGATATTGAGAGTATAACATTAACACAGAAATTAGTTCCGAGCGCTGAGGAGTCCGGGGCGCAGACCGTATTTGGCGAGGGCGCAGGCAGTGACGTTCCGATTCCGGGCGGAGATGATACAGAGAAGGATACCGAAATCAGCAGTGAAAAGCCAAGCGAGGGAAGCAGTGAAAAGCCGGGAGAGGGAAGTACCGAGAAGCCAGGCGGAAACACCGGAACAGGGACATATGATCCTTGGAAGGCCGGTGTAGATTACAGCGCCGGTGATCTGGTATCCCACAAGGACAAGGTATATGAGTGTGTGATTCCTCATACTTCAATTGAAAATTGGGCGCCGGATGAGGGCGGAGAAGTGCTTTGGAAGGAGCGCACGGATCTTGTGAATATTCCTTCCGGAGACGGAGACGATGATAATAAGGATGACGACGATAATAAAGAAAACAATTACTATGTGAACGGCGCGTTGCCGCAGCATATGGTGACAGGGTACTGGCACAATTTCGTAAATGGTTCTGCGAACCTGAAATTGAGTGACGTGCCTGAATATTATGACATGATCTGCGTTGCATTTACCGGGAATACGATGACGCCGGGCGAGGTGACATTCGAGCTGGACGGTGATTTATGCAACGCATTGGGAGGATATACAAAAGCAGAATTTATCCAGGACATAAAAGATTTAAAGGCAAAGAATCAGCATGTAATTATTTCTGTGGGCGGCGCAGAGGGAAGAATTGAAATTAACAGCGACGCAGCGGGAGAGAAGTTTGCAGAAGGATTGATTCAGATTATTGAAGAGTATGGCTTTGAGGGCGTAGATATTGATCTGGAGGGATCCGCGGTATCGGGTACCGATTATATCGCCGATGCCCTTCGCAAGGTTCATGATCACTTTGGGAAAGACTTTATTATCACAATGGCGCCTGAGACATATTATATTCAGGCCGGAAGACTTTCCGCGAATGATATTACAACGGCATATTTGAGACTGGCGCTTAAGATAAAGGACATTTTGACGATCTGTTATCCGCAGTTCTACAATTCGGGCGGAATGGACGGATATGGCGGTGCAATCGTAAGTCCGGGCAATGCCGACTTTTTAACAGCGTTATCGACGTTGGTAATTGAGACCGGCGGCTTGAGACCGGATCAGGTTGCATTCGGCGTGCCGTCTACTTCGCAGGCGGCAGGCAGCGGATATGTGTCAAATGATGTGATAAAGAAAGCAATAGACGCAATGATTAACGGAACGTCATCCGGAAGCTTTACGGCTCCGAAGGCATACCCGACGTTCCGCGGCGTTATGACCTGGTCAATTAACTGGGATGCGACAAATAATTATGCATGGGCCAAAGCTATGGATGAGGCTATGAGCGCCCTTCCGGTAGTGGATAACGGGAGCACGGATCCGGGAGACGATCCGGGAAATAATCCGGGAGGCGATACGGATAAAGCGGTGACAGGCGTAACGTTAGATAAGACTCAGATAACGTTAGAGGAAGGTTCCTTTGATACTTTAACAGCCACAGTTGCTCCGAGCGATGCGACAAATAAGGCTGTAACATGGAGTTCCTCCGATACATCGGTTGCAACCGTTTCAGGCGGCGTTGTAGTGGCCAAAAAAGCGGGAGACGCCCAGATTACGGTAAAGACAAATGACGGAGGCAAGACAGCAGTATGTAAGGTGACGGTCACGGAGAAAAAGCAGGAGACAGTAAGCGTTACGGGAGTGACCTTAAACCGTGCGGATTTCTCTTTAGAGCAGGGAATGTCCGAGCAGATTAAAGTGACGGTTGAGCCGTCAAATGCGACAAACCAGAGGGTGACATGGAGTTCCTCCGATACATCAGTTGCAACCGTATCGGATGATGGAATTGTAACGGCGGTAAAACCGGGAACAACCGTAATCACCGCAGTTTCGGCTGACGGAGCAAAGGCTGCGTCTATAACGGTTACGATAACGGAGAGGAATGCGGCGACGGTATCGGTTGAGGGAGTAACCTTAAATTCTACGACGCTTGAGTTAAAAGAAGAGGAAACTGCCGCATTACAGGCAACGATCGCGCCGTCAAACGCGACGAATAAAAACGTATTCTGGAAGTCTTCCGACGAGAATGTAGTATTTGTCTCATCGGAGGGATCGGTGCTCGCAAGGAAAGCGGGAGAAGCAACAATTACGGCGGTAACGGCGGACGGAAGCTATCAGGCCGTATGTGCAGTAAAGGTAACGCCGGTAGCGGTTGAGAGCGTAAAGGTGAGCGAGACAGAGCTTACACTTCCGGAGGGCATTTCAAGCGCTCTCGGGGTAGTGATTACGCCGTCAAATGCAAGTAATCGCGCCGTGGCATGGACATCATCCGACGAGAATGTTGCGACGGTATCCGAAGAGGGAATCGTAACTGCGGTCAAAGCGGGAAATGCGACGATAACCGTAACAACGGCCGACGGGGCTAAGACGGCTTCTGCGGCGGTTACAGTGATAAAGAGAGATGCCGGAAGTATTCCGGTTGAGAGTCTTGGATTAGATAAAGCAGAGCTGGAGCTTGGCGTAAATCAGGACGCTTCGCTTACGGCCACGATTGCGCCTTCGAGTGCAACATATAAGCATATTATCTGGAGGTCCTCCGATTCCTCTGTGGCAATCGTAACCTCGGACGGCCAGGTTCTTGCTTTGAAAGAGGGAAGGGCAACCATCACGGCGACGGCGGCGGACGGCGGAGCAACGGCGGCCTGCACGGTTAACGTAACGACGGGAAAGACAGAAGAAGTTAAAAAATATACTGTGACATTTAACACAAACGGCGGCAGTGCGGTTGCTTCACAGACAGTGGAAGAAGGGAAAAACGCAGTACAGCCGGCAGCGCCTGCAAGGGCAGGATTTGTATTTAAAGGCTGGCATCTTGGCAATGCGGCGTACAATTTCGCATCACCTGTAAACAGCGATATTACGCTGGTAGCTCAGTGGGAAGCGGTAAAAATAACGGCGCCGGATGTAAAGGTGACGGGAATCACAATCAGCGGAATTTCCAAAAAAATTGCAGCGGGCAAGAAGGTTTGGCTGACTGCGGCCGTAACACCGGCAAATGCTACAAATTCTTCCGTAACTTGGTCCGTTAAGGCCGATAAGAATGCGAAATATGCAACGGTTGACGCAAAGACAGGTCTTGTTACGACAAAGAAAGCCGGAAAGAATAAGACGGTGACGATTGTCGCGACGGCGAATGACGGAAGCGGCAGGAATCAGGAATATAAGATTAAGCTTATGCCAAAGGCCGTGAAGAAAATAACGCTGAAAGCTTCTTCAACCGCAGTAAAGGCAGGAAAAAAGGTAAAGATTAAGGCGACTGTTACTCCGAAGGCTACGACGAAAAAGATTAACAAGACGCTGAAATGGGAGAGCAGTAATGCGAAGTATGCAACGGTGACGTCAAAGGGCGTGGTAAAGACAAAGAAAGCCGGAAAAGGTAAGACGGTAAAGATTACTGCAAGATCCACGGACGGAACTAATAAGAAGAAAGTGATCAAAATAAAAATAAAGTGATCAAAATAAAAATAAAGTAAGAGATATGCTGACATAAGGGACAAAAATAAAAGCGTGGCAAAATCTGAGTGAAATATTCGGATTTTGCCACGTTTTTAGTATATATCAATGAAAAACAGGAAAATAATATTGTATTTTAAATAAAATTTTGGATTTGAGCAAATTTAGTCAAAAAAAAACAACACGATGCATGGGAAAGAGCGGCAGATTTATATATACTAAACAGGAAGAGACACGGAAATTGTATGCGTGTTGGGGAGAAAGTATCTGAGAAAGGAAGGAAATATTGTGAAAAAAAGAGGAATAGGCATTTTATTATCACTGGCACTTACGGCCACAAGTATTTTTGGCGGATTTGCGGTGCCATCTTCGGTTGTAGAAGTCAAAGCGGCTGAAACAACACCGGAATACCGTAATGTTATGTATTACGGAGAGTGGTCGATATATTCCGGACAGAAGTATTTTTACCCGAGCAAGATTGACGGAAGCCAGATTACACATCTGAATTTTGCATTTTTAGATATGGATGCAAACGGAGATCTTGTTTTATGTGACGAGCATGCAGATTTTCAGACGATTTTACCGGAGCAAAACGGGCTTACATATGGGGAGCCGTATGCGGGTGTGTTAGGCGCAATGAATATTCTGCGCTCCAAATACCCGAACATGAAGATCGGTATATCTGTGGGAGGATGGACGAGATCGGGAGATTTTTCGGCAGTTGCGGCCGATCCGGCGAAAAGGCAAAATTTTGCAAAAAACATTTCGAAGTTTGTAGATTATCTTGGTTATGATTTTGTCGATATTGACTGGGAGTATCCGACGGCGGTGCGCGCTAGCGATCCGGCGGGCAACGGCGTAACAATTGACGAGGGATGCCCGGGAACGGAAGCGGATACAAAGAATTTTACATTATTAATGCAGGCAATCCGTGATGAGCTTGATTCATTGGGAGAGAGCAACGGAAAGTATTATGAGCTGTCTGTTGCTATGTCGGCTTCACCGGCGATGATGTCTAAGATCGAGTATGATAAAGTGATGGACATCGTTGATTTTGCCAATATGATGACATATGACCTAAACGGCGCATGGAACGGTTATACCGGTCACCAGACGGCGTTATATACGAATCCTGCATACAATGAAGAGACGCAGAAGGACGGACAGTTTTCGGTGGATGCATGTATCCAGTATTTGAAGAAGACATATGGAAATAAGATTGATTATTCCAAAATCGTAATCGGCGTCGCTCCTTATACGAGAGGATGGGCAGGCGTACAGAACAACGGCTTAGACCCTGAAAATCCGGGATTGTATGCGACGGCAGAGCCAAACAGCGTAAAAGCGGCCGACGGAACGACGAGCGGAACTTTCGCGTACGGCGACATTGAGACTTTGAAATCACAGTATCAGCTGAAAGAGTATTATGACGAGACGGCGCAGGCGGCATATTATTACAGTCCTGAGACGGGATATTTCTTTACCTGTGACAATGAACGTTCCGTAGCGGCAAAGGGAGAATATGTGAAGAAAAATGGTCTTGGGGGTCTGATTTCATGGATGGCTTCTTTAGACAGCACCAACTCCGTGACAAAGACGATGAAAGAATCTCTGTATGGAGATGCGAAGCTTCCGGCACAGGAAATTCGGGTTGGAAGTCCGAAAGCGTCTGTATCCGTGACGGCGGAAGGTTCAACTTACACAATTACGCTTACGAATAACGAAAAGGCGGTAGAGACAAATACGGCATTGAAGGACGCCGAGTTATTTAAAAAGACAGTTATGTATCCGAAGCTCTATATCAAAACAAAAAGCGGCGCTGCTTTTAGTGCAGGTTCACAGAGCGGTTCGGTGACGAACGCGAACGGATATGGTGTCATTGACCTGGCATCCATTTATGCGGCGAAGGCGTTGAAGCCTGGAACTTCTCATACATTTACGGTTCGTGTTTCCGGTAATGCGAACATTACGGATATTGAAGGAATAACCATGACACAGCGTATTCTGACTTCTTTGGAGGAGTTTGGCGCGCAGGCTGTTTACGGAGCGGATGTCAGCGGTGATATCGGCAGCGGTGAGACGGAGAGCGAGGTTACACCGGGAACGGACAGCGAGACGGAGAGCCAGACACCGGGAACGGACAGCGAGACGGAGAGCCAGACACCGGGAACAGACAGTGAGACGGAGAGTCAGACACCGGGAACGGACAGTGAGACAGAGAGCGAGTCTACATCGGGCACACAGACAGGAACTTATCCGGCATGGGCATCGGGCGTAGCGTATCAGCTTGGAGATTTGGTTTCCTATCAGGGAAAAGTATATGAATGTACATATGCACACACCTCACATGGCGGATGGCTGCCGGACGGCACGCCGACACTCTGGAAGGAGCGTGCGGATCTCGTACATGTAGACGGAAATAAGCCGTCGGGCGGTGAGACGGATACCGAGACGGAAAACGGCGGTGAGACAGGCGATAAGCCGGAAAACAATTACTATGTAAACGAAAAGCTGCCGCAGCATATGGTGACCGGCTACTGGCATAATTTCTGCAACGGTTCCACGAACCTGAAACTGAGCGATGTTCCGGCTTACTACGATATGATCTGCGTGGCATTTACCGGAAATACAGCGACACCGGGTGAAGTGACATTTGAGCTGGACGGCGATCTGTGCAGAGCGTTGGGCGGTTATACAAAGGCAGAATTTATACAGGATATTAAAGATTTAAAGGAAAAAGGACAGCATGTCATTATCTCCGTAGGCGGTGCAGAGGGAAGAATTGAGATTAACAGCGATAAGGCGGCGGCTTTATTTGCCGAAGGTTTAATCCGCATCATTGAGGAGTATGGATTTGAAGGAGTGGATATTGATCTGGAGGGCTCCGCAGTATCGGGCGTGAACTATATTGCAAGCGCATTGCGGACGGTACACGATCATTTCGGCGAAGACTTTATCATTACAATGGCGCCTGAAACATATTATATTCAGGCAGACAGACTTTCTTCGAATGATATTACAACATCTTACTTAAGACTTGCGCTTGAAATTAAAGATATATTGACAATTTGCTATCCGCAGTTTTATAACACAGGCGGAATGAACGGATACGGCGGCTCTATTGTAAATCCGGGAAATGCGGATTTCCTTACCTCTTTATCTACATTGATTATTGAGGCCGGATTAAGGCCGGATCAGGTAGCGCTTGGCGTTCCGTCTACTTCACAGGCGGCAGGCAGCGGCTATGTGTCTCCGTCCGTAGTGAAAACGGCTGTTGATGCGCTTGCATACGGAACATCTTCAGGCAGCTTTAAAGCGCCAAAAGCATATCCGGCAATCCGTGGCGTTATGACATGGTCGATTAACTGGGATGCGACGAATAATTATGCGTGGGCAAAGGCAATGGATGCTGCAATGGACACGCTTCCGGAAGTAGAAGTTGGCGGCAGTCAGAAGCCGGGCGAGACAGAGCAGCCGGATGAGACGGAAAAGCCGAGTGAGACGGAAAAACCGAATGAGACAGAAGAACCGAGCGAGACAGAGCAGCCGAGTGAGACGGAAAAACCGAGCGAGACAGAGCAGCCGAGTGAGACCGAGAAACCGGATGAGACTGAGCAACCGGCGACGGACGCGCCTGCATGGAGCGCATCCAAGGTATACACAGGCGGCGAGAGAGTAAGCTATAACGGAAAAGTATATGAAGCGTCCTGGTGGACACAGGGAACGAATCCGGAGAATCAGGGACAATGGGGTCCATGGAAATTGATTGGCACTGCTTCCGGCGATAACACAGGAGGCGGAAACGAAGGAGGTTCCGGCGATAACACGGGAGACGGAAACGAAGGAGGCTCCGGTGATAACACGGGAAGCGGAAATGAAAGCGGTTCCGGAGATAATCAGGGAAGTACGGAAGGAATTGCAGCATGGAGCGCTTCGGCAGTATATGTAGGCGGAGACAAGGTTGTTTATAACGGAAAAGTATATACGGCATCCTGGTGGACGCAGGGAACGAATCCGGAGGATCAGGGACAGTGGGGTCCTTGGAAACTGGAAAATAATTAAGTTAATATATTTTTAAGAGGAGAGGTCGCCAAACAGCAGACAATACCTGTTGTTTGGCGGTCTTTTTTATATCATAGGAAAGACCTTGTTACTGTGAAGTGCTAAAACCTACGACTTTCCTATGATATAAAAAGCCCTCCGGGCAGGATTGCCATGCGGCGGAGAGGAAAAATGCCGCATATGCGGCCCGCCGCAGGCGAAGAATCCGGCAGAGCCGGATTCGTTGTTCCGTTAATATAATATATACAAATTTATGATATAATCAAAAAAGTTTGTAAGATTTTAAAGAAAACAGAGTCTTATAAATGGAGGTGAAAAATGGAAGAGTTTGATCAAATATATAAAACATATTTTCACGACGTTTTTTTGTATGTCAGGAGTTTATCAAAAAGTGAGAGTATTGCGGAAGAGGTGACGAGTGAAACATTTTTTAAGGCGTTGCGCGCGGTAGGGAAGTTTCGGGGAGAGTGTGATATTCGTGTCTGGCTCTGTCAGATTGCCAAAAACTGTTATTATACTTATTTAAAGAAACATCCTGCACTGGCCAATCTGGAGGAGGCAGAACGCGCCAATGAATTGCAAAGTACGGATACGGTTGAAGAACGGATCATAGATAAAAGTAAAGTTATGCAGATTCATAGACTATTACACGACCTAAATGAGCCGTACAAAGAGGTTTTTACGCTGAGAGTGTTCGGGGAATTGGGGTTTCGGGAGATAGGAGATATTTTCGGAAAAACAGACAATTGGGCCTGCGTTACTTATCACCGGGCACGAAGTAAAATTATTGACAAGATGGAGGGCAATCACGATGAAAAATGAATGTAATATTATCCGGGACATACTTCCCCTGTATGCGGAAGATATGGTAAGCGAAGATACAAGGACATTTGTAGAATCACATCTCGCCGTGTGTGAAAGTTGTAGTGAAAAACTAAATGAGATAAAAAAAACGGCAGAGTTTATTGCAGATACAGATGTGGCGCCTTTAAAAAAATTAAAGAGGAAGCTGCGGATGAAGAAGGTACAGACGATATTGTTCACAGCGGCATTGGTATGTTCCGTTATTTTATCCGTTGTCTCCGTTTTAACCGCTCCGCAGTATATTCCTTATTCGGACGGATTATTTCATATAACCGAGAGAACAGACGGAACCGTTATCCTGACGTTTGACGAGAGCGTCACAGGTTATACCTTTACAGAGGGCGATGCAGAGACATCCGGCGGGATTGAGATTTGTTATATAGAGGCATGGAACACGGCATGGGATTTACATTTCATAAAACGCGGCGAGCAAAGTATCGTGTTTTCAGCGGATAAGCCGATTGCGGTTTATTATTCGCAGAATAACGGTGAGGATGACGTTTTCATCTATGGAACCAATCCAAATCCAAATGGCGGCATGAGGACGCTGCCCCGGCTGGTATTGGGACAATATCTGATTCTGGCCATTTTTGCGGCAGTTATATGTAGCGTTCTGCTGTTTGTATTTAGAAGAAACGAAAACGTTAAAGTATGGTTAGAGCGGATATTGCTGGCACCGATTTCGTATATTTTGGCCCATATTTGCACAAAAGGTTTGCTGATAAAGACTTTTGCTATGCCAAGAGATTTTTTGATCATTATATTGGTTGGGATATTTGTCTATTGTGTACTGTTGCTTGGTATGAATCTGCTCAGGTCGAAGAAAGATGTTTATAAAACAACGCTTTAAAATAAAGAAATAGGGAAATGTATAAGGGGGCTGTCGCTTTAACGAATGAAAATTCGTGAAGCAACAGCTTCATTTTTACTG
>CANOCV010000025.1 GCA_947564465.1 uncultured Roseburia sp. | reverse complement strand
GACGAAAAAATAGCATATTTTAAGGATAAGCAGGTGGAACGAGGCTGCGCGACGGATGAAGAGTGGGATGACGCGTACGGAAGCATTCAGAAGGCTGCGGACGGCAAGGTTTACTATGGAACCGTCTGTGAGCATTTGCTTTTGCAGAATTTGTGTGCGTTTTATGAGGTTGGAGAGCACAATCATATCCGTTTGAGAGGCGCGGATTGGAATGATGCGCTTGATATGGCAGACAAACGCGGTGAGAGCGTTGCCTTTACCAATGCGTATGCGGGGAATTTGAGGGATATCGCGGAATATATGGAAAAGTATTCCGAGATGTCCGGCAAAAAAGAGATTGAAATTGCAGAGGAAATGCAGATTCTGCTCAAGGATGATGCGGCGCTTTATGAGGATATTGAGGCGAAAAAAGAACTTCTTGATAAATTTGCGAAGTCATGCCGTCATAATGTCAGCGGCAAGACGGTGAAGGTTCCTGTTTCGGAGGCGGCAAAGAGCCTGCGGAATAAATCCGAATGGATGATGGAGCATATTCGAAAGACAGAGTGGGTGACGGACAGCGAGGGTAACGGCTGGTTTAACGGATACTATGACAATAACGGAAGACAGGTGGAGGGCGAGATTGACGAGCAGGTGAGAATGATGCTGACGGGCGAGGTCTTTTCGATCATGGCAGGCACGGCCACGGACGAACAGATAAAGGCTATTGCAAAGAGCGCGGACAAGTATCTTTATTCTGGAAACATTGGCGGTTATCGTCTGAACACAGACTTCCGTGAGGTTAAGACGGATTTGGGTAGAATGTTTGGCTTTGCCTATGGAGAGAAGGAGAACGGCGCGGTATTTTCGCATATGGCGGTTATGTACGCTAATGCGTTGTATAAGCGCGGCTTTGCAGCAGAAGGACATAAGGCTCTTTCTTCCTTATATAAAGCGGCTATGAACTTCGAGGTCAGCAGAATTTATCCGGGAATACCGGAATACTTTAATGCGTCAGGAAGAGGTTTGTACCACTATCTGACCGGAGCTGCGAGCTGGTATATGCTGACCGTGATTACGGAGGTGTTTGGCGTACGCGGTGAGGCCGGGGATTTATGTATAAGACCGCAGCTGATGGCAGAGCAGTTTGATGAGGATGGCAAGGCGGAGCTGACACTGTATTTTGCAGGAAAGCATCTGCATGTGATTATTGAGAATCCGCAGAAAAAAGAAGCCGGAACATATCAGATTATTGAAGCCACATTAGATGAAGAGGAGATTACCGATATCAATGGAGGCAAGGCGGTTGTAGACAAGCAGAGAGTGGATGCATTGAAGGATGATGTGACACACACTCTGTCTGTGATATTAAATTAATAAAAGGAGCGCATGAAATGAATAAGACGGACAATTTTGAGATGAGCAACTACGGAAAAGAATCGACATTTGCAAGCTTTTTGCCTGGAATTTCCGGTATTCGGGGAATTCCGATCTGGTGCTACTATGTGAATCGCGGCCAGTGTGTGGTCAGCTTCGGTGTAGACAACAAGGATCATGCGATTATGGAGTTTTATCCGGCGCATACCGCATATCAGAATGTGAAGCGCACCGGATTCCGTACATTTCTTAGGAAAAACGGAAAATATTTAGAGAGTTTTTCGGATGAGTCAGTCAGCCATAAAATGGAAATCGCTATGAATGGCCTTGCAATCGAAGAGGACAATGCGGAGGAAGGCTTGAAAACGGAGGTAGAATATTTTACCCTGCCGGGCGAAAAGCTTGGCGCGCTTGTGCGTAAGGTGACCGTGACCAATACCTCGCAGGAACAAATTGAACTGGAGGTGCTGGACGGTATGCCTGCTCTGATTCCGTATGGAGTGGAATTGGAGGCAATGAAAAACACACTGCAGACGACGAAGGCATGGATGCAGGTGGAAGATGTGGAAGAGCGGATACCGTATTATCGTGTTCGTGTCAGCATGAAGGACAGTGCGGATGTCAGTAAGGTTGAGGGCGGCAATTTTGCGATTGCAACACTGGGCGACGGCGAGCTTCTCGCTCCGCTTGTGGATCCGGAGGTTATTTTCGCTTATGACAGCTCCTTGCAGACGGCAGTCGGCTTTAAGGAGGATGGGCTTGACGGCGTTATGGCGAAAAAGCAGATAACTATGAACCAGCTTCCGTGCAGCTTCTTTGGCACAAAGAAAACGCTTTCTGCCGGTGAATCCGTTACAATTTATGAGTTGATCGGCCAGGTGGAGAATAAGCAGATATTAAAAGATTTCTGTGAAGAAGAACTGAACGAAGCGTATTTTTCTGCGAAGAAGAACGAAGCGGTAGATCTGGTTGACGATCTGTGCAGAGGAATTGAGACAAAGACGGCGTCGAAGGAATTTGATGTTTATTGTAAGTATACGTATATGGATAATGTACTGCGCGGCGGGTATCCGATGCAGCTTGGAAATAATAAGATTTTTTATGTATATTCCAGGAAACACGGTGATTTGGAGCGTGATTACAACTATTTTGCCATGCTGCCGGAATTCTATTCACAGGGTAACGGAAACTTCCGTGACGTAAATCAGAACAGGCGTTGCGATACGTTTTTTGCTCCGTTTGTGGGCAGAGAGAATATTAAGGAGTTTTACAGCCTGCTTCAGCTTGACGGCTATAATCCGCTTGGAGTGGAAAAACTGACATATCAGCTGGACAAAGAAAAGGCATCGGCGGTATTTGCCGGCGTGGACAAAGAAAAGGCGGATAAGCTTATCGCAGTTGTGACAAAGCCGTTTACCCCCGGCTCGCTGTACCGCACACTGGATGAAGTGTTGGGAGACTGGAATGAATCTCTGTTTTTCCAGATTATTGATTTTGCGGACGGTCTTGTGAACGGTAACTTCGGTGAGGGATATTGGTGTGATCACTGGACCTACAATCTGGATTTGATTGAAGATTACCTGGAAGTGAACCCGGAGAAGGAGAAGGAGATGCTGTATGAGGAGGATTATACGTATTTCTTAAGCCAGGTAAAAGTAAATCACCGTCAGAAGCGCTATGCAAAGACGCCGAACGGATTGCGTCAGTACTATGCGCTTGACAAGTCGAGTGAGAGAAATACAGAGGAGAAACTGGTGCGTGTAGATTTCGGCAAGGGCGAAGTCTTAAAATCAAGCCTGTTGGAGAAGCTGCTTTTGATGTGCAGCGTTAAATTTGCGACATTGGATGCATATGGCATGGGTGTTGAGATGGAAGGAGGCAAGCCGGGCTGGTATGATGCGTTAAACGGACTGCCGGGCATGTTTGGTTCCTCTATGTCGGAGACATATGAGCTTAGCCGTATGCTGGATTATACGATTCGCGCGATGAAAAAATATCCGGGTGAGGTAAAGGTGTTGGAGGAGCTTGCGGATTTGATGGATGAGCTGAATCTTGCTAACCGCCTGGAAAAGGAAGCGCTGCAGGGCGACGGGGAAGTTCTTTCCTTCTGGAACCGTATCAACGATGCAAAGGAAATCTATCGCGATAAGACGTTTGAGGGCGTTTCCGGTAAGAGGGTAAGCCGCTCGACAAAAGAGCTTGTCGATATGCTTGAGAGCTTCCAGGCAACCGTAAAATGCGGTATTGAAAAAGCATGCAGGCTTGGAGGGGGTATTTGTCCGACTTACTTTGCATATGAGGTTCCGGAGTACGAGGAGACCGAGGAGGGCATCAAGCCGCTTCGGTTTGAGGTGATTATGGTTCCGTATTTCCTGGAGGGACCGGTGCGCTATTTGAAATTAGATAATCCGAAGGAGAAGAAGCTGGAGTTATATAAGAATGTGAAAAACAGCGATCTCTATGATAATAAGCTTTTGATGTACAAAGTAAATGCGTCTCTTGCAGAGGCTTCCTATGAGCTTGGGCGTGCCCGTGCATTTACACCGGGATGGCTTGAGAATGAGTCAATCTGGCTGCATATGGAGTATAAATATTTGTTAGAACTGCTTCGCAGCGGATTGTATGAAGAATTTTTTGAGGATTTCCATAAGGCGGCGATTCCGTTTTTGGATCCGAAGGTATATGGAAGAAGTATTTATGAAAACTCTTCCTTTATTGCGAGCAGCAAGAACCCGAATGAGCGTTATCACGGCAAAGGTTTCGTTGCGCGTCTGAGCGGTTCTACAATTGAATTTATCAGTATCTGGAAATTGATGATGTTTGGACGTCATCTGTTTGCGGAGAAGGACGGTGAGCTTGTTTTTGCACCGCAGCCGGCAATACCGGAATATTTGATTGAAAAGGATGCGTTGACGACGACTCTGCTCGGTGAAATTGAGGTGGAATATCTGTTGGCCGATAAGAAGGATTATATACCGGGCGGCTATACGGTGAGCGGTATGCACTTTATCTATAAGAACGGCAGCTCTGCGGATACGTCAAGCGAGGCGGTGAGCGGACAGATCGCGGAGGATATTCGTGACGGAAAGATCAGCAGAATTGAGATCTCATTAAAGTAGGGGGTAAAATGGAGCAGATTACAAGAATTACGACGAATGAGAATGCAAAGGAATACTGGAAGCGTGCAGAGGTGAAGGCGGAAGCCGTAAACGACTGTATGCATGTGGTCAATGTATATCCTGAAGTATGTTATCAGCAGTTTGCGGGCTTCGGTGGAGCGTTCACCGAGGCCTCTGCCCATAATTATATGACGATGGGTGAGGCGAATAAAAAACAGGTGATCAGGGATTACTTTTCGGAAGACGGACTGAAGTATAATTTCGGAAGAGTACATATGAACAGCTGTGATTTTGGACTGGGCAATTATTCTTACGTGGAGGATGGGGACAAAGAATTAAAAACCTTTGATATTTCCCATGACTTTGAAGAGATTATACCGATGGTGCGTGCGGCGCAGGCTGAGGCGAAGACGCCGATAAGATTTTTGATGTCTCCGTGGTCGCCGCCTGCATTTATGAAGACAAACGGCGAGATGAATAACGGCGGAAGTCTCAAGAGGGAGTGTTATGGGAGCTGGGCTGCTTATTTTGTTAAGTTTATCCGCGCGTACAGGGAGGCCGGAATTGAGATTGCGTATCTGACCGTGCAAAATGAGCCGATGGCGGTGCAGACATGGGATTCCTGCGTATATACCTCTGAGGAGGAACGGATTTTTGTGGAGGATTATCTGGGGCCTGCCTTGGAAGAAGCGGGACTGGATGTGAAGATATTTGTGTGGGATCATAACAAAGAGGAGGCTTACCAGCGCTTTAAAGAAGTGACTTCGAGTGAGAAGGCTATGAAATATGTCGCGGGCGCGGCGCTCCACTGGTATACGGGAGATCATTTTGAGGCAATTGAACTTATCGGGAAGCAATATCCTGACAAAGAAATCATTTTTACGGAGGGCTGTGTGGAATATTCGCGCTTTGCGGATTCCGGCGAGGTGCAGAAGGCTGAAATGTACGGACATGACATTTTGGGGAATCTGAATGCAGGAATACATGCCTCTTTGGATTGGAATATGATTCTGGATGAAAAGGGCGGACCGAATCATGTGGGGAATTTCTGCGCTGCTCCAATTATGTATGATACAAACAGCGATACATATGAAAAACGCCTGACGTATTACTATATAGGGCAGTTTAGCCGTTATATAAAGCAGGGTGCGAAGCGGATCGGGACAACACGCTACACCGATAAAATTGAAGTCACAGGCTTTCTTAATCCGGACGGTGAACGTGTAATTGTAATTTTAAATAAGACGGATCAGGAGGCGCCGGTAACGCTGAGAGAGGATGGAAAGGGGATAGAAACAGTGATAAAAGCGCATTCTATCGCAACTTTTTGTTATAAGTAGCTGATTTTTGGGGTAATGTTCCCTTGTTTTTGTATATTTTTGCTTATAACTAAAAAAATAACACCTTTTTAAAATTTGAAGCATTATCATGCAAATACAAAGAAGTTATAATGTCAATTATCAACAAACAAAGAGTTGAAAAAAAGGAGGATATTTTTATGAAACTGAAGAAAGTAGTTTCTGCGTTGTTAGTATCTACAATGCTTTTATCATGCGTAGCATGCGGCAATAATAAGAATACTGACGATGCAAACAAGGACAACAACGATACCAAGACACCGAATACTGAAGCGGCGGACGACAATAATACTCCGGACGATAGCGCTGATGCAACCGGCGACGGCAAATTGGTTATCTGGACACTTGCAGCAGACTTGGAGCAGTTCGCAGAGAAATATATGGAGAGTCATGATGTCGAGGTTGAGACGGTAGTTATCGAGCCGGCAAACTATCCTACAAAAGTGCAGACAGCTTTGAACGGCGGACAGACAGAGCCGGATATCATCGTTGGTGAGCCTCAGATGTTGGAAGACTTCTTTGATGCTGGATATTTTGAGGATCTGAATCAGGCGCCTTACAATGCACAGGATTATGCGGACCAGATCGTAGATTACGTTTGGGAAGTTGGTCAGGATGCAGACGGCATTCAGAGAGCAATCTCCTATCAGATTACACCGGCAGGCTTCTACTATCGTAGAGATATCGCACAGGAAGTATTCGGAACAGAGGATCCGGAAGAGATCGGCAAATTATTCAAAGATTATCCTACAATCTTAGAGACAGCTAAGACTTTAAAGGATAAGGGTTACAGAATCTTTGCTTCCGATGGAGAGCTTAACTTCTTCTCCGGTAACACGGCATGGGTTGTTGACAACAAGTTAACTGTTTCAGAGCAGAGATATGCGTATATGGACCTTTGCGTTGAGCTGTATAAGCAGGATCTGACAGCATACGCTGCACAGTGGTCAACGCCTTGGTATCAGGCAATGAGCGGCCCTGTTCCTGTATTGACAGCAGATTCAGACGTTAACGTTTGGGATGCAACAGAGTTCGCAAGCGCAACAGAGGGCGGCGCTACAACAGAGATTTTCGCATATGGACTTCCTGCATGGGGCGTTCTTACAATGCGTGACAACGTAGGCGAGACATCCGGTAAATGGGGCGTTTGTGCTGGACCTACATACGGATTCAGCGGCGGTACTTACATCGGTATTTCTTCTAACTCTGAGAGAAAAGATACAGCATGGGATTTCCTGAAGTTCTGTACACTGAACGAAGAGACAGCTGACTGGTGGATTGAGAAATCCGAAGGTGACACAGTTTCCCTGTTATCCGCATTAGAGAAACACAAAGATGACGGAAATGAAGTATACGGCGGACAGCACTTGTACTCATTCTGGTTAGAGCAGGCAGAAGGTCTTGATTACTCCGTAGTAACAAGATACGATACAGCTATCGGAAATGCTTGGAGCAATGCTATTACAGCAATCAAGACAGACGAGAAGTCAAAAGAGGATGCAATCGCGGGCTTCTATGATGAAGTGGAAGCTACGTATCCGGAACTTACAATCGAAAGAGAGTAATAAAAAATAACTGACTAAGAGGGCAGGCATAGCCTGCCCTTTTGTTAGAATTTGATGGAGGTAATAAGAATGGCTAAGAATCAGGTGATGACGAAAAGCAAACAAAGAAACAGAAACAATGTAGCCTATCTTTTTGTGTTACCTTTTGTTGTTGTCTTTCTGATATTCAGTGTGTATCCGGTTCTCCGAACCTTATATTTGAGTTTTACCAGTTATAAGGGGTTTGGCGATCCCGTCTGGCTTGGATTGGATAACTACAAAAGAGTACTGACGGATAAGTTTTTCTGGCGGGCATTTGGGAATACCCTTAAGATATGGGGTGTGAACATTATCGTGCAGTTGGGTCTGGCATTTCTTTTGACAATCCTGTTTAGTGATATCAAGTATAAGATGCGTGGGTTGCCTATCTTCCGTGCAATCTATTATCTTCCGAACTTGATTGCATGTACTTCGGTTGCATTTCTGTTTAAGACTTTGCTTGACTGGAAGTACGGCAGTGTGAATCAGATGCTCATATCGGCAGGAATCACAAGCACGCAGATTAACTGGCTGGGTGATGTGAATATCGCTCCGTATGTAATTTCTATTGTTGGTGCGTGGATGTGGTTCGGAAATTCATTTATCGTTTTGATGGCGGGTGTACAGGGTATTTCGACAGACTATTTTGAAGCTGCTGCCATAGACGGATGCGGCAGATGGACGCGGTTCTTTAAGATTACAATTCCGCTTTTGAAACCGATTTTGCTGTATACGTGTATTACATCGTTGATTGGTGGTTTACAGCTGTTTGATCTGCCATATCTGATGAATGGACCGCAGGGTGGAACCGCAGGACAACCGAACGGTGTATTGCAGACGGCCGTTATGTATCTGTATAAATTCGGATTCGAGACGAGACAGACGGGATATGCATCTGCAATTGCTTATACCTTGTTTATCATTATCTTGATCGTTTCCATTATTCAGTTCAAGTGGCTTGGAAAGGAGGATTAGAAGATGAACACAGTAGGCTATAAAATTAAAAAAGGGATTCTTTATTTATTGCTGATTATACTGGCATTGCTTTGCCTTCTTCCATTCCTTTTGATGATGATAAACTCAACGCGAAGCGGTGTGGAGATTACCACAGGCTTTACCTTTATTCCAAGTTCACATTTGAAGGAGAACTGGGAACAGCTCTTTAAGTTTGTGAATTTGTTCCGTGGTATGGGGAACAGCTTATTGGTAGCAGTTCCGGCGACGATATTGTGCGGATATTTTTCTTCCATTACGGCATATGCGCTGGCTATGTATAAATTTAAAGGAAATAAGCTGATTTTCATCGTGAATGTCCTATTTATGATGATTCCGGCACAGTTAAGCTTGATCGGTTTTTACAATCTGTGTATGACACTTGGATTGGTTAACTCCTACATACCGTTGATTATACCGGCGGTTGCTGCGCCTGGTACGGTATTCTTCTTAAGACAGTATGTGCAGGCAACATTGTCTCCGGCGTTGATTGAGGCGGCCAGAATTGACGGTGCGGGAGAGCTGCGTATTTTTCATAAGATCGTATTTCCGATTATGATTCCTGGTGTTGCGACTATGTCAATCGGAGCTTTTATCGGAAACTGGAACAATTATCTTACTCCGTTGATCTTATTGAATAATCCGGAAAAGATGACATTGCCGGTTATGATTTCAACGCTGAATGCGGCGACTGACTTACAGAGTAATCAGGGTGCAATTTATTTGGGTGTTGCAATTTCGGTAATTCCTATTTTGATTTCGTTCTGTTTCTTCTCTAAGTACATTATCAGCAGTATTTCCGCCGGTGGTGTTAAGGAGTAATAATGATTAGAAAATTGAGTATTTGTAGTTTTCTTTTCTTAATATGATTTTATGGGCAAGGCAATATCTCGTTTTGGGTGTTGCCTTGCTTTGGTTTTGGTTGTTGAATAGTAAAGAGTGGAAAAAGAAAGAGGGTAGAACATGGATAAGGCAATAGAAATTATTGATTTTCCGGAAGAAGATTATATGCCGTTGAAGGATTACGGCGCATGGCGTGTTGCCGTGCTTCGTCATTGTGAAAACACAAATTTAGAGAAGATCAGTTGGATGCAGAAGCATATGGAGACGGATGAGGTGTTTGTGCTTTTAAACGGAGGCTGTACATTGATTCTGGCGGGTGACGGTGAAAAGCCGGAAAATTTTAAAATGGTTGAAATGGAACCGCATCGGCTATATAATATAAAAAGCGGTTTTTGGCATAATCATGTGCTGGACGGGGACGGCGAAGTGCTTATTGTGGAAAATCGTGACACAACGGATGATAATTCGCCGACTTACCACATGAACAGCGATGAGATTGCGGCATTTCGGGAGGCCTTTGAGACGCGATAGGCAAAGTCGAAGGAATTAGATATAAGAGGTAAGACGGATGAAGAAGCGGATGGGAATGGCTGCCGTTTTGTGTGTTTTTATTTTAGTATTGACGATAGGCGCTGTTTATAAAAAGGGCGAGTCAGAATTGGTTTTAAATGATAATGTTGAGGGGTGGCGTATTTATGCGGACAAGCCTGTTACCTTGGATTGGTATGTGAATTTTTCGTGGTTTGCAATGCCGTGGGGCGGGAATCTCGTATCGGATACGATAACGGAAGAGACAGGAGTGAATATTAATTTTATCACTCCTTCCGGCAGCGAGGAGGAGAAAATGAACGCGTTGATGGCAGCCGATTCCCTGCCGGATATCTTGACGCTTGGCGTGGAGGATTCTGCCGTCCATAAAATGATAAAAAACGATATGGTTTATGCGCTGAATGAGTTGGGTGAAAAATATGATATGTATTTTTTCCGGGTGACGAATCCCGATATCCGAAGTTGGTTTACCCAGGAGGACGGAAATATCTACTGTTACCCCAATTCTGCGATTACGCCCAAGGATTTTGAGGAAAATGATAATATTCACGCCGATCAGAATTTTCTCGTGCGCAAGGATATCTATGAGGCGATCGGCCGTCCGGATATGACGACACAGGAAGGATTTTATAAAGCAGTGAAAAGGGCGGTTGAAATGTTTCCCGAGATAAACGGGAAGCCTCTGATTCCCATAGGGGCGAATGTATTTGACAGTGAAGGGTGTACCTCTTTTGACGACTGTCTGATGAACTTTCTTGCGGTACCGTATGAGAAAGACGGGGCATTTTATGACAGATATACGGATGGAGAGTATATATCCTGGCTCAAATTTTTCAGGCGGCTTTCAAAGGAGGGCTATCTTTCGGACGATATTTTTGTTGATCAGAGAACTCAGATTGCGGAGAAGCTTGAGGAAGGCCGGTACTTTTGTATGTTATATGAGAATACGGATATGATAAATCAGCAAAAGTATATTTATGCTAGGAATCCGGAAAGTGTTTACATTGCAGTTGACGGACCGAAAAATTCCAGAGGGGATGATTACAGGCTGCCTTGTTCCGGAATCAATGGATGGACGGTTACTATGATTTCAAAAAATTGCAAGCACCCCGGCCGTGCGATTGCGTTCCTTGATTACTTGATGAGTGAGCGGGGGCAGATGCTTATGTATCTTGGCGTGGAGGGGGAGACCTATGATGTGATAGACGGCAGACCGGTGGTTCGTAAGGAGGTCAGAGAACTTTTAAATACGAATCATTGGGAATATGACAAGATCTACGGTGCGGACAATGCGTATTGGATGTTGCAAAATAAGATGATGCAGCTGAAGTGGCAGCAGGAATTGATAGAGCCGGTGATGCAGCTTTGGCAGTGGACATATCCCTATGTAATATACAACGGTCAATACGACTCGCTTTTACCAACCAGTTCAAGGTTTATGAATGTGAGTTCAAAGATAACTGAGCTCTGGAGCGAGACGCTGCCGTTGTTGCTTCTGGCCGATACAGAAGAAAGCTTCGACAAAATTTTGCAGGATTTTATAGAAAAACGGGAGGCTTGGGGGTTTACGGATCTGCAGGCTGAAAATACAAAGCTGATGGAGATTGCGGAGAAAAAGCTTGGAATAAAATAGATGAGAAGGTTGAAAGAGCGCACGGAAAGTATAAAAGGATTAAAACTGAATACAAAATTTACGCTTGTCATTACGATATTCGTGGTCATACCCATTGTTGTTTTGGGCACGGTTATTTTTCATAATATGGAGACGAACCAGATTAATGAGAGCCTGACCTATATGCAGTATACGATGGAAAGAAACAGGGACAATATTCAGACAAGCGTTGACTCGATTAATATGACGACACAGTTCTTTTTGAGCGACAAGGCGTTGCTGGAAAATTTGAGGGGTGTGCTTACGGGCGAGACAATGACGGCCGCTGAGAAGTTGGAATTTTACAACACGAATATTGCATCCTTAGAGCGTCTGGTTAATAATAATCCGCTGCTGTATGGTGTCCGCGTCTATGCTTCCAATGACGATGTGCAGGAGATGATGCCGATTTTATATAGCCATTCGAGGATGATGAAGCAGGAATGGTCGAGGACAAAGAAATTCAGCGGATGGTATTATAATTATTCTGACACTATTTTCTCCAGTCAGGAGGCAGGGGGAGATGATAAGATTGTTTCTCTGGTTACGCCGATTACTGATTACGGGTATGGAACGATTGGAACGATTGAAGCGACGATGACTATGCAGAGCATGTTTCCGGCGCTGTTCGGTACGATTGGAAACGAATGGGGATGTTTTGTGACGGATAGCGGTAATATTTATTTCGGGGATAACAGTCAGGAAAATTCCGAACAGCTTATTTTGGAAGAGCTGTCAGGGGAGACGGAAAAAGGGGGAATACAGACATATTATAAGAAGAACGAGGATAGAAAGCAGGTAATTTCTTATCTTTATATAAAAGAGATTGGCGGTACGCTTTTTTGCGTACAGGATATTACGGAAAATCTGACAAAATTATCGTATATGCGCAATTTGTTTGTTGCGGTTATGGTCGGGCTTGTGATTATTTTGGCGTTTTTGATTAATTATACGGTGAAGCGCCTTTTGGGAGAATTTTATGATATTCTAAAATCAATCCGCAGGGTGCAGCAGGGAGAGCTTGACGTGGTAATTAAAAATTGCGGAAATGATGAGATGGGAGAGTTAGGGAATCAAATCAACAAAATGCTGGAACATATTCGCTTACTTATGAAGGACAATATTAAGCGGGAGGTTCTCGCCAAAAATTCTGAAATACGTGCATTACAGAATCAGATTAACGCACACTTTATTTATAATGTTTTGGAATCAATAAAAATGATGGCGGAGATTGACGAGGAATATGCAATTTCGGATGCAATTACTTCGCTGGGAAAGCTTTTGCGTTATAGTATGCGCTGGGTGTCCGGCAATGTCAGGGTCGAGGAAGAGCTGGAATATATTAAAGATTATCTGTCGCTCATTAATCTTCGCGTGGATTATGAAATCTATCTGTCGCTGAACATTCCGGACCTGATTTTGAAGCAGGAGATTCCGAAGATGTCTTTGCAGCCGATTGTAGAGAATGCGATCTACCATGGGATTGAGGAGATGGCAGAGGATACGAATATTTATATCAAGGGAGTTTTTGACGGGGGAGACTGTATTATTGAGGTGACAGACGCCGGAAAGGGAATGTCGGAGAAGGAGCTGGAGCACTTGAGAAAGAAAATTGCGGGCGAGGTCGAGACGAGCGGCGGTTCCGGAAACGGAATAGGATTAAAAAATGTACAGGATAGAATCCGTATGTCGTTTGGCGAGGGGTATGGGATCAGTATTGCTTCTATGCTGGGATGTTTTACGAAGGTTATGATTCGTATACCGTATGGCAGGCAAAGCGGGCAAAACAATGTGTCAAAGCTTATTGAAAAGAATGAGTGAGATGAAAAGAGGAAAATATGAAAACGGTTTTGGTTGTTGAAGATGAAAAGATGATTCGTCAGGGGATAAAGACCATGATACAAAGGAGCGGGGTTCCGGTAGAGGTGATTATGGAGTGCAGCAATGGCGAAACAGCGCTTGAAATCTTAAGAGAGCAGAAAATTGATGTCATGTTTACGGATATACGGATGCCGCGTATGGATGGGATTGAGCTGGTACAGAAAATGCAGGAGCTTGATCATCAGCCGCTTACGGTGGCAGTCAGCGGATACGATGATTTTACTTATGCAGTGGAAATGATGCGCCATGGCGTACGCGAGTATATTTTAAAGCCTGTGGAGCGTAAAAAAATACAGGAAGTGTTAGAAAAGCTGGAGGCGGAAATTGTCAGCAGCAAGAAAATAAATTATGCAAGTAAGAAAATCGGATATCAGCAGCTAAAATATTTGATGCTGAATAATAAGATGACAGAAGAGGAGCTGCAGGTTTTAAAAGATCAGTATGAAAAAGATTTTTATGAGGGAATGTACCGTGTGTGCTGCCGGAATGCGAAGCGCATGACAGAGGGGACGGATCGTTTTATTTATTTGCACGAGCTGGCGGAGAATGATGTCTATATTGTGGAGGATGAGAATTTAGACATGCTTTTAAAAAATGAGCTCGCGGACTTCTATATCGGAATCAGTGACACGCATATTGGGATTGAGAATCTGAGAAAAGCATACGATGAATCGGTTGCGGCAAGAAGGCGGGCGTTCTGCGGAAATCACAGAACGATGTACTACAGAGAGGATGCAAAACGGGTTCCTGAGCAGTTGGCGGAGGAGTCAAAAAAGCTTTTGGATCCAGAAGCGCGTCTGTCCAGGGTTCAGCTTCTAGGTACGGATAAGACCGATGAAATTATGCATGTCTGGAACGCTTTTTTTCATGCGGTGAAGATGGAGTATCTGCCGGATAGCGATTTCGAGCGGTGTATAGAAGAATTTCTTGCAGAAATCACAAAGACGTATCGGAATATTTTGGGGAACGAGACCGAGGAGATAGAAAAGCTTAAAGAAATCTGGAAATTTACAAATATTGACGAGTATGAGGATGAATTTGTGGACTGGCTTTTGGAACTCCATGACAAGATTAACAGCCAGTTTGATACAAACAAGAATAAGCAGAAAATACAGCAGGCGGTAGAATTTATCAAGGAAAATTATGCCAAGGATTTGAACATGGCGGTGGTGTCCAATCATATTTCTATGAATTATTCGCTGTTTTCCTATTCATTTAAGCAGTATACAGGAAGCAATTTTGTGAATTATTTAAAGAACATACGAATGGAGGAGGCGAAGCGTCTGCTGGTGGAAACGGACATGCGCGTCATTGAGGTGAGTCAGACAGTCGGGTATGACAACGAAAAGCATTTCATGAAAATATTTAAAAGCTCCTGCGGCGTATCGCCGAGTGAATATCGCAAAAACATGAAGCTGATGGAGGGGGGCAGCCGTTAGCAAGCTGCCGCGTAAAGAGAGACGGTGTCCATTGGCGGGTTAAGATTGGACATGTTTTTTCTTTTTGGTTTCGTACATGTTTGTGTCCGCCTTTGAAAACAATTCCTGAATATTTTCGGAATAGAAATTGGAATCCGGCATGGCGGAGGCGTAGCCGCCACTGACAGAAATATTATATTTTTTGGTGGACAGACGGTTGTAGTTGTCCAAATATTTCTGGATATTTGCGATTACTTCCTCGGCGGACTCGTCTGTGTAGCCGCAGGTCAGAAGATAAAATTCGTCGCCGCTGAAACGGGCGCAGATATCATTTTCGCCAATTGCATTTTCCAGAGCGTGTCCCATAACCTGAAGCGCAAAGTCGCCCTCGCTGTGGCCGAAGTTATCGTTTATCTGTTTTAAGCCGTCCAGATCGAAAATAAAGCAGGTCAGAGAAAGGCCTTCGCTTTTGGCATGATTTAGAAGTATTTCTTCTGAATGATGATATCCGTGTTTGTTATACAGTCCTGTCAGTGCATCGCGCATATATATGTTTTCAAGGCGTCTGACAAGCAGGTCAATGCGCTTTGTTTCGCAGATGCCCTGAAGCATCTGATTGATATCCATAAGCCAGTGTACCAGACGGAAGTGATAGTCGATACGGTTATTTTCATATGCCAGCGCAATATAACCGAATGCCTTATTCTCAAAGAACAGTGGCGTATAGATATAAGCGCTGTCTGAATTTTTGTAGAGATATTCAGGCAGCAGGGAAGTCTTCTTGAAGCTGCACTCCGGAAGACGTTTGCCGTCTTTAATTGCAAGCTTCAGAAGAATCGTGTCTGAGCTTAGGCTGTCCGCACTCTCTTCGGTCTCCGTAATCTCCAGGATATGACGTGAGACACAATCCCAGTCGCTGTAAAGACAAAGATAAAATTCTTTACAGTGCTCTATGGTATGTACATATTTTTCTAATAATTCTACACCATCGTCAATATCGCTGATGTGCTGAGCGGCCGCAGACATATTCATGGAATTGAATATGGATTCTTCCAGTTTCATAATACGTTTGTTCAAAGTGTGCGCAAAAAAGACAGGGTTGATTTCAGGAAGGCTCTTGCAGCCGCAGGAATTTGCAATGACCGGCCGCGCATGTATCATAGTCATCGCGGAGACGGATTTTCCCTGGATTAACTGTAAAAGCTCTTCGAAGGCTGTCGTACCCAGTTCATAGCACGGAAAGGTGACGGTCGTGAGTGTCGGCGTTGCGTTTCTTCCGTCTGCCGTGTCGTCGCAGCCTGTGATTGCAATATCCTGAGGAATCTGGTAGCCGCTGGATATCGCTGCGCGCATAAAATATAAGGCCATTCTGTCGTTGTAGCAGACAACGGCATCCGGTTTGCCTTTTTTCTCAAAAAATTCCAGGGCGGCAGCAACGGCGTCACTGTTGTACGCGGATGAATATATATCATGGGAGGAGACGCTGCGTCCGTGTTTTTTGAGAGCATCACGATAATACTGTTCTCTCTGTCCGGAGAAAAACGGGTCCTGCGAGCATCCGAGATAACAGATTCTCTTATAACCGTGCTCCAAAATCAGATGTTCGGTCAATTCGCCTGCCGTTGAGTTGTTTTCAATAGAAACGGCAGGAAAATGAGGTTCCCTGGAAGAGATTTCAATAATCGGGCAGGTACATTTGGTCTTCAATGTTGAGATAATCTGTTTTTTTAATTCTTTAGACGGATATGTTTCGGAGGCAAGGATGATGCCGTCAAGTCCCTGATAATTGGGAATCTGCAGGATACTTCTCTCGCCGATTCCGTAAGAACCGAGGTCTTCCCCGTCCATTGTGGTAAAAAATTCAGTGGTATAACCGTATTCCAGTGATTTGTCAATAATTCCCTGACATACACTTTGCTGGTAGAAACCGAAAATATGTGAAATAAAGACACCGATTTTTTTTGTATGATACATATTCATCCTCCCGGAAAAAACTACTAAATCCTATTTTAAGAGAAAATGTCGAATTTTACAATAGAGAATACGCTCAAAATTATAGTAATATCGTGAAAAATGTGGTAAAATGAAAGCAATTACTGAAAAATGGAGTGATACAATGGAAAATAAGCAGGAAGAACGTTGTTGTCAGAGCTGTGGACGTCCGTTGCCAGCGCGCTATGAGGGAGATTGTTGCGTGAACTGTATGGAACGGCAGTTGTTTGACAGGGTACGCGATTACATACGTGCCAATGATGTAAATGAATATAATGTAGCGGAACACTTTAATATTTCACACCGCAAGGTGAAAGGCTGGATTAAGGAAGGAAGAATTGAGTACAAGGAGCAGGAACAGAAAAACGTTTCGGCAATCTACTGTTCGCGTTGCGGGGCAAAGGTGAATTTTGGTACGCTGTGCCAGAAGTGTTTGAAGATAATGAACGGTGAGAAGCGTGAAGGCTTTGGAATGCCGACGAGGGGTGAAGAGGGCAGAATGCGTTTTATGGACAGCGAGGAACCAAGAAATTAAGAAGAAAAAGATTTGAATTACTGAGAGAAAAAGAGGATGCAGCGTCAAAAGACGTTATCATCCTCTTTTAATGTTTTTATATCATAGGAAAGACTTTGTTACTGTGAAGTGCTAAAGTCTACAACTTTCCTATGATATAAAAGCTTATGCGCAGCTTCACATTAGAGGAAGATATTGCTATGTAACAGTCCTAAGGAATCCCCCAGGCAAGCCTGGTACCCCTTAGGACAAATCCGCGCGCGGAACAAAAGCTGTGCATTGAAAGTTGTTAATTCGCGAGGGTGTGCGAAGCACACTTTTGTTCTTTGTTTTCGTTTCTGCGTTCGATGGAGGCTTTTACAAATCCCTTAAATAGCGGGTGCGGACGGTTTGGCCTGGATTTTAATTCAGGGTGGGCCTGTGTTGCGACAAACCACGGATGGTCTGAAATTTCTACCATTTCCACAATCCGGCCGTCAGGGGAAAGACCGCATAGTTTTAACCCCTTTTCTGTCAGAATATTTCGATAGTCATTGTTTACCTCATAGCGGTGCCGGTGTCTCTCGTGAATTGTCTTTTCGCCATATACCTTGAATGCGTTTGATGTCGTATCAAGAACGCATGGATATGAACCAAGCCTTAAGGTTCCGCCGATATCCTCGACTCCGTCCTGATCCGGCATCAAGGCAATCACAGGATGCGTGGTGTTCGGATCAAGTTCAATACTGTGGGCGTCGTGGAGTCCGCAGACATGCCTTGCATATTCAATAATTGCTACCTGCATGCCAAGGCAAAGGCCAAGATACGGAATCTTATGCTCTCTTGCGTATTTGGCGGCAAGAATCATTCCTTCCACGCCGCGGCTTCCGAATCCGCCCGGCACGATAATGCCGTCGGTGTCTTTTAGAAGATCGTCAATGTTCCCGGCAGTCAGCAGTTCCGAATCCACCCAGTTGAGGTTGACGGTGGCGCGTTCCGCGATACCGCCGTGCTTCAATGCCTCCACAACGGAAATATAGGCGTCATGCAGCTGCGTGTATTTTCCTACAAGAGATATGTTGACCTCCTGGATTGGGTTGCGGAGCGCATCTACCATATCCGTCCAGTCGGCAAGGTCCGGCGTCGGGCAGTCTAAGTGCAGGGATTCGCAGACAACGCTTGCGAGGTTCTCCTTTTCCATGGCAAGAGGAGCCTCGTAGAGATATTCCACATCCAGATTCTGGAGTACATGATTGTTCGGCACATTACAGAACAGGGCAATTTTGTCCTTTAATGCCTGATCTATCGGTTCTTCGGAGCGGCATACAATGATATCGGGCTGAATGCCCATTCCCTGAAGCTCCTTTACGCTTGCCTGTGTCGGTTTTGTCTTTAATTCTCCGGAGACTTTAATATAAGGTATCAATGTAACATGGATTAAAATAGCGTTTTCGTGTCCGATTTCATGCTGAAACTGACGAATGGATTCCAAAAAAGGCTGGCTTTCGATATCCCCCACCGTTCCGCCGACTTCAATGATGGCAATATGCGTATCATTGGAAGTAAAGTTGCGGTAAAAGCGGCTCTTAATCTCGTTGGTAATATGCGGGATGACCTGAACGGTACCGCCGCCGAAATCGCCGCGGCGTTCCTTCTGCAATACGGACCAATATACCTTACCGGTGGTTACGTTCGAATTTTTTGTTAAGCTTTCATCAATAAAACGTTCATAATGGCCGAGATCTAAGTCTGTTTCCGCACCATCGTCGGTCACAAATACCTCGCCGTGCTGGATCGGGTTCATTGTACCTGGATCAATGTTGATGTAGGGGTCAAATTTCTGCATGGTTACTTTGAAGCCTCTTGCCTTTAAGAGACGTCCAAGGGATGCTGCGGTGATACCTTTTCCAAGTCCCGATACAACACCACCGGTGACGAAGACGTATTTTACAGGCATGTTAAATCCTCCTTAAAAATGTGTGTAAAAAGTGAGACAGACCGACAGTTTTTAGTCGGTCTATCAGATTTTCTCAATTAAATTTTATTATACAACGTGTCGGCAAATAAATCCACTTGTTTTTTTGCATAAGTTTTAAAAAAATAAGAAATTCTCTTTAGAGAAAGTTTATAAAAATAAGGAAAACTTCATAGAGTTGATATTGATTTATAATTCCAGATTACATATAATGTAGTTTATGAGAATCGGCATAGCCGGTGAATGTATGAAACAACACGGAGGATAGAATGGATAACCAACATAATAACGGTGGAAACAATAATAGCGGTAACGATAAAGGGCCGAACAAGGGCAGGAAGAACGGGCAGATGGTTCTGATTTTTCTGTTTATTACGCTTGTGGCATTGTTTGTAATGAGCCTTTTGAATAAGATGGGGACAGAGATGACAACGCAGCGGATTACCTATACGGAATTTGTAGAGATGGTCAAGGAAGATAAGGTTGACAGCGTGGAATTTGCTTCCTCCCAGTATAATATTACACCGAAGTACACCAATAAGGAGCTGATACGCATCACCTACTATACAGGGCGTATGGCGAATGACGAGGAGATTTTAATTCCGCTGCTTGGCGAGCATGGCGTGAACATAGAATCCGAGATTCCGAGCGGAACATCCGCAATTATCTACAATATATTAAGTATTTTGCTTCCGATTGCGCTTCTTTGGCTGGTGTTCGGCCTTGTTATGCGTAAGATGGGCGGAGGCGGCGGCATGATGGGTGTCGGAAAGAGCAATGCCAAGGTGTACGTGGAGAGGGAGACCGGCGTAACATTTAAAGATGTTGCAGGACAGGATGAGGCGAAGGAGTCCTTGCAGGAGGTCGTTGATTTTCTGCATAATCCGAAGAAATACAAAGAAATCGGCGCGAAGCTGCCAAAGGGCGCGCTTTTGGTGGGACCGCCCGGAACCGGAAAGACACTGCTTGCCAAGGCGGTGGCAGGCGAGGCGAAGGTGCCGTTTTTCTCTTTGGCCGGCTCTGATTTTGTGGAAATGTTTGTAGGTGTGGGCGCTTCCCGTGTCAGGGATTTGTTTAAGGAGGCACAGAAGCAGGCGCCTTGTATTATTTTTATTGATGAGATTGATGCGATCGGTAAGAGCCGTGATACGAGATTCGGCGGCAACGATGAGCGTGAGCAGACGTTAAATCAGCTTCTGGCTGAGATGGACGGATTTGATACTTCTAAGGGATTGTTAATTTTAGCCGCTACAAACCGGCCTGAGGTGTTAGATAAAGCGCTGCTTCGTCCGGGACGGTTTGACCGCCGGATTATTGTCGATAAGCCGGATTTGAAGGGACGTCTTGAGACACTTAAGGTTCATTCTAAGGATGTTCTTATGGATGAATCTGTCGATTTGGACGCGCTTGCGCTTGCGAGCGCCGGGCTTGTCGGTTCCGATCTTGCGAATATGATCAATGAGGCTGCAATCAACGCGGTGAAGAAGGGGCGAAAATATGTCAATCAGTCCGATTTGTTTGAGGCTTTTGAGATTGTAGCAGTGGGAGGCAAGGAAAAGAAGGACCGCGCTATGAGCAAGAAGGAGCGGAAAATTGTAGCCTACCATGAAGTAGGGCATGCAATGGTGACTGCATTGCAGAAGAATACCGAGCCGGTGCAGAAGATTACGATTGTTCCGAGAACGATGGGAGCGCTTGGATATACCTTGCAGACGCCGGAGGAGGAGAAGTTTTTACAGACGAAGGATGAGTTGATTGCGAAGATTACAACGTATATGGCGGGGCGTGCCGCAGAGGAGCTGATTTTTCATTCGGCGACAAGCGGTGCGGCTAACGATATCGAGTGCGCGACGAATATAGCCAGAGCCATGATTACACAGTTTGGTATGTCGGAGCATTTCGGCCTGATGAGTCTTGCGACTGTCGATAATCAGTATCTGGAGGGGCGGGCTTCCCTGAACTGCGGAGATGCGACGGCTGCGCAGATTGACAAAGAGGTCATGGAGCTTTTGCACAGTTGTTATGACAAGGCTACCCGGCTGTTGGAGCAGTACCGTGACGCGCTGGATCAGATTTCGGATTACCTATATGAGCATGAGACGATTACAGGCAAGGAGTTCATGAAGATTTTTCGTGAGCTGACGGGGATTGAGGAGGAGAAAAAAGAAGACGAAGGGGAAGAGCATGTTTGATGTACAGGAAGAGTTGAAGAAGCTTCCGGATTCTCCGGGAGTTTATATCATGCATGATGCATCGGATACGATTATTTATGTCGGTAAGGCGGTAAGCCTTCGCAGCCGTGTGCGTCAATATTTTCAGGCAAGCCACAACGAAGGTCTCAAAAAGGATCAGATGGTTAGAAAAATCAGCTATTTTGAGTACATTGTCACAGATTCCGAGCTGGAAGCGCTTGTGCTGGAGTGTAATTTAATAAAGGAGCATCGCCCGAAATACAATACGATGCTTAGAGATGACAAGACGTATCCGTATATTAAGGTGACTCTGGGAGAGGATTTTCCCAGGGTCCTCTTTTGTCGTCTGATGAAAAAAGACAAATCACGTTATTTTGGACCGTATACCAGTGCGGGGGCGGTCAAGGATACGATAGAGCTGATTCACAAGATTTACCATATTCGTACATGCAATCGCAGCCTGCCCAGGGATACGTGCAAGGAGCGTCCTTGTCTGAATTACCATATTAATCAATGTTTCGCACCGTGTCAGGGATATATCAGCAAGGAGGAGTACAGAGTAAATGTTGAGGCGGCGCTGGAATTTTTGAACGGAAATTATGCGCCGGTTATGAAGAGTCTGGAGGAGAAAATGACAGCGGCCTCCGATGCGTTGGAATTTGAGAAAGCGATGGAGTACCGTGATCTTTTGAACAGCGTGAAGCAGATTGCACAAAAGCAGAAGATTACTCAGTTTGACGGTGAGGATAAGGATATTGTCGCTCTTGCGGCCGATGAGCGGGACGCGGTGGTGCAGGTGTTTTTTATTCGGGGAGGAAAGCTGATTGGCAGAGAACATTTCTATGTGCGGGTTGCAGGTGAGAGCACAACAAGCCAGATCTTGACGACATTTGTCAAGCAGTTTTATTCGGGGACGCCTTATATTCCCAAAGAAATTATGTTACAGGAGGAGATCGGGGAGGCGGAGATTATCTCAAAGTGGCTGTCAAAAAAGCGTGGTCAGAAGGTAAGTCTTCGCATTCCGAAAAAAGGAATGAAGGAGAAGCTTGTTGAGCTTGCAGCTAAAAATGCTGCGCTTGTCCTAAGCTCCGACAGAGAGAAGCTAAAGCGTGAGGAGGGCAGGACGATTGGGGCGCTCAAAGAAATTGCCGATTGGCTTGGAATGGAAAGGCTAAGTCGGGTGGAGGCGTTTGATATTTCCAACATAAACGGTTTTGAGACGGTGGGTTCTATGATTGTGTATGAGAAGGGAAAACCACAGCGCAGTGACTACCGTAAGTTTAAGCTTCGCACCGTGAGCGGGCCGGATGATTATGCGTCAATGCATGAGGTTCTGACAAGAAGGTTTACGCACGGATTAAATGAGCAGAAGGAGCTTGCGGAGCGGGGAATGGATGTTAGGTATGGCAGTTTTACGAAATTTCCGGATTTGATTATGATGGACGGGGGAAGGGGACAGGTGAATATTGCGCTTCAGGTTCTTCAGGAGATGAAGCTTGACATTCCGGTTTGCGGAATGGTAAAGGATGACAATCACAGGACGCGCGGTTTGTATTATCATAATGTAGAGATACCGATTGATACGCACAGCGAGGGATTTAAGCTGATTACCAGAATACAGGATGAGGCGCACCGTTTTGCGATTGAATATCATCGCTCTCTGCGCCAGAAGAGCCAGGTACATTCTGTTTTGGATGATATAACAGGAATAGGACCGGCAAGGAGAAAGGCTCTGATGCGAAAATTTTTATCCTTAGAGGCGATTCGTGACGCGAGTGTGGAGGAGCTCGCATCGGCGGATTCGATGAATGAGCGGGCGGCAGAGGAAGTGTACCGGTTTTTCCATAATCATGTTGAAGCAGAATCGTAAGTATGCTAAACTAAAAATAATTGCAGGCAGTAACAAAGCGATAAAAGACATGGAAGGAGCAGGCTATGGAAGGTGTAAGTGTAGAGAAAATTGCAGGTAAGTTACAGTTGAGTTCCTATTTTGAGGAAATGGATTTGAAGAAGCGCCGCATTTTGGCGCCGGATGTCAATCGTCCTGCGTTACAGCTGAGCGGATATTTTGAATATTTTGACCAGACCCGTGTTCAGATTATAGGGATGGTAGAATATACTTATTTAGAGCAGCTTAAGCTGGAACAGAAGAAACAGATTTACGGACAGTTTTTGAGCTACGATATTCCGTGTGTTATTTTCTGCCGGGATTTACAGCCGGACGCGCTGTTTTTGGAGATGGCGAGAGAACACGGTATTCCGATTCTTAGCACAGGAAGAGGAACCTCGGAGTTTATGGCGGAATTGATTTACATGTTAAGCGAGCTGCTTGCACCGTGCATTACGATACACGGTGTTCTTGTGGATGTATATGGAGAAGGTCTGCTGATTATGGGTGAGAGCGGAATCGGAAAGAGCGAGGCGGCTCTTGAGCTGATCCGCAGAGGGCACCGCCTGGTAACGGACGATGTCGTTGAGATACGAAAGATTAACGAGCATACATTAATCGGGACGTCGCCGGATATTACCAGATATTTCATTGAGCTTCGTGGTATTGGAATTATAGATGTGAAGACACTGTATGGTGTAGAATGTGTAAAAGAAAAACAGACAATTGACCTTGTGATTAAGTTGGAGGACTGGAAAAAGGACAACGAATATGACCGCCTTGGCCTTGAAGAGGAGTTTACGGAGTTTTTGGGGAATAAGGTCGTTTGTCATTCGCTTCCAATCCGTCCGGGTCGTAATCTTGCGGTAATCTGTGAGGCGGCGGCGGTCAACCACAGACAGAAAAAGATGGGATACAATGCCGCGCAGGAGTTGTACCGCCGTGTACAGGCGAACCTGAATAAACGAGATGACGAGGAATAAGATGAATCGGTAATGACAGAAACGGAGTGTAAAATGGAAAGAGATTTAACTTGGGAGAACTATACGGAACAACAGAAAAAGGATGTGTTTGAATTTGCGGAGAAATACCGCAGGTTTCTCTCCGATTGTAAGACAGAACGGGAATGTGTAGACGGTTTTGTGGAGCAGGTTCAATCAGAAGGGTTTACAGATTTAAAAGAAGCGGTGAAAAACGGCGCAAAGCTGAAGGCGGGCGATAAGGTATACGCCGTTAACTGCGGCAAGGCAATGGTGCTGTATGTGATCGGCAAGCGGCCGATGGAAGAGGGGATGAGGATTCTCGGCGCGCATATCGATTCTCCGCGTCTTGATTTAAAGCAGAATCCGGTGTACGAGGATACGGGGCTTGCAATGCTTGATACACATTATTACGGGGGCGTGAAAAAGTATCAGTGGGTGACGCTGCCGCTTGCACTGCATGGTGTGATCATAAAAAAGGACGGAACGAAGGTGACCGTGAATGTGGGCGAGAAGCCGGAGGATCCGGTGTTTGGAATCAGTGATCTTTTGATTCATCTCGCCGCAGAGCAGCTTGAAAAGAAAGCGAACAAGGTAATCGACGGAGAGAATCTTGATATTTTGATCGGAAGTATTCCGGCAGAGAAGGAAAAAGGAGATACGGCGGAGATTAAGGACCGTGTAAAGGCAAATATTTTAAATATTCTGCAAAAGGAATACGGAATCGAGGAGGAGGATTTCCTTTCTGCCGAGATTGAGGCTGTGCCGGCGGGAGCCGCTAGGGATTACGGTTTTGACAGAAGCATGATTATGGGTTACGGACATGACGACAGGGTGTGCGCGTATCCGTCCTTTGAGGCGATTCTTCAGATGGAAGAGCCGGAGTATACAAGTGTTTGTCTTTTGGTTGATAAAGAGGAGATCGGAAGCGTGGGTGCGACCGGAATGCAGTCGCGATTTTTTGAGAACATGACGGCGGAGTTGATGGAGGCAATGGGCTGTTACAGTGAGCTTGCGCTGCGCAGGGCGCTTGCGGCTTCAAAGGTGCTCTCCTCGGATGTCAGCGCTGCATTTGATCCGAATTATCCTTCGGTTATGGAAAAACAGAATGCGGCATATTTCGGAAGAGGCCTGGTGTTCAACAAATATACCGGCTCGAGAGGAAAGTCAGGCTCTAATGATGCTAATGCAGAGTATGTCGGAGAGCTTAGAAGGCTTATGGATGAGAACCATGTGTTTTTCCAGACCTCGGAGCTTGGAAAGGTGGATCAGGGAGGCGGAGGAACGATCGCGTATATTCTGGCGAATTATGGAATGCAGGTGATTGACAGCGGTGTCGCGGTCCTGAATATGCATTCGCCGTGGGAGATTATCAGCAAGGCCGATTTGTATGAGGCGTATAAAGGATATGTAGCTTTTTTGAAATCCGTATAAAATAGAATTAGATTTGAGGAAAATTTGTGGTACGACAGTCATTGATAGAAGATTTGGGGAAAATAATAAAAAAAGAACAGATTATGTTAAATGAGCCGATGAGCGCGCATACAACGTTCCGCGTTGGAGGTCCGGCAGAGCTTTTGGTCCAACCGAAACTTGAAGAGCTCGCGGATTTGACGGCGTTTTTTAAAGAACGTAATCTTCCCTATACCGTGATCGGAAACGGAAGTAATCTGCTGGTTTCCGACAACGGTATAAAAGGGGCGGTCATTGAGCTTGGAAGGGCGGCGTCCGAGATTCGTGTCGAAGGGACACGGATTTATGCGGAGGCGGGGGCCATGCTCTCGAAAACGGCAAGCACGGCGGCATCCTTCGGACTCACCGGAATGGAATTTGCGTCCGGGATACCGGGAACAATCGGCGGGGCAGTTGTCATGAATGCCGGCGCTTACGGCGGTGAGATGAGCCGGATTATAAAGGAAGTGACGGTGCTTACGCCGGAGGGAACAAAGAAGAAGCTTTCCCCCTCAGAGCTAAAGTTTGGATACCGCAGCAGTTGTATTGCGGAAAATCATTATATTGTAATGTCCGCCGTTTTGGAGCTTGAAAAAGGTGACAGAGACGAAATTGCCGCGTACATGGAAGAGTTAAAAAAGCGGCGCGTGGAAAAGCAGCCCCTGGAATATCCGAGTGCAGGCAGTACTTTTAAACGTCCCGAGGGGTATTTTGCCGGCAAGTTAATTATGGACGCAGGGCTTAGGGGATATTCGATCGGCGGTGCGGCGGTTTCGGAGAAGCATTGCGGTTTTGTGATAAACAAGGGAGGTGCAACCGCTTCTGAGATTGCGGCGCTGATGGAGCATATCAGGAATGTCGTGAAGGAAAGGTTTGAAGTTACGCTGGAAGCGGAAGTGAGAAAGCTGGGTGAATTTAAATGAAATTTGTACTGTTAACCGGGATGTCGGGAGCCGGGAAGAGTACGGCTCTTAAAATGATGGAGGATATAGGCTTTTATTGTGTGGATAATCTTCCGATTCCGTTAATAGAAAAGTTTGTCGAGCTTTCCGAAATGCAAAGTTCGGAGCTTTCCAAGGTTGCCGTCGGAATTGATATCCGCAGCGGAAGGGCGCTTACGGAGCTGCATGACGTGTTAGACCGTCTGGAAGCAGACGGAAGAAGCTGTGAGATATTGTTTCTGGATGCGGAGGATAGTGTGCTCGTCAAGCGCTACAAGGAGACGAGAAGAAACCATCCGCTTGCCGCCGGCGAACGCGTGGACAAGGGTATCATACTCGAGCGGGAGCGTATGGGCTTTTTGAAAAAGCGTGCAAATTATATTATAGATACAAGCCGGCTTTTGACGAGGGAGTTGAAGGCGGAAATCTGTAAAATATTTGTGGAGAATCAGGATTTTAAGAATTTGTTTATTACGATTTTGTCTTTTGGCTTTAAGTATGGAATACCGGCGGATTCCGATCTCGTTTTTGATGTACGCTTTTTGCCGAATCCATATTATGTGGAGGGACTTAGGACAAAAAGCGGCAACGACAAGGAAATACAGGAGTATGTGCTTCAGTTTCAGGAAGCGCACGAGTTTTTAGATAAGCTTGAGGATATGGTGACGTTTTTGATTCCGAATTACATTACGGAGGGGAAGAATCAGCTGGTAATCGCAATCGGATGCACGGGAGGAAAACATCGCTCCGTTACGCTTGCCAATCAGCTGTACAAGCGTCTCAGCGCAAGAAAAGAGTTCGGTTTGAAAATAGAGCATCGGGATATCGAAAAGGATGCGAAACGCAGGTAGAGGATATGTCGTTTTCAGGTGAGGTTAAGGATGAATTGGCAAAGCAGTTCTGCCAGAGCAGGCATTGTCAGCTTGCAGAGCTTGCGGCGCTTATACATTTTGCGGGAAAAATTACTGCGGGGGAGGGAAGAGGAAGGCTTGCGGTTGTTACGGAACATGCATCTATCGCGAGAAAGTGCTATACCTTGATAAAGGACGCGTTTTCTTATGCGCCGGGAATTATGCAGCAGGGGAATTACAGCGTAATTGTGGAGGAAGAGGAGCATGTGCTTCGGATTTTGAAAGCGGTGAAGCTGTTAGAAGTTAACGGTATGGCGAGCAGGACGCCGAATTTGGTCGATGAGCGCCTGATACGAAGATCCTGCTGTATGCGCGCTTATATCAGGGGGGCGTTTCTTGCCTCCGGCTCTATGAGTGATCCGCAGAAATCATACCATCTTGAGATTGTCTGTTCCGACAGGGTTCAGGCCAATCAGCTTCGGGACATTATGAGAATTTTCGTTCCGGATACCAAGGTGGTACAGCGAAAAAAATATTTTATATGTTATATCAAAGAAGGGGCACAGATTGTCGACGCGCTGAATGTAATGGGAGCGTACTCGGCGCTTATGAATCTGGAAAATGTACGGATTGTCAAGGAAATGCGAAATTCTGTGAACCGGAAGGTCAACTGTGAGACCGCAAATATTAATAAGACGGTAAGCGCCGCGGTGCGTCAGCTGGAGGATATCAGGCTGATACAGGAGCTGAGAGGACTCTCGTCCTTGTCGGATAATTTGCAGCAGGTTGCCGGGCTTCGTCTTAAATATCCCGATATGCCGTTGAAGGAGCTGGGGGAGGCATTAGATCCACCGGTGGGTAAGTCGGGCGTCAATCACAGATTCCGCAAAATCAGCGAGATAGCGGAACAGTTAAGGAGGAGTAACTATGATTAGAAGAGAAATTCAGGTTCAAATCCCAAACGGAATGGAGGCGAGTCCGATTGCGCTTTTAATCCAGACAGCAAGTAAATTTAAAAGCAATATTTATTTGGAATACGGGAGTGTGCGCGTCAATGCCAAGAGCATTATGGGGATGATGTCGATTGGAGCGGATTATGAAGAAAAAATAACGCTTGAAGTGGACGGGGAGGACGAGGCGGAGGCGATAGAGAGTATGGTGAATTTTTTGTCCAGGACTTCGGACTAATGCACAGGAGGGCAGAGAGGACAGTGAAGAAAAAGTTGTTATTTATTTTTAATCCGCATTCGGGAAAGGGGCAGATTAAGAATAAACTTATGGATATTGTGGACATTATGGTGAAGCGCGGCTACGAGGTTACTGCTTATCCGACCCAGGCGAGAGAGGATGCGCTGTATAAGGTTCAAAACGAAGCCGCTCTCTATGATCTGGTTGTCTGCTGCGGCGGGGACGGAACGCTTGACGAGACCGTTTCGGGGATGATGTTAAGCGAAAAGAAGGTTCCGTTGGGATATATACCGGCGGGAAGCACGAATGACTTTGCCGCTTCGTTAAAAATCCCCAAAAATATGTTAAAAGCGGCCGAGATAGCCGTAACCGGAGAGCCGTTTGCTTGTGACGTGGGTTATTTTAACGGAGATTCCTTTATCTATGTGGCGGCATTTGGCCTGTTTACGGCAGTCTCCTATCAGACGAACCAGGGATTGAAAAATATACTGGGACACGCGGCGTACATATTGGAGGGCGCAAAAAGTCTGATGGATATTAAGTCCTATCATATGCGCGTAGAATATGAGGATAAGGTTTACGAGGATGATTTTATTTACGGCATGATATCCAATTCCTCCTCTGTGGGCGGATTTAAAAATCTGACAGGGAAAAACGTTCTGCTTGACGACGGCGTATTTGAGGTCACGTTAATCAAAATGCCTAAAAATCCGCTGGAGCTTAACGAGATTATTTTCAGTCTCACAAAAAGGAGGGATGAGACGGATTTGATCTATTCTTTTAAGACGGATTCCATTAAGTTTTACCCTGACGAGGTGATCCCATGGACGTTAGACGGGGAGTTCGGCGGAGATCATCGGGAGGTTGAAATCAGAAACCGCCGCCGGGCGTTAGAGATTATGGTTGGAGCTGAGGACAAGTTTGAAAAGTGATTGTTTTAATTTTAACTTTATTTTTTGAGGAAGACATGCTATGATAACATGTAGATTGGTAATATTTATCATAAAAAAATGACGGAGGAGAATAAAATGTTAGTATCAGCAGCAGAAATGTTAAAAAAAGCAAAAGCCGGCCATTATGCAGTCGGACAGTTCAACATCAACAATTTAGAGTGGACGAAGTCAATTCTGTTGACAGCGCAGGAGTGCAAGTCGCCTGTTATTTTAGGCGTATCCGAGGGTGCGGGCAAGTATATGACCGGTTATAAGACCGTTGCGGCAATGGTTAAGGCCATGATTGAAGAATTGAATATCACGGTTCCGGTTGCGCTGCATTTGGATCACGGCTCCTATGACGGATGCTTAAAGTGCGTAGAAGCAGGATTTTCATCCATCATGTTCGACGGTTCTCATTATCCGATTGATGAGAACGTGGCAAAGACAACCGAGCTGGTAGAGCTTGCGCATAAGAACGGCATGTCTATTGAGGCAGAGGTTGGCTCCATCGGCGGTGAAGAGGATGGAGTTGTCGGAGCGGGTGAGTGCGCGGACCCTGATGAGTGTAAGGCGATTGCGGATCTCGGTGTAGATATGCTGGCAGCAGGTATCGGCAATATCCACGGTAAATATCCGGAGAACTGGGCAGGATTAAGCTTTGAGACACTGGATGCCGTACAGCAGAAGACCGGCGAGATGCCGTTGGTACTTCACGGCGGTACAGGTATCCCGGAGGATATGATTAAGAAAGCAATTTCTCTCGGCGTAGCGAAGATCAATGTAAATACAGAGTGTCAGCTGTCATTTGCGGATGCGACTAGAAAGTACATTGAGGCAGGCAAGGATTTAGAGGGCAAGGGCTTTGACCCGCGTAAGCTGTTGGCTCCTGGTGCTGAGGCAATCAAAGCAACGGTAAAAGAGAAGATGGAGTTGTTTGGTTCTGTCGGAAAAGCAGAATAGTAATAATGACGAAAAATACTCTTTTTTGTGGGGGATTCATGTGAAAAGTAGTAAAACATGAAAAAAACTATTGCATTTCTACTACTTTTGGGTTATTGTATTACCAACAAAGAGAATATACAGAATATACAAAAACGAACAAGGGTGTTCCATCAGGTGTGGAATACCCTTTTTTATGCACAGGCGCGCATAAGAATCAAGAGGAAAGGAAGTATGAAAATGAGTGAATATTTTAGTGTATCAGACATTTTTGGTGAAAACGTGTTTAACGATGCCGTTATGCAGGAACGTTTGCCGAAAAAAACTTACAAGAAGTTAAAAGAAGTGATTGAGGCCGGAAAGGAGCTGGATCTTGAGACGGCGGATGTTGTTGCTCATGAAATGAAGGAATGGGCAATCGAAAAAGGGGCCACGCATTACACGCACTGGTTCCAGCCATTGACCGGTGTGACGGCGGAGAAGCATGATTCTTTTATTACGGCTCCGATGCCAAACGGCAAGGTGCTGATGAGCTTTTCCGGTAAAGAGCTGATTAAGGGTGAGCCGGATGCGTCCTCTTTCCCGTCGGGCGGATTGCGGGCGACATTCGAGGCGAGAGGGTATACGGCATGGGATTGTACCTCTCCGGCATTTGTAAGACAGGATGCGGCGGGAGCTACACTCTGTATCCCGACAGCGTTTTGTTCCTACACGGGTGAAGCGCTTGACCAGAAGACGCCGCTGCTGCGTTCCATGGAGGCAATCAACGATCAGGCGCTCCGTCTGATAAAATTATTCGGAAATACAACCTCTAAGAAGGTGACTCCTTCCGTGGGACCGGAGCAGGAATATTTCCTGGTGGACAGAGAGAAATACTTAAAGAGAAAAGACCTGATCTTTACGGGACGTACACTGTTCGGCGCGATGCCGCCGAAGGGGCAGGAGATGGACGATCACTATTTCGGAGCAATCCGTGAGAGAATCGCCGCTTATATGAAGGATGTCAACAAGGAGCTGTGGAAGCTTGGAGTTTCCGCCAAAACACAGCACAATGAGGTTGCTCCGGCACAGCACGAGCTGGCGCCGATTTATGCGGAGGCCAATATTGCCGTAGACCACAATCAGCTGGTGATGGAGACATTAAAGAAGGTTGCCGGTCGTCACGGTCTGCAGTGTCTGCTCCATGAGAAACCGTTTGCCGGCGTCAACGGTTCCGGTAAGCATAACAACTGGTCAATCACGACAGATGACGGAATCAACCTGTTAGACCCGGGAAAGACGCCGCATGAGAATGTTCAGTTTTTGCTTGTGCTTACCTGTATTTTAAAGGCTGTTGATATACATGCGGATCTGCTTAGGGAATCGGCGGCGGACGTAGGAAACGATCACAGATTAGGAGCAAACGAAGCGCCGCCTGCAATCATTTCTATTTATTTGGGAGATCAGCTGGAGGATGTACTGACACAGTTAATCAGTACGGGTGAGGCTACTCACAGCTTAAGCAGTGAAAAGCTTGAGACAGGTGTAAAAACGCTTCCGGACTTCATGAAGGATGCAGCAGACCGAAACAGGACGTCACCGTTTGCATTTACCGGCAATAAATTCGAATTCCGTATGGTTGGTTCGCAGGATTCCATCGCGCAGCCGAACGTGGTATTAAATACAATTGTTGCCGAAGCATTCTCGGAGGTATGCGATATTTTAGAGAAAGCGGACGATTTTGATTTGGCGGTACATGATTTGATTAAAAAGTATGCCACAGAGCACCAGAGAATTGTATTTAACGGAAACGGATATTCCGATGAATGGGTAGAGGAGGCCGGGAAACGCGGACTGCCTAATATTAAATCAATGGTTGACGCGATTCCGTCTCTCACAACAGAGAAAGCTGTTTCACTGTTTGAGAAATTTGGAGTGTTTACAAGGGCAGAGTTGGAGTCCAGAGCGGAAATTGAGTATGAGACATATGCGAAGGAGATTAACATAGAAGCAAAGGCGATGATTGATATTGCGGGCAAACAGATTATTCCGGCAGTGATCAAATATACAACGAAGCTGGCCGAGTCCGCGAATCTTGTAAAATCCGTGTGCGATGCCGATATCAGTGTACAGACAGAGCTTTTGAAAGAAGTGTCTGACCTGCTTGCAGAGACAAAAGCGGCTTTGGCAAATCTGACGGCGGTAAATAACAAGGGCGGAGCTATGGAGGAAGGCAGAGAGCAGGCTGTGTATTACAGGGATGAAGTCAGGGCAGCAATGCTTGCTTTGAGAGCCCCGGTTGATAAACTGGAAATGCTTGTCGATAAGGATATCTGGCCGATGCCGTCCTATGGAGATTTGATTTTCGAGGTTTAAATGATTGTAACTGGTATTCTCCCCATAAAAGGGAGGATGCCAGGTAACATAAGTCACCTGGCGTATTATGAAAAAGTTTATTTAAAAAAGTATTCCAAAACTTGTGATTATCTTTCGCTTCTGATTCTATTATATGCAGGAGATTTGACGATTTCGTGTTCAAGGAATGAAGCTTTTTTGAATGCAAGGTGAATAAATTATGAACACAGGGTATAAGAGGAGGAATTTAATATGAAAAAGTTGGAAATTATCATCAAACCGGAGAAGCTTGAAGATTTAAAAGCAGTTCTGGAAAACAGCGAGATTAGCGGTTTGAACATTGTCAACAGTATGGGATATGGAAATCAAAAGGGAATTATTAAAAATTACCGGGGTGCATCCTATAATGTAACGCTGCTGCCGAAAATAAAGGTAGAGACAGTTGTTTCGGATGAGATTGCGCCGCAGTTGATTGATCAGGTTGTGGATGAGATTAATACAGGTAATTTTGGCGACGGTAAAATCTTTGTGTATGATGTGGAGGACGCGGTTCGTATCCGTACAGGCGAGCACGGTGAGAAGGCGTTGTAGGGAAAATGAATATGGGAAAAGAAGATTATCAAAGGAGATAATAGACCGGACAGGTGTGCGGTATATTATCTCCTATTTTATTTTAAAGCAAGATTTGGCGTATGCCAAAAAAGGAGGATAAGTTTATGGATATGAGTGTATGGTTTCTGATGGGAGCAGCGTTAGTATTTTTTATGCAGTGTGGTTTTGCAATGGTGGAGGCAGGCTTTACCAGGGCAAAAAATGTCGGCAACATTACAATGAAGAACCTGATGGATTTTTGTCTTGGTACCGTGGCGTTTTATCTGCTGGGCTATAACCTTCTCTGCGGTGACGGAAAATTCTTTGGATGGGGATTGAATCCGTTTGGGAGCTTTGCTGAGACGGATTGGTCAAATTTCGTGTTTAACCTTGTTTTTTGTGCGACGGCGGCAACAATCGTATCCGGTGCAATGGCGGAGCGGACAAAGTTCATTACATACTGTGTTTACAGTTTTGTAATTAGTCTGGTTGTGTATCCGGTGGAGGCGCACTGGATCTGGGGAGGAACTCCGTGGCTGACCGATTTGGGATTTGTTGATTTTGCAGGTTCCTGTGCGATTCATATGGTTGGCGGCATTACGGCCTTTATCGGAGCTGCAATGCTCGGGCCTCGTATCGGTAAATACGATAAAAAAGGAAACTCAAGACCGATCCTTGGACACAATATTTTGGTGGGAGCCCTTGGCGTATTTATTCTCTGGTTTGGGTGGTACGGATTTAACGGCGCAGCGGCAACCTCTACAATGCAGCTGTCACAGATTTTTGCGACGACAACGGTTGCGCCGGCAGCGGCGACCTGCGCGGCTATGATTTTTACATGGATTAAAAACGGAAAACCGGATGTATCAATGTCCTTAAACGGTTCTCTTGCCGGTCTGGTGGCGGTTACCGCGGGCTGCGCAAACGTGGATGTGGTTGGCGCGTTTATCATCGGTATCTGTGCAGGTATTATTGTATGTGTCGCTGTCTATGTAATTGAAGATAAGTTGAAGGTGGATGATCCGGTCGGTGCGGTGGCTGTCCATGGCTGCTGCGGATTGTTTGGTACGCTGGCTGTTGGCCTGTTTGATTACAATACCGGACTCTTTTACGGCGGCGGACTTCATCAGCTGGGCATACAGGCGCTTGGCGTAGTATGTGTAGGCGGATGGACAATTGTCACAATGTCGATTGTGTTTGTTGTCTTAAAGAAGACGGTCGGCCTTCGTGTGACAAGAGAAGAGGAGCTGGAGGGACTTGATTCCACAGAGCACGGTCTGGAATCTGCTTATCCTGATTTTGTTCCGAGAGAGCTTCATTAAGGAAAATTAAATGCCCGAGAGGGAGAAAAGCGAGAGGGCCTTCGGCGTAAAGGAAAAATGCCGTATATGCGGCCCGCCGCAGGCGGGGAATCCGGCAGAGCCGGATTCTTTGTTCTATCATAGGATTCGGGTGTTAAAAGGTTGTGAAAAAAGTTTTTATTGGCAGTTTGCACAAATACATGCAAATGCTGCTCCAAACGTTCCGGGCGGATCGCCATGCATCTGGAGGAAACTGCCGGTGGCAGATTCCGTAAGTTGACATTTTAAAACATTTATTTTTATAATAAGAGACAGGAAGGAGATGATACTATTATGAAAATAGTTTCTTCCGTTACAAATAGTTATAAGGAGGGGTAAAAGATGGTGAATCAGGATGAGTACGGGAACTTATTTGGAAAGTGGCAGATTGGGGAGGATACATGGTGTATTACGAACCGTTGGCAGAATTTTATTTATCTGCTGATTGGGGAGGAGAAGGCCATGCTTATTGACACCGGCAGCGGAGAGGGGAATCTTCGGGATTTTGTGGAAAATATCACGGACAAACCGATTATGGTTGTAAATACGCACGGGCATTTTGACCATACGGGCGGAAATTCCTGCTGGCCGGACGCATGGATGAAAAAAGAGGCGGTCGAGTATGCCAAGGAGCCTTTTTCTCCGTTGCATCAGGAGTGGTTTGAATCAAAGCCGTATCCTGACTATCAGATCCATGAACTCTCGGATGGCGAGATAATCGACCTTGGAGGACGCAAGGTGGAAGTAATTGCAATCGGCGCACACAGTGAAGGCAGCATTGCGCTTTTAGATTATAATTTGCGGGCGCTGTTTACGGGAGATGAGATTGAGAGCGGACAGGTGCTTTGGTTTGTGCGGGATCGCCCGCTCCCGGTAAAGGAAATAGCAGCCATACACAAGCGCAATATGGAGAAGCTTTTGACTTATCGAAAGAAGTATGATTGGATCTGGCCTTCGCATAACGGCGTACCGCTTCTTCCGGATCCATATCTGGAGGATTATATTGCGCTTGACCAGCAGATTATAGACGGAGTGGCGAAGGTAGCGGAGAATACAGGCGGGCTGGGTTTCCCGACGGAAACGCAAAAGGCCGGCGGGCCATTTGCCGAGTACGGCAATTTGACCCGTGCGGAGTATAGGCGGGCATCGGTTATCTATTCGGAAGAAGGATACGAATATCGTCGGAAGAAATGAGAAACAGTAAGAAACATTACTGTTTGGCTATATTGAAGCCCTACGGGCAGGATCGCCATGCGGCGGAGAGGAAATATATCGCTAAAGCGATCCGCCGCAGGCGAAGAATCTGGCAGAGCCGGATATTGCTATGTAATGGTCCTAAGGAATCCCCCAGGCAAGCCTGGTACCCCTTAGGACAAATCCGCGCGCGGAACAAAAGCTGTGCATTGAAAGCTGTTAATTCGCGAGGGTGTGCGAAGCGCTCTTTTGTTATGGGGAAGGCGCGTTGTCTCCGCCTTCCGGAGCATCCCCGTCTGGATTGCCGTCGTCTCCGTCGGACTGACCGTCATTAGAATTGTCAGGCGAATCTTTCGGTGTGTCGTCATCATCATTCTTTTTATTTGTTTTTTTCTTGTCTTTCTTTTTGTCTTTCTTGTCGTCCTCTCCATCGTCTGTCGGTTCCGGATCAGGGGTAGGCTCTGCCGGGGAGGTATGGACGTTGCATGTACCGTTTGTTCCGGGATCGGCTAAAAGGTACGGCCCGTCCGCGGAGCCGCCGCTGCCGCCTACAATATAAACGCCGGTCTGTCTGGTCTCCTCCGGACAAAATTCCCCGGCGCTTAAACCGGAAGCGGTACAGATAGTTGCGGAAACGTGATGGTCGCATACTTCGGTGGGAGCAGTCCCGCTAATGAAGTATTCCGTTTGCACCATGCTTCCCCTCGGGTCGGCGTCGCAAAGACCCTGTACGGCCAGTTTGCCGGATTTTTTACATACGGTTGCCGAGGTAATGCCTTCCGGCATAGTAAATGTCTTGTATTCCAGGTTTTCATGCACGCGCCCCATAACGGATTTCCAGATCAGCCTTGTGTAGCGTGTGCTTGCGAGCGGTGCGTTGTCGTCGTAGCCGCCCCACACGACGCAGGTGTAGTATGGCGTAAAGCCGGCAAATAAGGAGTCGCGGTCTTTTGTCGTCGTGCCGGTTTTGCCTGCGATCGGCATTGTGCCGAAGTTAGCCGGAGTACCGGTACCGGAAGTTACGACATCCTGCATAGCGCTTGTCAAAAGCCAGGCGGTAGTGTCTTTTAAAACAGTATGCGTTTTCGGCGTGTTGTCGATCAGTATATTGCCTTCGTTGTCGAGTATTTTTGTGTAAAAGCGCGGCTTCACATAGGTGCCTGCGTTGGCAATGGTGGCATAGGCTGCGGTGAGTTCCAGATTGGTCACGCCGTTTGTAATTCCGCCCAGAGCCAGAGCCTGGTTATTGTCATCGGGAATTAACGTGGTGAAACCAAAATTTAAAAGATAATTGTATCCCACATCCGTTCCGATATCCGTTAATGTTTTAACGGTAACAATATTGACGGAGTGCGTAATTGCCTGCCGCAGTGTTGTAAACCCGCGGAAACTGCCGTCATAGTTGCGAAGAGGGGTACCGTTGGTGTAGGAATACGGCGCGTCGTCTTCTACGGAGGCCAAAGTCATGCCTCCGGTGTCAAGCGCCGGAGCATAAGCGGCAAGAATCTTAAAGGTGGAGCCGGGCTGTCTGGTTGTATTGGTCGCTCTGTTTAAAGTTCTGTTTGCCGTCTTGTCACCGCGTCCGCCGACAACGGCCTTTACTTCTCCGGTGTATTGATTCATCAGTGTCAGAGAGGCCTGGGGCTGTATGGTAAACGTCAGGGATTCTCCGTTTTGTACAATTTCGTCTCCGGGTTCCATGATATCGTTTTTGTACTGTTCAATAGCGGCCCTGGCTTCCTCCTGTGAAGGAAAATTAATATCATAGTTGCTGTTTTGCGCACGGTAGTAGGTCAGCATTGTCTGTTCGCTGAAGTTTGCAATTGTATCGTCCGATTTTTTTATGGTCAGACGGTAGGAGAAGGAAACCTCCGGTTCCACGGCATAATTCTCAAGATTATTGACCTCCTCGTCGCAAATTTGCTGAAGGGCGGCGTCTTGCGTGGAGTAAATTGTCAGTCCGCCGTGATAAAGTGTTTTGTATGCCTGTGTCTCCGTGTATCCCAGTTCGTCTATAAAATCCTGAATGATCTGTTCAGTCAGCTCATCTACAAAATAGGAATTAATCTGATCGTCCGCAGTTGCTGCGTTGACGATCTGAATGCGGTCATAAACGTCGTCGTCTATGGCTTCGTCATATTCGTCCTGGTTAATATAGCCCTGTTCTTTCATCTTGTCTAAGACCTGCTTGCGGCGAGTGGCGTTTTTATCGGGATTGCTGATCGGGTTATAGCGAGACGGATTCTGCGTAATTGCCGCAATGACAGCGCATTCCGAGAGGTTCAGTTCAGATGCATGTTTGTTGAAGTAGCGCAGAGAGGCCGCTTCAACGCCCAGGGTGTTTTGTCCTAGATTGATGGTATTTAAGTAGTTTTCCAGTATCCAATCCTTGGACTCGCGTTTTTCCAGTTGGATTGCAAGATATTGTTCCTGAATTTTACGCTCCACCTTGTCCGCCATGGAGGATTCGCTGGTCCAACTGGTAAATACATTGTTCTTCAAAAGCTGTTGGGTGATTGTGCTGGCGCCTTCGTCAAAATGGAAGCCGTTTGCAATACCTTTGATACCGGCACGTAAGATACCCTTCACATCAATGCCGTTGTGGTCGTAGAAGCGCTCGTCTTCAATGGCGACAAAGGCGTGCTGAAGATTGAGTGGCATCTTGTCGATTGTGATTTCGGAACGGTTGGAGCCGGAAGCTACCAGCTTGGCAATCTGTTTGCCGTCCGTATTCAACACAACAGACAGTGAGCCGGTTGGAGTGGCATCTATCGTTTCTATATCCGGGGCCGAATCTATGATCCCTTTGCAGATCCCGACGCCTGCGCAGATTCCGATTACTGCGATTGCAAAAAAGCAGATCAGGAATGTCTTACAGAAAATTACGGTGAACTTTTTTCGGATCATGGTGCCCTTTGAGGTAAGCTGTTTTTGCTTGAGGGCAGTCCCTTTCTTTCCATAATTCATAATGTGCCTCCTTATAGAATCATTAACATTATTTTCTCATTATAGCAAAAAGATACGATATAATAAAGAAAAAAGTGACGGATTGCTTCAAATACCGTCTCGTGATATAATTCCTTTTAGAATAACGGATGGTTTTGGAAAGGAAACAGGATGGGAGAATATTCTTATAAGACAGTTTACCGCGGCGGAAGCGGGGAGATTGAGGAAAAGAAGTCGAGATTTATTGCCACAATTCGTCCTGTAAATACGGAAGAAGAGGCGAGCGCGTTTATTGCCGAAATGAAAAAAAAATATTGGGATGCGCGGCACAACTGCAGTGCCTTTGTAATAGGAAGAAATCAGGAGCTTACGCGGTGTAATGATGACGGGGAACCCTCCAAAACAGCGGGCAGACCGATGCTTGATGTGTTGTTGAAGGAGGACATACACAATGCGGCGGTTGTGGTGACGCGCTATTTCGGCGGGACGCTGCTTGGGACGGGCGGCTTGGTGCGCGCTTATCAGAAAAGTGTGCAGGAGGGACTTTTGAACTGCCAGATTATTGAAAAGCGTGACGGGAGGGCGCTTGTGATCTGTACGGATTACACAGGAATGGGGAAAATACAGTATCTTTTGGGGAGTGAAAATATTGCAATTGTGGACACAAGGTATGCCGAGGCCGTTGAAATAGAGGTGATGATTCCAAAGGAGAGATGTGCAGCTATCGAGAAAAGTATTGTGGATGCGACGGGCGGACAGGCAGAGCTTATATGGGGAGAGGATGCTGAATTTGCAAAAATCGGAAAAGAAATCAAAATTTTTTAAAAAAGGGGTTGACTTTTCGGAGATTATTGTGTAATATATCATTTGTTGACAGCACAATGGCCCATCGCCAAATGGTAAGGCAACGGACTCTGACTCCGTCATTTCAAGGTTCGAATCCTTGTGGGCCAGCTATTGCAAAGCACCTATTAGGGTGCTTTTTTTATATCATAGGAAAGACCTTGTTGCCGTGAAGTTTTAAAGTCTATGGGAGGAAGAGATGTATTATTTTGAGAGCAGGGTAAGATATAGTGAAGTTGATTTGGATAAGAATATGACCTTTGGGGCGCTTTTAAATTATTTTCAGGACTGCTGTTCTTTTCAGTCGGAGGATTTGGGGGTGGGCATTGATTTTCTTCGGGAAATGCAGGCCGCATGGATGCTGCTTTCCTGGCAGGTTGTGGTAAAACGCCGTCCTGTGTTTGGGGAAAAGATTCGAATTAATACATGGCCGTACGATTTTGGGGGCTTTTACGGATACCGCAATTTTACAATGGAGGATGAGGGCGGAGAGATTTTGGCATATGCCAATTCGGTATGGGTGTTCCTTGATCTGGCAAGCAACAGACCGGCGAAAATAACGCAAAAGTTTTTGGATGTCTATCACATGGAACCGCGTTTTGAGATGGAATATACGGGTAGAAAAATCAAGCTGCCTAAGGAAAATAGGAAGGAAAGAGCGTTTGCGGTGCACCCGTCGCAGATAGATACGAACCGTCATGTCAATAATGAACAGTATATTGAGATGGCACAGATTTATTTGCCCGAGAATTTTTGTATCAGGCAGATGCGCGCGGATTACAGGAAATCCGCGGTGCTGGGGGATATGATTTATCCGTTGATACATGAGGAGGAGGGCCGGATAACGGTAACTCTTGCGGATGAAGGGGGAAAGCCGTTTGCGATTGTGGAGTTTGAGTAAAAAATAATGCATCAGGAGACTTCTTCACCTAATTTTACAAATTTCGTTAGCTGCTTAATTGGGGATGTTTTGCTTTACAGTGTTATGGATGGAGCGGTATAATAAAAACTGAAATCGAGATTTGGAGAGGGAAAACATGATTGCTTTAATTGCTGCTTTTGCTAAAAATCAAGTAATTGGTAATAAGGGTTATATTCCTTGGAAAATAAAAGGTGAGCAGAAACGCTTTAAAGAATTAACAACAGGAAATATTGTTATTATGGGCAGGCGGTCTTACGAGGAAATAGGAAAACCATTGTCGAATAGAACAACGATTGTTGTGTCTAATACTAAAAATTTTGATGGGGAAAATTGTTTGACCGCGAGATCATTAGCGGAGGCAATTAAATTGGCAGGAAACAAAGATATATACATTTCTGGTGGGGCAAAGTTATATGAAGAAGCATTACTATTAGTAGAAAAAATGTATATTACGGAAATTGACTGCGATATTGAAGGAGACACATATTTTCCGCCTTTTGAAAAGGAACAGTTTGTGAAAGAGATTAATGAAAAATGTGAAGGAGAAATTCCTTACACTTATGTGACATATACCAGAATTTAAAGCTGTGGATGAGGGAGGGATATGGCTTTTAATGGTTACTGTACGGGGACAGAAAAATATCGCATTGTATTTACCAGATATCAAATATTATACTGTTTTTGTGTTTTATTTTCTTGAAATGTCTAATAAAAATATAGAATTATATTTGATTTTGTGAATTTGAGAAGATAAGTTGTAAAAGATATGCGTATAATAAAAGTAATCATATGAATTTTATGTGGCTGATGATTAAAATAATATGTAGATAAGGTGGTATTATGAAACTAGAACTTGAGAATGTAGGGAAAATTAGTTCTGCGAATATAGAGCTAAATGGTATTACGGTTATAGCAGGAGAAAATAATACAGGAAAAAGTACAATCGGAAAAATGCTTTTTTGTGTATTCCATGCATTCTATAGAATTGAAGAACAAATTAGGGAAGAAAGAGTAAAGTCTATTTCTAGGGTTTTAAGTAGTTACTATCGTGAAGCAGCATATCGGTTAACACAAAGATTTGATACGATGCGTTTGGCTGAGCACATTGTTGATCAGCAAGAGATTTTTCTTGGGGATATACAGTTTATAGTGAAAGAGATAGAAGATTTTTTTGTAAATAAGGATAAAGATTTTGAACGATATATGAACCAAGATGCTTTAGAAAAATTGGCAAAAAAAATTTATACATTTTTAGAGTTTAAAGATAGTGAAATACAAAAAATAA
>CANOCV010000024.1 GCA_947564465.1 uncultured Roseburia sp. | reverse complement strand
TTCTCCTTTAGTTTTGTTTTACGAGTGGAAGGTCTCGAACACTCGGCACATTTTACGGCGGTGACCGCCGGAAAGCCCTGATAGACCTTGGTTTTACGGGCTTTGCAACGATTCATAGTTTATCATAGATTGTATAGCAGGTCAATCCTAATCGTTTCTCTCTTAAGGCTGTGTGTAATACGCATCAATTCCGTTCGCGATTCCCTGAACCATTTTATCCTGATATTCCGCGGAAGACATATTGGCGTCTTCCGTGGGATTTGTCATATAACCCATTTCAAGTATCGTAACCGGAACCTGGCTCCAGTTAATGCCGCTCATCGTATCCGTTTCCCACACATACTGTTTTTTTGCCCCGGTTGCCGCACAGAAGCTGTCCAGAATATTCTGCGACAATGACTTGCTCTGCGCATACAGGCTGGCTGTGTACGGATTTGACGCCGTCTGGCATATCGTCATCGCCCCGTTTACCGACGTATCCTCCGACCCGTTTGCATGCAGACGGACAAAAGAGTCCACACCGGCATCCCTTGCAATGCCGGCGCGTTCACTGTTACTGATATTCACTTCATTCGTTTCACGCGTCATAACGACCCCGTAGCCCCTTGCAATCAACTCGTCCCGAAGCTTTAGGGCAACCTCAAGCGTAAGTAGGTACTCCGGCACGCCCGTCGTCCTTCCCGTAGTGCCGCTGGATACTCTTGCTTTTGTTTCACTCGCTCCCGGCGCCACAGGTTCCGGCGCAGAGTCCCCGTTTTGCTGATGTCCCGCGTCAATACATACCAGATGCCCGTTTGCGGACGGATAAACAATTCCGGTTCCCTCTGTCTGGCCAAGCGGTTTACTGACCGGTAAATCAGTTTCCTCCCCGGCGGCTTCGACTTCAGAATCTTTTATATCTTCGATCCCGGGCGGCTCGCTTTCCGTTCCTATCATCTCGGTCTCAGATGATGTTTTTTCTGTCATCTCGATCTGTTCCTTCACATCGCGTTTTTCGCTTTCTGACTGCGCAGCCCCATCCCTTACGGAGTTATTTCCACCGCAGGCCAAAAGCGTTAGCGCGAACACCAAAAGAAAAATCAACGCCAGGCTTCTATATCCCACACACTTTTTTCTTAAAATCGTCTTCATTCACATTACCCTTTAATATCCCAGCTGATTTTTAATCGTATCGCTGATTCCCTGAACAGTCGGAGATACCGTAAAGTCGGTTTCTCCGTAAAGAAATTCATGAAGCTTTCTCACGTTGGCAGCCAAGTCCACCGCAACGACCACCTCTCCTAAATTTCCCGCACTCACTCCGGCATGCTCAAACGGGAATCCGGTATTTTCTCCTAAATTGTATTTTCCGATTTTCATCATCATGCCCAAAAGCTCCGTATTGCCCAGACTCGTTGAGACATCCGGAAGCGCGCTGTCCAGCACACTGTTTAACGTAGTAAGGCTTGCACCTTTGGCCTTCTCAAACATCTTCTGGATAACAAGACGCTGACGCTCGGTACGCTTAAAGTCCCATCCCGACGTATAGCGGACTCTTGCATACGCCGTTGACTGCACTCCGTCCAGCGTCTGCATTCCGCCGCTGATATGAGATGACGTCTTTCCTGTTACTCCCGTAATTTCATCAATATAGCTGTTCATATATCCGGCCTCTTCCTCCGTCACCTCAATCTCAATTCCTCCCAGAAGATCAATAACTTCTACAAGCGCATTGAAATCCACCGCAACATAATCGGAAATATTCAGATCAAGATTCTTATTCATCATACTGACCGCCCGCTCCGGACCGGTGATCTCGGCATTACCCTGTCCGTAAGCAGCGTTTGCCTTGCGGAACACTCCCTCTCCAATGTCCAGATACGTATCGCGGTACAAAGAAACCATCTTTACTTCTCCGGTCTTGTTATTGATGCTTGCAATAATCATCGTATCGCTGTTTCCCGACTGGAAATTCCCGTTCGTCCTGTTGTCAATGCCAAACAAGGCCAGTGTCGTAAATCCCTTCATACCCGAAGTATCCAGTCCGTCATTCACCTCTACATCATCCATTTTCATCTTATCCAGCTTCCCAAGCTTGGCGGCAAAATACGCCATGATAAGCAAAATAATCATCAGAACAAGCGCAATCACCGTAAATATAATCTTACGTTTCTGACGCTGCTTTTTTGTCCGCTTTTTCTTTTTCCGTTTTTCTTCCTGCTCCCTCACTCTATCCTTTCCTTTCCCGAACCTGCCGCTAATATGTTTTTATTTTGTTAATTCCGCTCACCAAAATAAAGCCGTAATTTTTGGCAGTCGCCCAGCCGCAACCGGATGCAATCGAACCGTCTGTATTCCATACGGTATATGGGTTTTCCTGTATCCCAAGCCATTCCACATACCTCGCGCTGCCGCGCTTTACATAGATAAACCGCGGGTCCACACAGTCATATTTCAGGTTCTCACTGCTCGCATACGCTTTTAGATGCTGTACCTGCGCGCGGATTCCGGTCCGCACATCCGCAAAGGTTACTCCCGGTTCCCCGCCGCCCGTCGCGCCGATTCCCGCAAAATTGCACTGTTCTGCCGCCACATCCCCTCCAAACTGAAGAAAATATGTCTCATTACACATCTGCGCAAAGACTACTTCCGGCTTTACGCCTTCATATGTCGCCTCCTCAAAGACGATCTGCACAAATTCTTCTATATCTTTCGCGCCCTTATCGCCGTAAATATCGGACGGATACCGATAATTCTTATCGGGATATGCTTTCTGCATGGTCAAGATATTCGCATTATAATAGCGCACCATCTGCTCCGCGGTAACCTCTGCCGTCCCCATAATTTCATGATACGGAACCGCATAGGCTGCAATAGCCGAATAACCGCTGTATCCCATGACATTACCTACTTTATTGCAGGCCTGCACTCTATATTGATAGCTTACGCCGGAAACCACATTCTTATCCGCATATGTGCAGACCGACGATGATGTCTCCGCAATCTTTTGGAAATCGCCCGCGCCGCTTTTCCGATACAGCTGATAGCTAACCGCGCCGCTCACCTTATTCCAGCTAATCTGCAGGGAGCCGTCCTGATTCAGCTTCACCGTGGACAGCTTAGGGACGGCAATTGACTTACCACCTGCCTGTCCGCACAGGCTGCCATATCCCTTCTTCTTACCGCTCACATGATACGGACGAACTTTATAGTAATATGTCTTATTGGTTTTTGGCGGAACATCCTTATAGCTTAACGTACTTCCCGATGAAACGGATGCGATGCGCTTATATCCACTCGACTTTTTTGTACTTCTGTAAATCTCGTATCCCGCCGCTCCCGTCACCTTTTTCCATTTCAACTCAATTGCCGCGGACGCGGACGCCTGAACCGATGTAATCTGTGTGGTCTTTAACACTCTTGCTCCCACAGGTGTACAATATCTGCCGTAAATAAGCTCACCGTTACTTTTGCTTTTTACCGAAATTTTATAAAAATAGCGTTTTCCTGTCTGAACCGCAGTATCCGTATACGTCTTTGTATTGCCGGATTTGATCTCTTTAATCACCTTATATCGTCCGTTTTTTGACGTGCTTCTCGCAATCTGGTAGCCAACCGCCCCGTCCGCCTTTTTCCATGCAAGCTTTATCTTTACCCCGTTCACAGACTGAACATATGAAATAGAAGTCTCTCCTGCCGTCCGCGCGGAAACGGCCTTTGAGAGCGCACCGCCTCCTGCATTGCTCCCTGAGCGGTTTCTCACCTGAACTTTATAATAATACGTTGTACCGGCCTCTACATCCCAATCCGTATAGCTTAATCTGCTTCCCTTTTTGACCGTACCGACATGCTCGTATGACCCTTTTTTTCTCGTACTCCGGTATATGCGGTATCCCGATGCGCCCGAAGCCTTTTTCCAGCTAATCTTAAGTCCGTTCGCCGTATTCTTGACCGACGTAATAGAGGTCTGCCCGACTTGTATGCCATACTTGACTGCGGAGTAATCCCCGTATCCGTTTATCTGCCCCACACGACTGATGGCCCGAACTTTATAGTAATAACGTTTATTGAGAGAGACCTTGCCGTCCTCGTAAGCATTGCCCGACACGGTCGCAGCCTTCTTGTATGTGCCGTTCTTAGATGTACTGCGGTAAACCTCATATTGATAAGCATTCGCCACATTTTTCCAAGCCACAAGAAGCTTTCCGCTGCTCTGTGCCTTGACGCCGCTTATCACAACCGGTTCCAAAGAAAATCCTGATTTCGCCTCTGAAAAATCTCCGTACACCGTACCTGACTTTCCCCGTACTTTATAATAATAAGTCTTTCCCGCCACCGCTTTGCTGTCCGTATAGGTCAGCGCAGAAGAGGACACATTCGCTATCATCACATAATTCCCGTCAAGGCTTTCACTCCGGTAAACCTGATAGCCATCGACATCCAACAGACCTTTCCACTGTATCGTGATTTTTCCGCTGCCGTCCGATTTCAGGGACGTAATCTCTCCCTGAGAAATCTTCTCCTCGCCGGTTTTTTTTGATAAATTATAATACTGTGCAATCCCGGATGCATCCGCCAATCCCAGCTTTTTTATCTTCTCGTCCGAATTCAGATAATTCGACACATCCCCCGAATTACTTAAAAAAGCATGCTCAATAAGAACACACGGGAATCCCGCCAGCTTCGCACGGCGGATCAACCCAAGATAATCAGCCGCACTTCCGTCGGGATACTTATCTTGGCTCGCATTCCAGATCTGTACCTTATTATCCTTGATTCCAAGCGCCACAAGCCCGTTTTGGATCTTCTGCGCCAGCCCTTTTCCCTCGTTTCCAATAAGCGGATTATAATTGCTGTTCGGGTAATAGACACTGATTCCGTTCGCCTCCGCATTTTCATTCGCATTCAAATGGAAGCTGACCAAAACGTCCGCATTATACTTTTTCGCGATTGCAACCCTGTTATCCAGACTTTCAACCTGCGTTGCACCCATAGTTTCATCCGTGCTGCGCGTCATATAGACCGTCACGCCGCGGTAAGTCTCCAGCTCACTTTTACAGTATGCGGCAATCTTTAACGCAAGCTCACTTTCTTTCAATCCGAAATATACCGCCCCCGGATCTGTTCCTCCATGTCCCGGATCCAAAACGACAATGAGATTTCCGGCTCTCGTGGAAGGCACTTTTTCCTCCTCCGCAATTCCCTCCGCCGCTGTTTCCAGCGCCTCTCCAAAAGCCTCCGGCGTCAGCGCTTCTCCTTCGGAGTCAGTGAGCACAATGCCTGCCGCCTCCTGCAGCTCATCTGCATCTATCGCTATGGCATCCTTGGCCGTCTCCACCTCCTGATTTACGCCAAAGCATGCCGCAATTCCCGTCTCTGACATCTCTATGCTTTGACGCATGTCGTCTGTCTCATAATCCAGCTTCAAAATTTCATAACTACCGGTATCCGTCTCTTCTTTAAAATCCATACGAAACAGAATAGCATTCCCGTCAATTCTGTCCGCCTCCGCCGTATAAACCAGATTTGTTATATTATTTTTATAATGAAGCACTGCCGAATTAATAGTACGTGTCCCGTCACCGATTTCCGCCACTACATATTGTTCCCCCGAAAGCGGCACATAATCCCTTCCGACCAGGAGATAATTCAAAAGGAGCTCTTCCTCCGCCTTTACTTCCTCTGCCTGCTGCGACGCAAATATCGTTTCCCAAGGTTGTGTAAACAACATAACAAGGCATAAAAATGCCGCTATTCTCCGTCTTAGTTTCATCATAATAACTTTTCCTCAATCATTCATCCGAAACCTATTTTCGGATAACTGTTCCTGTCGTCCGCGCCAATGCATCCGTAGCCTTTTCAAGCTTCGTAATCACAACCGATTTCACTGCGGAGTCACCGATAAACTCAACCGCCGCCTGAATTTTAGGCAGCATCGTCCCCTCCTCAAACTGTCCCTCATCCATATATTGTCTCGCCTCCGCCACTGTCATCGTGTCAATTGGCTGCTCATTCTCTTTGCCGTAATTTAAGCATACCTTGTCCACACTCGTCAAAATAACAAGGACATCCGCATCTAATAGCTCCGCCAGCCTGCCTGCAGCAAGATCCTTCTCAATTACAGCGCTTGCACCTTTTAATTTATTGTCCTGCATAAGCACCGGAATACCGCCGCCTCCACAGGCTATTACAATCTGATCCGCGTCGCACAACGCTCTGACTGCATCTATCTCCACAATATCCATCGGCTTAGGCGCCGCCACGATACGACGATAGCCATTGTCGACCTTTACGACATGATTGCCCTTTTTCTCCTCTGCTTCCGCTTCTTCCTCGCTCATAACGCGCCCGATCGTCTTACTCGGATGATAAAAAGCCTCATCATAAGGATCTGCCGTCACCTGTGTCAAAATCGTGGAAACCGGCTTATAAATTCCACGGTTCAATAGCTCCGTACGGATTGCATTCTGCAAATCATATCCGATATATCCCTGGCTCATGGCCGAGCACACAGACATTGGCGTCGCGGTATATTCCGGATAAATTCTGCAAAATTCTGCCATAGCAGTATGTATCATCCCTACCTGCGGCCCATTGCTGTGGGTAATCACAATCTGATAATCTTCTTTTATAAAATCTGCCACCGCCTTGGCAGTCTCTCTGGTTGCCTTCTTCTGCTCAGGCAGCGTCGTTCCCAACGCCTCATGTCCTAATGCTATTACAATTTTCTTTTTTTTCATGATCATTTACCTCCGGATTGGTTAATTGCGCAATTTACTTTATCCTAGCACATTTCCAATATCAGCTCAACTAAAAATTCCTTAAAATTCAGTTAAATTGTATTCCGCTATATTTAGGGCGACGGACGCCTTCTGAGAACAAAAGCGCGCTTCGCACACCTTCGCGGATTAACAACTTTCAATGCGCGGATTTGTCCTAAGGGGTACCAGGCTTGCCTGGGGGATTCCTTAGGGCCATTACATAGCAATATCTTCCTCTAATGCGAGTGCGCATAAGCTTTTTTATCATAGGAAAGTCGTAGGTTTTAGCACTTCACAGTAACAAGGTCTTTCCTATGATAGAACAAAGAATCCGGCTCTGCCGGATTCCCCGCCTGCGGCGGGCCGCATATGCGGCATTTTTCCTCTCCGCCGCATGGCGATCCTGCCCGGAGGGCTTTTTATATCATAGGAAAGTCATAGACTTTAGCACTTCACTGCAACAAGGTCTTTCCTGTGATACAAAAAAGGACGCCTCCTCATTTGAAGCGCCCTCTCCTTGACTTTCCTCTTGCTAATTTTTATATCCCAGCGTAACAACAATCTGCTGCTCTACATATTTGCCGTTTTCCTCATTCGAGAGACGCTGAATCGTCAGCTCAATCTCAGAGCCGGCCGCGCAATACTGCATCTGCTCCTCTAAATCCTCTTTTGACGTGATCTTGCTGCCGTCAAATTTCGTTATAATATCTCCTTGTGCAATTCCTGCCTCCTGTGCCGGGGATCCGTCTATAATCTGATAAACATATACACCCTCCGGCATATTGTAGGTTCCGGCAACCGAATCGGATACGTCTACACCTCTGACGCCGAGATAAGGTGTCTGTGATTTGTCCACCAGCTCGCGCCTGATCAGCTTCTCGATAATCGGCGATGCCGTATCCATCGGAATAGCATATCCCATACCCTCCACATCTGTGTCCGAATACTTTACAGAATTAATTCCGATAACCTCGCCGCGGATATTCAAAAGCGCGCCGCCACTGTTGCCCGGATTAATCGCCGCATCCGTCTGAATCAGCTCATTCGTAATTACCTGACCATTGTCATCCTCAACGCTTACTTCTCTGTTCAGCGCACTGATCACCCCCGTTGTCACTGACTGTCCGTAACCAAGCGCATTGCCAATCGCAACCGCCGCCTCACCGACACGCAGATCCTTTGAGCTTCCTATTGTGGCAACCTTAATTGCCCCCATTGTTTCATCCTCAATATCTGCAAGCTTAACAGCCAAAACGGCCAAATCGTTCCCGGAATCCGTTCCCTTAACCTCCGCCGACACCGTACTGTTATTGCAAAATTGTACGGTAAGGCTTGTTGTATTCGCTACCACATGGTTATTGGTTGCAATATATAAATAGTCTTTATCCTGCGTCACAATAATCCCCGAACCGGCCTGCTCACTCTCATATTCCTGCATCCGCCCAAACCAGCTCGGATAAGAACCTTGGGCTACATTCGTGATAGCCACAATCGCAGGCATAACATTTTCCGCAATACCGGATACGTCTGTAATCGCCGCACTTTCCTCGGTACTCACCGGTATAGAATTGATATTCGCATCCGAATTCTCCGCCCGGTTCAAAACAGGGGTGCCCTCTTTCTCCTGCGTCACTTCTTCCTTGGTATCAAGTATTCTTCCGAAAAAATAAGTCGCCCCCTTAAATGCTGTCCCGGCAATCAATCCAAACACAAGCGCAAGCGCCGCATATCTTGTCAGCATCCTTCTTGTATTCCCATGCCCTTCCTTTCGCTCACTCGGTTCCTTTTGGGGTTCCTCGTATGGCTGGTACTGTGCCTGTACTTCCCAGTCATCGTCCCGATTTATATTCTGATATCCATGATCGTCCATCCTAAATTCCTCCTTCATCCTGCGGATTCTTGAACTTATCCTATCCAGAAAATGTGACAAAATTGTGTTTTTCTTTTGTAAAAAATATGTCTGTATTCCGTCGGAACGAGAAAAGTGTTGTCACTCTGCCATATTAAAAATAAACGGACGCCAAAAAGCGGACGGATATAGTTCCCCGCAGACAAGGACAACGCACCGGTGAACTATATCCGTCCGCTTTCTGGCTGTCTATGGTCATTATGGCAGAATATAAACATTTTTTCGATGTATTTTGAAAATTTTCCTCTCCGCCACATGTCGATCCTGCCCGGAGGGCCTTTTATATCATAGGAAAATCATAGACTTTTGCACTTCACAGTAACAAAGTTTTTCCTATGATGATTCAGGTATCAAAAGGTTGTGAACAAGAAGAACGCTTGCAATTTGCATGTATTTGTGCAAACTGCCAATAAAAACTTTTTTACAACCTTTTGACACCCGAGTCCAATGATATAAAAGACGGGCAGATCTCTCTGCCCGCCCTCCGTAGAAGCTGTTTTCATTAATTAGAAGTGGAATCCCCTTCTGTCGGAAGCTCCGACGACACACTGTCGTCATCATCCAGCGGATTGTCAATCCTTGTCGCACTCTCCGCGGTAACTCCCGTCTCGTTCTTAACTTTTTCGCTGATTTTCACCACTGTATTCGAAGGCTCATAGTCCGCCGTCCCAAACAAATATTCATGCAGCTGCTTTACATTCTGCTCCAAATCCGCCGCCACAACAAGATCTCCCTTACTGCCGTAGCTTCCGGTCGCAAGCTCAAACGGAAAACCGTGCGTATCTACGAGCTCATATTCCATAAGACTTTTCGCATAGTCTAATATCTGCATACTCGTAAGACTTGTCGAAACATCGCCAAGCACCTCGTCCACGATTCTATTCAACGTGAGTATATCCGCCTTTTTCGCCTTTTCTATCATCTTTGAAATTACGGTACGCTGACGCTCCGTACGCTTGAAATCATCTCCTGCCGTAGAACGGATCCGGCAGTACGCCGTAGCCTGCACGCCGTCCACCGTCTGAAGGCCCGCGGAAACATGGCTTGATGTTTTCCCTGTCACCTTCATATTCTCTTCGATGTAGTCCTCAAAAGCATTCGCATTCTGTCCGTTCATGTTCGCCGCTTCCGCGCTCGTGATATCCAGTTCAATCCCTCCAAGGGCATCAATCACATTAGTAAGCGCTTTAAAGTCCACACTGATATACTGAACGATATCAAGGTCCAAATTGCGGTTGAGCGCTTTTACAGCGTTCTTGGCTCCCCCGCGCCCGTATGCCGAATTCACCTTACGGTAAAGAAAACTGCCGGCACTGCTTTCCTCCTCATCCACCGCAAGATATGTGTCTCGGTAAACGGATACAAGCTTGACCTCTTTCGTGTCATTATTGATACTTGCAATCATAATACAGTCGCTGTTGCCGGAAGCATACGTCCCCGTATCACGGTTGTCCAATCCGAAAATCGCGATATTCGTATAATCCTCCAGTATCTCTTTCGTCTTCTTATCCATCTTGTTGATACTGACCTGCTCCTCTTCAAGCGGATCCTCATGTTCAACCTTTTGAAGCTTTTGCCAGATATAAACCCCCGCAAGAAGTATCAGTACAACGACGGCCTCTATAATAAATAAAATGATTTTTCTCTTTCTGCGCTGCTTTTTCGTCAGCTTTTTCTTTCCGTTTTTCTGTGTATTCCCCTTTGTCTGTGCACCCATCTCAATCTCCATCCATTTCGTTGATTCAGCAAAATAACGAATTAAATATATAATAAATTTTGCGGGGTGTCAATATTATCTGCTTCTTCTTAAGATACTTTTTAGAAATATGACACGATTTTTTACCATTTTGGGCAGCGAATTCCTCGAAAAATCAGAAACGTTTTTCTCATGCCTTCTGTACCATAGAAGCTTATCCGGCAAAAAAACCGTATCCCGAAACTGCAGATCGTTAATAATTCCAATCCACTGGTCATGCATCTGGATATCCTTCGGAATCGGAAAAATATATGGCAAGAGTTCTGCGGAAAAAGCCATGCAGCACCCTATATATGTATTTTTCGACAAATTGCGCAAAAATCCCGGCTTTCCGCCGCGATAAGCGGCAAAAGACGGCATCAGCGCTTCGCTGCAGTCTCCGTTGCGCACTTCACAGTCATGGACAATCAAATGTGTTCCCGTCTCCTCAAACACCTGCTGCACCCGCCGTACCTTATTCTCCATCCACACATCATCCTGATCCGCAAGATAAATATAACGTCCCCTGCAATGCTTTAGGGCATACTCTACATTTGCAATAACCCCCGCCTTCGGCCCATGAATAACATGAACCCGGCTGTCACGACTCACATAGTCCTGCAAAATCTCCCATGTCCCGTCAAAAGAGCCGTCATCCGATACCCATACCTCATCCGCCTCCTTTAGATTGCACAGTATGGAATCCATCTGTTCCCTTATATATCTTTTTCCGTTATAGGCTGCCAGCGCAACCGAAATCCGAACCTTCCCATACTCCATAAAATGCCTCTCTATATTCCCAGAAATACCCTCTCATAACGGCTGATAATTGCTTCCCAGCTATAAAGCTCTTCCATTCGCGCCTTTGCTTTTTTACCAAGCTTCTCCCTTTCCGTTTCCGACATCCCATCCACTTCTTCAATAAGTCTCTGGAGGTCTCCCGGCCGCTTCTCCCAATAAAGGGCTCCGTCTTCCCCCACTTCTCTGTTAAAGCCTACGTCATACAAAAGACTTACCTCCGTTGCGGAAAGCGCCTCAAGCAGGCTCGGATTCGTCCCTCCAACCTCATGCCCGTGCAGATACGCATACGCATATCTTCTGATCAGCCACAGCAATTCGTCGTCATACACCGTTCCCGCAAAGCAAATCCTCTTATCTTCCGAAAAATGCGTCTCCCTCTCAAGCTGTTCATAAAAACCGTTTTTCTCCACATTCGTAATCAAAACGAGTTTTTTTTGCGTACGGGAACGGCAAAATTCCCGAATCATCGTCTGATAATTGTTCTCAGGCACAAACCTGCCTACAACAAGGTAATAGCCGCCCGCCTTTAAGCCAAATCTTTGATGCCATGCCAAAAGACGCTCTCTTCCTGCCTCGGTCTCCCTTCCCTTCGATGTGCCGTACGCGATAAACACCGTCTTGGGATGATATTTTCCGTATTCCTCCCGAATATATTTTTGGATATTCTTCGAATCACAGACCAAAAGATCCGCATGCTTTACCATGAAGCGTTCCGATATCTTCCAATACTTACGAATACACACGTTCCATTTCGCACGCATCCACTCATGACCGTCAGGATTCACAAGAAGCGTCCCCCCCAATCTGTGAAGCCGCCGGGCAAGATATCCCGCAAACGGACCGATGCGGCAGGCAAGCACATAGACAAGCGGTTTGACAATCTTATGCTTCCTAATATAACGAAGACACCAAAAAAATGCCCGCAAATCATAATAAACAGCCTTTGCGGGGCCAATCGGCGGCACCTTCAGATGAAAACATTCCGCCCCGTGGCATTCCGTAAGCCCATCCCTCTGATCCATACATGCCACATGATACCGCAATTCCCTGCTCTGCTGTCCTGCGGTAAGCTTATCTACAAAAGTCTCGAAACCGCCATATCTTGCCGGAATTCCTTTACTTCCGATAATAAAAATATCTCTCATAATCTATCCCTTATACACTGCCGTTATCTGCGGATTAATAAGCACGGAATATCCAAGTCTTCCTGCCGCCTCACAAAACGAAAGGTTTCCCTTCACAGTTCTCAACAGCTTCCCATCCATCTTGAAATCTCCACACACCTCTTTTAACACCTCTTTACGTATAACACAGAGCGACAGGCGTACTCCGGCCGTCTCGCGCGGCAGCACCGCCCTGTCAAAATAGCCGTGAAACCAACTGCAAAGTCCCTGAAACAGACACACGGCCGTGCCGTCAGCTCCCCGCGTTAGCCCTGCATCCATCACTCTGTGCCGCCCGTCCACAAAGCGCACTCCGACAATGCCCGCTCCCGTCGCCTCACCCATTGCGAGCAAAGTCTCCTCCCAGTCTGCCGACACTTTACGGATATGCTTTTTATCGCAGATCACAAGCCATTGTGCCTCGTCCAATCCCTTCACACCGGCCAAAAGCTCCTCCGGCATCACACGTACGGCCCTCTCTTTTGGAATACGGTCCTTATATCGAACCTGATAAAATGCCCTTCCCTTTACCGGCTCCACGTCCGCTTTTCTTCCGATTCTCTTTAGATGCGCCAAAAGCGCAAGGCGCCCCGCTTCATACGCATAATTCTTCGCAAGCGAGGACGCCGCCGTGGAATCGCCATGTACCCGCCAGTGATATAGAATCTGCGGGATATGCACAAACCTTTCAGTTCGTTCACTCAGACGCAGTACAAGGTCATAGTCCTGCGAGCCGTCGTATGTCTCGTCCAGACCTCCCGTTTCCTTTAGGATTTTAGACGAAAACACGAGAAAATGACAGATATAATTGTAGGAATGCAGAAGCTCCCTGTCAAAATCCGACTTAAAATGCGCCTGCATGTGAATGCTAAGGTCCGCGCTCACCTTGTCCTCATCCGAGTAAAATACCTGTGCTTGCGGATTCTCCTCAATAGCAAGCGCCACCTGAAAGAGCGCCTGCGGCGAAAGGATGTCGTCATGATCCAAAAGCCCGATAAAATCTCCGCCTGCCATCGCAAAGCCCTCGTTTGTATTCCCTGAAATCCCGCCGTTTTCCACAAGCTTTTTGTAGCGAATCCGCTTATCCTCTCTTGCATATTCAAGCGCAATCTTCTCCACACGTTCTGTGCTGCTTCCGTCCGCGAGAATCAACTCCCATCTGTCGTACGTCTGCGCCAGAACGGACTCGATAAGCTGACGCAAAAACAGCTCCGGCGTCTCATACGCCGGAACTACAATCGAAATTACCGGAGGTGTTTCCCATACATACGCTCTCTGCTTTGCAAGCGTCTCCTCAGACGGGAACCATTGCCTGTAATTCGCCCTGTACTCCCTCTCAAAGGAATCCTTTTTTTTCTCTATCACTTTCCTGACCAGACCAAGAAATCCATGCTTTCGAACAAGGCCCGCCATGTATCTGCCCTTATCTGCTAATCCCATCCTCTACTCCGAACCTGCTCCGGTTATAACCACCTGAACTGTCTTAAGAAGTATTTTGACATCCAGCGCCAGAGACCATTTTGTGATATAGTAAGTATCCAGTTTCACAACCTCTTCAAAATTCGTGATATTGCTCCGCCCGCTGACCTGCCACATTCCGGTCAGCCCCGGCTTGATGCCAAGACGCGCACGGTGATGTGCCTCGTACTGTTCAAATTCGTCTGCCGTAGGCGGCCTTGTCCCCACTAAGCTCATATCACCTTTTAGAATATTCCAAAACTGCGGGAGCTCGTCAATCGAAAATTTACGCATAAACTTTCCCACCGGAAAAATCCGCGGATCGTCCTCCATCTTAAACATAAGGCCTTCCATCTCATTTTCGGCCAAAAGCTCCGACTTGCGGTCTTCCGCGTCCATATACATGGAACGAAATTTATATATCTTAAACTGTCTGCCGTTCTTTCCGATCCGAATCTGCGAAAAAAAGACGGGGCCCGGCGACTGAAGCTTAATCAACGGCGCAAATATAACAAAAGCAAGCCCCATGAAAATAAGGCCGATAAGGCTTCCGAAAATATCCATACAACGCTTAAAAAGCAGCTGCCTCGGCGTGGCAATGCGCATACTGGAAGTCAACACGAAATAATGACCGCACTCCTCCACCACACAATTCGACATCAGCCTGGACTCATGTACAAGTTTGAAATGAACGGTCACGCCCATTTCCAAAAGCTTCTCGGCAAGCGCCTCGCTGCTCGCAATGGTGTTGCCGTTGATAAACACCTCATCCACCACATTGGTGCGGACATACTCAAAAAAATTGTCTGAATTTGCCACGACAGGCACTCCGCGTATAATCTCGCCCTCCATTGGCTTGTCCACCACAACAATCCCGCTTACAACATATTCCCGATAACGATTATCCTCAAAATCCTTCACACATGCCTCAACCAGCTCGCTTGTGGTTACAATAATCATCACGGACATATTCTTTTCTTTTATAAAACGCTGACGAACCCAAATCTTAAGACCGCAGTGCCCGATATACGAAATAACGATGGAAATTCCCCAATATACAAACAAAATCTGTCTGGAATACGTCTCCGACTGCTTTGTTCCATACATATAGACAAGCAGCCCTACGAACACGATCGTACAATTAATCACAACAGCCTTAAGCTCCTGCACCCGCGTCCTCCGCAGCACTCCCTTATACGGCTCCGTAAAAAATATGACGCAAATCTCGACCAGTACCAGCAAAATTGCCAGACGCTCATACGGTTCGTTGCTATATGGCGATGAAAACTCCAATCGTATGATATAGGACAGTACAAATGCCATCTGTAAACATATAATATCCAGAATCGTGAAGTCCAAATGCTTCATCCAGCTTCTTTTTTCTTTCTTATACATTTCGTTTCCTCACAAAATTTTCCTTGCCATACATCCATCATACAATACGTCGCCGGAAACAACAACCACATTTTTTCTTAAAATTCTGTGAAAATGTTCCTTTTCTCCTGTTCCGGTAACCCCAAAATTCCGTTCTACGGCTTTCTGGAGTAATCCGGCTTTGCAAGTGAGAGGTTCCGATTATAACACGGATCCCCCCCTACCAGTATGCCCTTCCAGCGGCTCTTCATATACGTCACTTCCCCCTCAAAACGCGCGACTTTCTCCGGAGTATTCTCACTTCCCCTTGATTTTGATTCAAAGTGATAAAGCTGCACCCACGGATCATAGACAATCAGATACCCCGCCTCCTTTATTTTCAGGCACAGATCCACATCATTAAACGCCACCGCAAGCTCCTCCGTAAATCCCCCTACTTTATCGAACACGGTCCTCTCTACCAACATACAGGCAGCCGTCACGGCACTGTAATTCATCTGTATCGACGCTCTGTGCAGATATCCGCTTCTGCCGCGGCGCATCCCCACAAACATATTTCCGGCGACGCCTCCCATTCCCACGACAATCCCGGCGTGCTGCACGGTATTATCCGGATAAAATAGTTTCGCCCCAACTGCCCCGACTTCCTTTCTCTGACAGTTCCCTAACAGCTCTGATATAAAGTGCGGCGTGATAACCTCCACGTCATTATTCAAAAATAAAAGATATTCCCCTCTTGCAAAGCCCGCTCCGTAATTGTTTATTTTGGAATAGTTAAATTCCCCTTCATAATATACCACGCGAATATCAGGCCTTTTCTCAAGCTCTTCATAATAATCAAAAATCTCCTGCCCCGCACTGTTATTTTCGATTATTATGATCTCGTAATTATCATAGCCGCCTTCCCTGACAGACACTTCGATTGAGGAAATACATTTTTTTAATGTCCCGCATTCATCCTTATTCGGGATTAAGATCGTGACAAGAGGCCTCCCCTGCACATGATAATTCACCCTGTAAAAGCCTAAATTCTCTGTCTGCGTCACCTCGGCCGACACGCCCTTTGCCAAAAGATGCGCCTCTATCGCCCGCTTCCCCGCCTCAAACGCATATGACTTACTTTCCTGATTCGCCGCCGTAGAGCTTCCCGTCATCCGCCAGTGATAGAGAATCTTAGGAACATGTGCGACCGGTGCGGCTGCGGTACAGCGAAAAATAAAATCATAATCCTGCGCCCCGTCAAATTCACTGCGAAATCCTCCGACCTGTTCGACAATCTCCCTTTTGACCATAAAAAAATGCGTGATATAATTATTCGAGCGCAGCAGATCCAGATTAAAATCCGGCTTAAAATGCGGCTCCAAATGCTCCCTCCCATCGGCATCAATCTTATCCTCATCCGTGTAAACTGCCCCAAACGCATCCCCCGCAGCTAAAAGCGCTTCATAGAGCGCGTCCGCCGCCAGCATATCATCATGGTCCAAAAGCCCGATCCACTCTCCCGCGGCCATTCCGAACGCCTCATTCGTATTTCCCGCAATTCCGAGATTCATATCCAGATGCTTATAGCAGAGCCGCCCCTGCATATCACCATATGCCTTAACAAGCTTCTCCACCTTACTCCCCGGCGTACCGTCCGCCAGACAGAGCTGCCAATTCGGATACGTCTGTGCCGCCACGGAATCAAGCATTGCATAAAGATATTCCTTAGGTGTGTCGTAGAGCGGCACACACAGGCTCACAAGCGGCTTTTTTTCCCATTTTTCTATGAGACGCCGTTGATTTAATAATTGCGCCTCCTTCGTCTTATGCTTTTCATACCACGGCGCATACGGCGCCGCCTCAATTTCAAGGCGCTCACTCAGACGGTCAACAAAGGCCTGCCATCCATGCTTCCTCAGATACCCAAACGCCTTCCCTATTTTCTGCGGTGTTACTTTCATTTCAGTTATCCTTCTTTTTATGGATATACATCCAGCTCTCGGAATAATTCCGGCGCTCCTCTTCCCCTAAAAACGCAAACCTCTTGTAATCTATTCTGGTCAGCACCATATTAGGTTCGCCGCACTTAAAACATTCGACATCTTTTCTCCGCGAGACGGCGCGAAGCCATCCGCACTCCGGACATATATAAACTTTCATCATGGGTTCTTCACCTGCTTATTTCTAAATACTGTTCTGATCCTATTTCAACGAAAAATCTGACTTATCCAATGACAGATTCGGATTGTAATACGGATCTCCGTCCCTTAAAATATCCGGCCATCGTTCATGGAACACTGCCACCTCCCGGTTAAAACGAGCCACCTTCTGCGGTGTATCCTCCAGGCCTCTTGACTTCGATTCATAGTGATAAAGCTTTGCGTATGGATTATAAACCACAAGCTTTCCAAGCGCGCGTATCTTCATACAATAATCAATATCGTTGAACGCCACCGCAAGCTCCTCCGTCAGCCCGCCGACCTCATCAAACAGGCTGCGCTTCGTCATAAGACATGCCGCTGTCACCGCGGAATAATCCTGTGCGCAGACGATTCTTGCCTGATATCCAAGATCATAGCGGTCAGAGCCGATAAACGTGTGTCCCGCAATTCCGCCAAACCCGATCACAACACCTGCATGCTGTATCTTATCATCTTCATACAACAAAAGCGAGCCTACGATTCCGACATCCTCTCGCATACAATAACCGAGCATCTCCTCGATACATTCTGGGTTTATAATCTCGGTATCATTGTTCAGCAAAAGAAGATATTCGCCCTTTGCATAGCCGGCGCCGAAATTGTTAATCTTCGAAAAATTAAAATCACCTTCGTAGCGGACCACACGCACATTTTCGTGGGATGCCTCCAGCTTCTCATAGTACGCAAATGTTTCCTCTTTTGTGCTGTTGTTCTCGACAATGATAAATTCGAGATTCTGATACGTGGATTTTTGAAGAATAGAATTTACGCATTTATCTAAATCCTCCGTGTGATCCTTGTTCGGTATGATAACCGAAACCAGCGGTTCCTCTCCCCAGTGATAGATGCTGTGATACATGCCGTAATAGCCGGCATGCTCCACAGCCGCCGGCACGCCGATCCTGCGGTAATGCTCCTCTAAGGCACGTTTTCCCGCTTCAAACGCATACAGTTTACTCTCCGGGCTCGCCGCCGTAGAATCTATATGGCAGCGCCAATGATACAGCACTTTCGGAATGTGATATACAAAATCCGCTTTCTCCACACAGCGCAAAATAAAATCATAATCCTGCGCTCCGTCAAACTCACCGCGAAGTCCTCCAACCCGCTTCAAAAGCTCTCTCTTCACCCCGGTCAGATGACAGATGTAATTGACGCTGCACAAAAGATCTATATTAAGATCCGGCTTGAAGTTCGGCTCAAAATACGTCTTTCCCTCCATATCAATCTTATCCTCGTCGGAATAGATCATATCGGCTTTAGGATGCTCTTTAAGAGCCTTTGCAAATTCATAGAACGCCTCCGGCGGAATGAGATCGTCATGGTCTGCAAATAAAACAAAATCTCCCTCCGCCATCTCAATCGCGGCATTTGTATTTCCCGAAATACCGCGATTCTCCTCAAGCGTCTGAAAACGAATCCTCTTATCTTCACGGGCATATTCCTCTAAAATTCCGGTAAGCGGACTGTCTGCCCCGCTTCCGTCACAAAGGCACAGCTCCCAGTTCGCATACGTCTGTCCTTTTATGGATTCTATCATCTCCCGCAGATAACGCTCAGGCGTCTTATAAAGCGGAATTACCACAGAAAATTTCGGTCCGGATGCAAAAGCTTTCCTTTGCATATCAAGGTCTTGCTGTGTGGGAAGATACTTTTTCCTCCAAACATGATACGTTATCTCAGGCTCATGAAAAATTTTCTTTTTTACCTTCTTAAGCGTCGCGGAAAAACCGTTTCTCTGGTAATACCCAAACGCCTTCTGCAGCACGGTCGGCGCCATAGCGCGTCCCCTTTTCAGCTGTGCCGTGCTTGTCTTATAAATACTTATCTTATCACCGCTTTTTAACTCCAGCTTCAGCGAAACGTTTCCCTTAGTCTTGGCGCTCACCCGAAATCCGGCCTGATACGTTTCATCCGCCTCCTCATAAACGGCGGCAACGTCCCTGCGGTAAAATTTTTCTATTTTGACAGCGGAAATGTCACCCCCCGTCCCAGACAATGAAAGCTTTACCGGCTCCTCACCCATCGCCCAGCCCGCAATCGTAAAGGTGTCGTCCTCCATGCTCTCATTCTCTACATAATAGTCGACAGAGGACGCAAGCTTTTTCAGCTTACTTACCGAAATGCGGCGCACGGCAAAGCTTTCTCCGCCCACCTTACAGCGAATCTCAAGACCTAGCGCACTTCTCCAGTCCTTCGGCAGCGTAAGGCTTGCACGCACCTCCTCGCTGACATCCTCGCCCGCCGCCAGATACTTCTGACGTATCTCTACGCCGGACTCCACGGAAATGTCAAGCGGCAGCCGTCTCTTATCCAAATATGTCTCAAGCGTTCCACAAGCCGCATTTTCTTTCGGATACCATCCTCTGAACACAAGCGTATCGTCCTGCTTAAGATGAAATCTTATGTTCTCCAGTATAAAATAATTCTCCATCCGTTCCGTCTCCTACAAATTTCTCCATTCATCTGTCACACAATTACTTCAAAACAATACTGTTCGGCGTTGTCTCAAACGAATAAATTGTGCTTCCCAGGGATTCCATCAAGCGTCTCTTTTCCGGCGTATTATAGGTTCCCGTAGAATCATAAAACAGCCAGCGCGGCGCATCAAAAAACGCCGCATCCGGCGACACTGTTTCATAAAACTTTGGCAACAGTCCGCCGTTTCCGTGATGCCCCATCTGAACGTAATCACAATCCAGGATGTCCCCGTATTTTTCTGCCAGGTATGTACTCATGGATTTCCCTACGTCGGAACAAAACAGCATCTTTTCGGTCTTCCCCTTTACAAGAAACATCATGGAACCGTCATTGAGCAGATCATTCGACAGCTCGTCTGTCTTCTCCTCGTACGCATTTAACACCTCAATATGAATCCGTCCCTTTTTTATTGTGTCTCCTGCATGTACCAGCTTCAGATTCGGAATATCAAGCTCCAAGAAGCGTCGATACATATCCACACTGTCCCACGGCGCATTTTCCATGCAAAGCTCCGGATCTGCCATATCCACCGCATACACCTTTTTAATCTTGATCCCGTCCGGATTTTTATAGATCTCGCAAAATGCTCCGATATGGTCCTCATGCGGGTGCGTCAGAATCCACGCGTCCACGCGCCCGCCCATGCTCTTGATTTTACCGCGCACACTGTCCGCATTCACATCCCAGCCGCCGTCAATCACCACAAGACTGTTCTTATAATCGCGGATCGTATAAAACATGCACTGATTCCCCTCAAAATCACCGTACTGCGTAATCAGTAAATCCCGTTTCCCGAAAGTATCCTCCTCCAAACGGTAGATATCGTAATTGCCGACATTTTCCACAAACCGGTAACCCGCGTTAAAAATATCCTCCGTTTTTTCACCCGTCATATAGGCAAAATACTGGTATCCGCCCTTTTTCGCGTAATATGCCAGCGCAGTCGCATCAAGACTGCCGCCGTTTATCGCGTCATAGATTCTCGATGCCGTCTTTGAAATTTTTTCTCCGCGTAAAGCGTTTCTCCCGTAAGGCATGCGAATGGAAGCGTCATACTGCCGAATCTCAGTCGCAAGCTGGTTGGGTACGATCAACCCCTTCTTCTCTATTCCGTTTGCCTGCGCATCCTTTGAAACCGCCTCGCAAACCACCAAAACATCCTGGTTCAGCTTATAGTAATTGGACGCAGCCTTAAAATTTTCCTGATTGTACACCGGACTGCCGCCCTGTATGACTGCCAACAATATCAATGCCGCCGCCAGCGTCTTTTGCCAGCGTCCCTTTGCATAATCCAACGCGTTCGTAAACATATAGGCGATCATCACCGTCACCGGAAGCAGCCAGAACATTCTCCAGTAAACCGTGACTCCAATACAGTAATTCATAATAAGATACGCCGTCACCGGAAACAGATACACCACAGAGAATACCAGAATCTGTCCCAAAAAAAATTCTTTTTTCTTCTTATTCTTCTCGAACAGCAGCATGGCGGCAACCGCCAGCCAGAACAAGCCCACATACAGTCCCGTCCCAAAAAAATCTTCGTAGCTGCCAATCGTATTCCTTATAACCTCTTTCACCGCTTTTCCTCCATCTTAGAATCCAAACAGGTAAATTCCTGCAAGCACCAGGTTAGGGATACAGCAGAGAAGCAGACCAAACGGTTTCTTTAGCTGCCTTTTGCTGACTGCAATCATGATACCGAATATCCCAAGCAAAATCGCCCCAAGCATAATTCCCATAGAAGAAACCATGCAGCAGGCCAGCATCAGATGCACCGTCAAAATCCAATCTCTCACCTGCCACTTTTCCCGCATCAAACGCATACCCATATAAAACGCGAACGGAAGAAGAATCGACGCAAGCACTGCTTTCCCCTGCCAGATTCGAAGCAGCATCACGGTCCCCTGCGTATGTGTGGTCGAAAAACAATACATTTGAAGCACGGATGCAAACAAGACGAACCAGGCCGTTTTTTTCCTGTCCCCCTCAAAAAGCTCCCTGCCGATTATAAAAAACACGGCATATGCAAGCGGCAGCAGCACAAGCGGCAGAACCGTATGCGCAAGCATTGCCGTATGCACTCCCGAAAATTTGCTTAAAACGGCGATAAAGATCGGAAACGGAGACAGCACATAGCGGGACGGAAACGCCTTATATGCGCTCCCTGTATATGGATTTATATGAAAAATAGAATCTGTCTGCACCGCCGTCTGCGCAGTCGCCACATAAAACGCATCGTCATCATCCACATGTGTATAGCGCGCATACATAAACATCTGAAACAAAATAACCGCAAACGCAAGAATCGCCACCCAGGGCGTTCCCCGCACCGCCGCCGGAAATGCTTTGAGCATATTTACAATTCTTTTGCGGTTGAGAATAAGAGACACCAGCGAGAGCGCCAGCAACACAAAAAAATACATCATTGCAAGACGTGACAGAGAACACCGAAAAAATGTACACGGAATCGCAAGTACCTGAAATAACGCAAAGCAGGCTACAAATCCGCTGCTCCAATTTTTTACCGCAGATTCCTCCTCATTTTTTCCTCCCGTATATAACATTCCCGTCAAAAACGGGATAATTCCCATGGCAATGCCCAATAGTATGATTCTGATTAACATATACTACCTCCATTTTCTCTCTATCATACACTATTATTCCCCATCTTTCAATTCAGTATTTACGGATTTTGTATGTCGCATCATACGTTCCGGCGTCCATCCCCTATATAACGGAACGGTATATAGCGGAACAACTACCTGTCCCTTGCTTTTTCCCACTATTACTGCTATTATTTTCTTATTCGGGATACACTATTTTTAACCGGTAAAATATTGCCCTTTTTAATACAACACATTTTGGAGGATAATCTATGAATGATACACAGGCATACGAATTGCTGAAACGCAAAGGACAAACACATATTCTTGATTTTTTTGATTCTTTAACGGTGGAAGAACAAAAGCATTTGCTTGCACAGGTCGAGCGCATCGACTGGTCAGTGATTGACGCGGCCATGCACAAAGACGAGCCTGCCTGCAGAGGAAAAATCGAGCCTCTGGACGCCATTGAAGCAGCGGAAATCGAAGAAAAAAAAGAAAGATTTCATTCTCTGGGCATTCAAGCCATCCGTGAAAAAAAGGTGGGTTGCGTACTGCTTGCGGGCGGTCAGGGAACACGTCTTGGCTTCGACAAGCCGAAAGGAATGCTGAACATAGGCATCAACCGCAATCTATATCTGTTTGAAATGCTGATATCCAACCTTACGAAAAACACAGACGCTGCCGGTGTCACGGTTCCCCTCTACATCATGACAAGCGATAAAAATAATCAGGATACCGTTACCTTTTTTAAAGAGCACGATTATTTCGGATACCCAAAAGAGGACATTATCTTCTTTGTTCAGGAAATGGTTCCATGCACGGATTTTAACGGAAAAATCCTGATGGAGAACCCTTCCACAATCTGCATGTCCCCAAACGGCAACGGCGGATGGTATACCTCCATGCAAAATTCCGGCGTTTTGGAGGATGTAAAAAAACGAGGACTGGAATGGATTAACGTATTCTCGGTCGACAATGTGCTTCAGCAGATCGCAGATCCGGTATTTATCGGCGCGACAATAGACTCGGGCTGTGTCAGCGGCGCCAAGGTTGTGAAAAAAGCGGCATTTGATGAACGCGTCGGCGTCCTGTGTTTAGAAGATAAGCGTCCCTCCATCGTGGAATATTACGAGATGACGGAGGAAATGGCAAGCTCCAGAAAACAAAACGGCGATCTTACCTACGGCTTCGGCGTAACCTTGAACTATCTTTTCCGCGTGGACATGCTAAACGCCATGCTGGGCGCCAATATGCCTCTTCACATTGCCGAAAAGAAAATACCTTACATGGACAAGGACGGAAATTATATTCAGCCGGACCGTCCAAACGGCTACAAATTCGAAACGCTTGTACTTGATATGGTTCATATGTCCGACAGCTGTATCCCATGTGAAGTGGTCCGTGAAAAAGAATTTGCGCCAATCAAAAACGCATCCGGCGTAGATTCCCTTGAGAGCGCAAGAAAGCTGCTTTCCGCAAACGGAGTAGCGCTGTAACATTGGTTTTCCTATGATATAAAACAACGAGCGCCTTACATTTTAAGGCGCTCTTCTATCAATCCCGCTAATTCTTCCGGGTATTCTTTTATAAAAAAATGATTCCTTCCTATCTCAATGTATTCCGGCTCCGCCGCAAACCTCGACGTCCACTTCACGGCATCTTCCCTTGAAACATCATCGGGCGCATAGAAAAACGTAACCGGAATGTCAGGGCGGATATCGTGCTTTCTCTTATAATCTGCAATCAGCCGGTAATCCTGCCGGATCGGTTCGAAAAACATTCTCCTGAAATGACGGTTATCTAAAAATCTGTCCTGAAACTTATCAAAGCCTCCGAATTCCATCAGCTTATGCGCAAACGCAAGATCATCCAGCTTCGTGTATTCCACACTGCTCCAATACTCTCCCGGCGCCTCATGGGCGGCCAGAAAGAGCCGCTTAACCTCAGCCTTCACAAGCCCTCTGGCAATTATTTCATAGGCAACGACACTTCCCATACTGTATCCGAAGATCACTGTCTTATAATCCGGCTTCAGGCAGCCGTTAAGCTGCCTTGCCATATCAGACGCCATATCGTCAAATGTCGGATAAAAATCTTCCTGACTGCGTGCACCGTGCCCCGCATAGTCAAGCGCCGTAATCTCAATCTCCTGCGGCAGATATTTTTTCAAGCCGTCAAAAGCCTCCGCATTCCCGCCTGCATACGGAATGCAAAACAACTGAATTTTGTCCATAGCCCTCTCCTACCGCTTAGTATGCCATATATACAAAGGCCGACGCATCATAGCCCGGTCCGTAAATTCCGAGTATCAGCACCGCAAATATCGCACCCAGATAAATTGCCCAGCGCACGATTAAATTCTGCTTCGCAATCATCTCCCGCACCGAACCCTTCTGCTGAAGATGACTGACAACGCCAAACAAAACAATACACAGTAATGCCAGTGTGAAATCCTGTCTGTCAAGCCCAAATTCATAGAGTGTCCCGTCAAATAGCACCCACGGATTGAATTCCCGGATTGCCGACTTAAAGACATACCAGCTTTGATGCAGGGAACCCGGTCTGGTCAAGAGACGTCCTCCGGTAAAAATCAGCGTCGTCCTCGCCATCTGAAAGAACACAAACGACGGCGCCTGCGTATTGATTTTTAATTTGACCGCCAGCTTCTTAAAGTCCTCCTCAAAAGAAACAGACATAAAAATCATAAACGCATAATAAACGCCCCATGCAAGATACGTCTTTCCCGTTCCATGCCACAGTCCGGTCAGCACCCAGGTCACAGAAACCGGAATAGCCGTCACAATACTTCTCGTCAGCCGGTCCGGAAGCTTCCCTCTTGCCGCTTTACTGATATTTTTCACCAGATTTGAGGTTGATATCGGATAATATACATAATCCTTAAACCATCCTCCCAGCGTCATATGCCATCTTCTCCAAAATTCCGTAACGGATTTTGCGGAAAACGGATGATTAAAGTTCAAATCAAGCTCCACGCCGAAAATCTGCGACATACCTCTTGCCATATCCATACAGCCCGAAAAATCCGCATAAATGTAGACTACGTCAAAAAGCATGGCAAGAATCTGCACCAATCCGCCGTATTTCTCATAACTGCCATAGGCCCCGTTGATAAAAATATTAATGCGATCCGCCAAAACCAGCTTCTTGAAATATCCCCAAATCATCAGCTGCATACCGGATACAACCCTGTTATAATCAAAGCGAAGCTCCTGTTTCAGCCGCTCTCCAAGCCTTCCGTAACGCTCAATCGGCCCCTGTAAGATATGCGGAAAATAAATCGCATATAACAGGAAACGCAGATAGTTCTTTTCATAGCCGACACGCTTCCAGTAAACATCCAAAAGATAGCTTAAAGAAGTAAATGTATAATAGGAAATACCCAGCGGCACAATAATGTACGCAGCGTCAAACGTCCCTGCACCGCCCATAAAGCGGATCAGATCATTAATCGGCTCTACAAAAAACTTTGTAAATTTTATGACGGACAAAATTCCGACATTCAGAATCAAACCCGCAATCACAACACGGCGGCACCGTTTTTTCGCCCGCTCCTTGATAGCCTTTTTATCCTGTCTCGTGAGCCCGTCTGCCGTAAGCTTTTCATCCTGCACCTTATAAATCTTCCCCATCCGAAGTCCTGCAAGATATACGGAAAAGCTTGTAACAAATATAAAAGGAAAATACTTTACGCCCGCAATCGCATAAAACGCAATACTGATCAGAAGAAGCGCCACCCACCTGTATTTCACAGGAAACAGATAGAAGAAAACAATTCCCGCTATCAGAAAAATCAAAAATTCCAGTTGTATAAATGTCATAGGTTCCTCCAAAATTTTCTCTGTAATATTTAGATTGTAACTGTTGCTTCACGTTAATCAACTACATAATCGTGTTTTACCCGCAAGGTTCCGAGCACGTTATTATAGTAGATATACGCCCTGTCAATAATTGCCTGATTACTGTTATCGTAAATAAAAATATTGACACCGTTGTTGTTAATCTTCTGCTCTTTATCGTCAAAAATCAACTGAGTCACATCTTCATTTGCCACAGAAAATCCTATCCCGTTTAAGAAGGCACCCTGATATAACATCTTATTATTCCGCACTTCCTGATACAGACAGGCACCGTCTCTGATATGCCAGACAAATCTGTTCCCCTCCAGCATCCGGTAATCCTGTGTCACTCCGTATTCCGACAGCGCCTGCTGCATCTCATCCGTCCAATACGGTATAAGATTGCTGCTGCCGCTGATAATCACATCATAATTCTCATTTTGCAGATAAGTAAAGTAATCCGCCACATCCCCATTTGAAATCATATAACTTTCACGCAGTTTATCGTGATACTGATCCAGATATTCCTCACTGAGCAGCCCCTCTTTTCTGCGATCGGCCAGCTCATAATTGTCCGCAAGATATTGGCCGATATAACTGCTCATCTTAACCGCTCCTCTGATATTGAGATGATCCATATCCTTCATATCCGCAGTCAAGTCAAAATCAATTGCCTTAAGCAATTCCCCCGTATTAAAATCAAGAAACGGAAGATCCGCCTTTTCAGCGAGCTCACTCGCCCCCTGGTGCTTCGTTATATTCCAATTTGCCTTAGGCGTCTTAATCAGCAGAACATCAATCCCCTCCTCCTTGCACAGAGAAAGTATTTTTTCAAAATATTCCAGCTCATAATCCACCATCTGGCTGTCGCTTGGCCCGTCATCATCAATACAAATCCGGTTATAATCCTGCGCCTCAAGCCCTGTAAAGAGTACGCCGCCGCGATACTGTATCTTATCTTCCTCTTTCCGGTAGAAATCCTCTTTCCCAAGCTCCTTCCAGCGCGTGTGGTATTTCATAATATCAAAAATATAGGTCCAAGACGACTGCGCATTTTTGAGAGAACGCTGTGCAAGTATCATCTCCATCTTATTTTTAGAAAAACGCATATTGTCCATCGCTTTTCTCATACTTGCAGCATCCTCACGAACATAGAGCATACTCATATCAAGCACGAGTGTGGAAATATCCTGTCTGCGCAGACATTCCTTCAGCCAATAATAGGAACAGAAAAAATTCTGGTTGGAAGTTCCAAGTGCATATGCCGAAATGCCGTAATCCTCATATAACTCCACAGGCGACGCGCCTGCCACTACCTGGCTGCTTCCGATAATTGCCACATCAATCGTATTTTTCTTTGTGGCATAAAATTCCCGCATCACATCTGTCTCACAGTTATGATCTCTCCACTTCGCCACAAGAACCCCACTTACCCATTGAAACAGCAATACAAATACCAGGACAAATATGATTGATTTTATTATCTGTGCTTTTTTCATAATTTTACTCCATTCATCTGCCTGTAAATTATATTTTTATTTTTACTTTCAAGGATTTCACACCATAGAATACTTGACCGTCCAATTTCTTATATGCCTTGATTCTATAATAGTATGTTTTCTTTTTCTTAACGGTTTTATCCGTATAGGTCTTTTTTGTTTTTGTTACTGTCGCAATCTTCTTGTAGCCTGAATTTTTCTTGGTGGAGCGATAGATTGCATATCCTGTTGCCTTCGAGTTCTTCTTCCATGTCAATTTTGCATACTTTTTGCTGACGCGGCTCACCTTCAGTGTCGGCGCCTTTAAAATCACTCCTCTGGTTCTTGCGCTCAGCGGGCTTGTGCAATACGCATACCCATTCTTTGCCGTAACCTTATAATAATATGTCTTATTAACGGCAGCCGTCTTATCCGTATATGAACTCTTAGTGGCAGAACCTATCAGCTGATACGTTCCGCCTGCACTGGTCGAACGGTACACATCATATCCGTCAGCCCCCAAAACCGATTTCCAAGAAATCTTAATATTCCCGACCGACGCATTTTCTGCAGGATCTCCCGACGAAGCGGCCTCCAATCCGGTTGGCGTTTCGCAGGTTACATAAAGTTCATACGAATCCTTATCCGAGCTGTCGTCCTGATTAGTAACAGTAATCACCGTCCTGCCGGATGCCTTTACCGTTGCCCGTCCGTCCGAATCTACCGAGGCAACGCTTGTCTTGCTGCTGGACCACTTGAAATTTTTTGCATTGGTTGTCGGTAAAATCTGTATCTCATCCCCGATTCCTGCCAAATAGTAACTCCGGGCAAAAGAAATCGGAATTTTTACTACGATATTGCAAAATGCCTGCAGACCGTCGGAGGTTGCCGCCACAATCGCCGTATTTCCGCCACCCTTTGCCGTGATAACTCCCGATTGGGGATCCACAGTCGCAACATTTGTATCAAAACTTTTGTAGACAATCGCCGACGATTTTGTAATATGGCTGTCATAAACCGCCGACACTTTGGCGGTTTTCCCAACGGTAAGTGTAATATTCTTCGGTGAAATCGTCATGGAATCTGCCGTCAGACCCGCAAGCAATTTCAAATCCCCTTCCCCAAGATTACAGCTTGACAAATTTGCTTTACTCGGATTCGGCACGGCTCCGTAAATTCTTTGATAAAAAGAACATGCCGCCAGATAATATCCCGCATATGTAGGATGCTTCGAATCCGGCCCTGTCATCTGGATCTGCGGATACAATAAATTGGTGCGCATCGCATGCATCCCCACCGGTACAACCTCAACGCCAAGCTTATTCTCAAGCGTCTTATAGGCGGCCGCAAGATACAACTGAAATTCCGGCGTTGTAAGCACCCTGGACTCTCCGTCAATCTTTATCTGGCTGCCGTTGCTGTATCCCGGCGTCATATACAAAAGCGGCTTCGCCTTTGGCTGATAGAGGCTTACAAACTGCAAAAGCTTTTCCACCGCCGGATACGTGGAGGACTCAAAATACACCATCGGCGCCGTACTGTGCTCCTGAAATATAATATAGTCCCATTCGCCGTTTACCAAAAGCGTAATCAGCTCTTTATGGTAAGACATATAGGCATCATTCATCCCCGCATAATAACGGAGTCTTGCCGAACCGTGCGCCAGTGTCGTTACTTCAAGGCTTTTTCCCTCTCCCGCCGCTAACTCCTCAAGCGGCTTCTCCACCGTATACGTAATTCCGCTTGTCGTATAACGCGAAAAGCTGTTTCCTACAATGAGCACCTGTATCGTTTTCTCGGGTTTTGTCACCTCACCCGGATCCGTTGACGGATCTTTTTCGGTTCCGGTTTCCGTCTCTTTTTCGGTTCCCGATTCTGTCTCCGGTTCTTCTTCAGTCCCCGGCGCCGTTTCCGGTTCTTTTTCGGTTCCCGACACCGCTTCCGTCTCCGGTTCTTTTTCGGTTCCCGACACCGCCTCCGTCTCCGGTTCTTTTTCGGTCCCCGGCACCGCTTCCGTTTCCGGTTCTTTTTCGGTCCCCGGCACCGCTTCCGTTTCCGTGCCGGCTTCACGCCCTTCTTCCGTTCCTTGTTCCATAACCTCCCCTGCAAATATCACTGCCCCCTCTGTGCCGCCCAATACAAGCAGCAGAGAAAGCATGATACAAATTATTCTCTTCATAGTACCCTTCCCTAAAATCAATAAATAAAATACTCCCTAATAATATCCATATACGCATCCGCCCGTTCATCCCAGGAAGCATATTCACTTTCCCCCCTGTGATCCGCCAGCGAATACCTTTCAACCAGATATTTTCCATAAACCTTCGAAAACTTATAGGACCCGTTAACATTTGTATGGTTTTTATCCTGAAAATCTACGGATACATCGAAATCAAAGCTCTCATATAAGTCGGCATCGTTATAATTTAAAAATTCATATCCGTACTCTTCTACGATATCGCCCACATAGTTAATCATCCCCAGCTTCTTTTCATTCCTGAGCAACGGGACTGCAAGAAACTGAATTTCAATATCTTCTCCCTTGCACCATTCCAGTAAGTCACGGAGCACGGCTTCATTTCTTTTGCCGATCTTCACTCGCTCGTCTGTCGCCTTATGTGCCCTTTCCTTAATCGTCGACGTCAAAAATTCCTCCATATAACAGGAATTGAGATACGAAGGATAGGTCTGTTCAAAATCTGTCTGATTGATCTCCTTCCACCGCGAATGAAACTGAATAATCGGAAGATAAAAGTCGAATTTTTCCATACCGGTGACTCCCGCATAGGCGCAAAAATTATCCACCGTATCTATATAATTTTTTGACAGCTTCATGTTATTGAGCATCATATATATTTTATTGTTTTTTACATTATCCTTATCCGCAAACGCCGTTGCATCAAAAACCAGAAGTTTAGGATTCTGCGTTTTACATGCCTCAATCGCCATATTCTTTATCACGCTGCCCGGCATATCCGAGGTTGAGAGCGCCAGCGTCGAAATGCCGTATTCCTTCCAGCCAAATGCGCTCTGCCAGTATCGGTAAATGTGGCTGTTCCCGATAATGACTGCATCCACGGTATCCTCCTGCTCATCATAATAGCCTTCAAACATCATTTCCGCATGCTCTGAAAAGCTATTGGAAACGCCGAACACATTCTGTACTGCGAAAAAAAGTATACAGGTCATAACGAGGAACACTGTAGTTCCCAATATATCCTTTTTCATATTATCCTCCATACTTTCACATTAAAACTGCTGATATATAAATGAGCTGCTGTCATAAGAAGGACCGTACATACCAAAAATAATTACCGTGAAAAAAGCAATCCAGTAAACGATCCAGCGGAACACAAAGCCCTGCGACGCAATACTCTCCCGGATTCTTACGCCTCTCTCGTGCGCAATGTCTACAAACAAAAGAACCAGTATCATGGCAATTAAGACCGTCATATCCTTCCAATCCAGCCCAAGCGTCAACAGCGTATCGTCAAACAGTACCCACGGATTCCATTTTGTAAACGAATTTTTTATCATGGAAAATGCCGCCATACAGCTGTCCGCTCTTGAAAAAAATCTTCCGACAGAGCACAAAAAGAAGGTTCTGACCATCTGAAACAGCCGCCAGCTGTAAGAGTCTGCATCAATACGAAAAGCCGAAATTCCCTTCGCATATACCGGCGCCAGCAAAATCCCCGAAGTGATAATCACTCCGTTCCAGATTCCGTACGCGACATATTTCCAACTGGAACCGTGCCAGAACCCAACCAGCAGATATACGATAAACATCGCCAAGAATGAAGGAAGCTTCTTTCCGATATAGTTTCCGAAAATCTTTCTGACCCGCTTTCCCATATTCCCAAACGCTTTTGACAATGACAGCGGATAGAAAATATAATCCCGCATCCAGGCGCCAAGCGTAATGTGCCATCTTCTCCAGAACTCTTCGATTGATTTCGCAAAATACGGCTGTTTAAAGTTCAATTCCAACTCAATTCCAAGAATCTGCGATACACCTCTTGCAATATCCATTCCCGCCGAAAAATCCGCATATACCTGCAAGCCATATCCCATGGCTCCAATCAATAAAATAAATCCCTGATACTGCGTATGATTGTCAAAAATCTGGTCCACCAGTATGCCAAGCCGATCCGCGAGTATCAATTTCTTCATAAATCCCCACAAGATAAGCTGGCAGCCATATTTTACTCGTTTGAAGTCAAAGGCATGTCCCTCATAGAGCTGCGCCGCAAGCTTGTCATGTCTTGCAATCGGTCCCTGCACAATCTGCGGAAAAAACGACATAAACAGCGCGAAATGAAAAAATTTACGATCCGCCTCATACTTTCCGCGGTATATATCTACCATATACGCGATCGCCTGGAGCGTGTAAAACGAAATTCCAAGCGGAAGAATCAGGCTGAGATATTTCGGCTGTGCGTCAATATGCGCCGCCCTTAAAATTGAACAGAGGTTTTCCGCAAAAAAGTTGTAGTACTTAAAAAACAACAGGACACCCAGATCAAATAAAATACCCACAGCCAAAATCCGCTTTTTACTTCGTGTCACCTTTAACTTATATGCTTTTTTTTCTGCTGCTGACAGCTCGCCTTTATGTTCCTTTAAATACGAGGAAGCCCTTTTGCTCTTTTTATCGAGGATGATGCCCACACAAAAGGTAACAAGCGACATTACAAGAATCACAGCGCATAGATAACGGCTGTTTAACCAGTAAAATGCATAGCTGGCAGCAAGAAGAACGCCCCAACGCCATTTTTTTGGCGTCAAAAAATAGATGATACATACGAGCGCCACAAACAAAAGGAATATCGCTGATACAAACTTCATTTCCTAACTCCCTTATTATTCTTCTTCCTGTAATTTTTTAATCAGCTCCATCATCGCCTCCGGCGAATTAAAATTCTCAGGCAATAACTCCTCCACGGAAATCTCCACATCAAACGCCTCATTGATTTCTCCGACAATCGCTATAATATCAAAGGAATCCAACACCGCATCGTCAATTAATTTCTGGTTTCCGTTACGAAAATCAACATCTGCTCTTACTCCCTCTAAAATCTCATATAACTGTTCCATCTTCCTTTGTCTCCAATCTTTTTAATTTATTTAATATAATAATCATTCCGTCTCTTACAATCCGCAATGTATTATCCTCACCGATAATCTCTGTACAATCCGTCTCCTCACGGGATGCGCTGATTTTGTAGGATTTCCATGTGTAGCTTCCATCCTGCAGCTTCACCTTAGGCTTACCCATCACATTCAAAATCCCGTAATCCATCGCCCGCAAAAAGCGGCTGATCTCCTGTCCTGTCCATGACAGATCCAGCCATCCGTTATTTGGAATATCCTTTGCCAAATGCAGGGAGCTTACAACCGATTTATCCTGCATCTTTGGCGTTATATTTTCAAAACCTGCCGCAAGGAGCTCCCGAAATCCCTCCAGCGCAGCCCCATTTAACTGTGTCAAAAGCTTCAAGGATGTCGTCTTCTCCGTAATCGGAACTTCCTTTTGCAGATAAATATCGCCCGTGTCCACTCCGGCATTCACTTTATGCCAGGTAATTCCCGCCACCGTATCGCCCTCATAAATTGCCCAGGCTTCGGCATTTCTCCCCCTGTGGCGCGGTAAAAGCGCGTGATGGAGATTCACTACCAAAAGATTCTCCTTCTCCACCACCTCTCTGGAAAGAATATACGGGTTCATAACAGACAGCACCAGCGCATGACCCTTCTCGGCCTCAAGCGCGCTCATTATCTCCTGCTTGCTATCTGCTCTCTTATAACAGATCTTATCGCCGCCCTTTTTTGCAATTCCATTCGTATTGCATTCATATACTTCAATCTCCCCTGAGCAGGAAAGTTCCTCTGTCATATCCGCAATCTGATAGAGCAGATTTGTTCCGCCTACAATAATTACCTTATCAAATATCATTTCTTTCCCCTATAACTCTTCTTTTAGTTTTACCCTGTCAATCTTGGCATTTTTGTTCATCGGAAGCTTCTCATACAGGCGAAATACATTCGGCCACATATATTTCGGCAGCACCTTGCCAAGTCCCGCGACGATTTCCTTCTTACAATCTTCCCTTGCCTGATAAAACAGAACAATTTTTTTATTTGCCTCGTCATACAGGCATACCGCCGCCTCAATAAACGGCAGCGCGTTCACAGCGACCTCAATCTCGCCCAGCTCAATCCTGTGCCCCATATGCTTAATCTGAAAATCCCTTCTTGACAGGAACAGCAAATCACCGTTTTCATCATATTTCGCCAGATCCCCGGTACAATAAATCCGTTCCGGATAGGAAGGATTCAGAGGATTTTGTATAAACGCCTCGTCCGTTTTTTCTTTATTATTGTAATACCCAAGCGCCAGTGAGCTGCCGCACACACAGATCTCTCCGATTTCTTTATCCCCCACAGGAGCCTTCCGCTCACTATCCAAAAGCAGAATACCCGTATTTAAGAACTTTCTGCCGATCGGCAGAACCTCGTTATCCTCAAACTTGCGGTCAACCTTGTAAAAGGTACAGTTGCAGGTGATCTCCGTCGGCCCGTAAAGATTGACATACAAAACATCCGGCAGATACTGCCGCCAGTAATTAAGCACTTTATTCGGCATCACCTCACCGGAAAACATAACCCGCTTTAAATACTGCGGAATCGAATTTTTAAATGACTTGAAATTCGCAACGATCACGAGCGCCGATGTCGCCCATATAACAGTGTTAATTTTTTTTTCATTCAAAAAATCTATCAGCTTTGCAGGCGTCACAAACAGCTTTTTCGGCACGATATACATTGTAGCCCCATTCTTGATTGTCGAGTAAATATCCTTTACCGACACGTCAAAGTCAAACGGCGCCTGATTACCGAAAATACAATTCTCGTCAAACGCAAATTCCTCTTTAAAATTATCCACCAAATCAATCACCGAGCGGTGCGCCACCAGCACGCCCTTCGGAACACCGGTAGAACCGGAGGTGAAAATTGCATACAAAGGGTCCGTATCTAACGCCTGTGCGCGCACCTTCGAAAGGTACGCCTCGTCCGCCTGCCCCGAAACCAACTCTTCATAATTAAATTTCATGACATCCGCTTCTATGCTCTGTGCGCAATCTCTGCTGGTATCATGATAGATAAGTCCTGCCGGTTTTAAAAGACACACCATGCTCTCAATACGTTCCTTAGGCAGATCCTTATCGATCGGCACATAGAAATTACCGGTATATATGACGCCGAAGAAACTTATCACACTCTGAATGTCTTTATCTACAAGAACGGCGATGGGTTGTCTTACTTTCACACCGATCGCTTCCTTAAGTCCCGCGGCAATGCACTTTGCCCTTTTTGTCAACTCCCGGTATGTGACGCTCTCTTTGGTGTCCGCAAATACAGTTTTTTCAGGGTATTTTAAAGCAGACTGCTCCAAATACTCCAGAACGTTTCTTTGCATCTTGTCTCCTCCCGTATTTATTATCAGAATTTGGCAGTGCCTTCACACTGCCAATCAATCTAGTCCATTAATTCCTGAACCATTGCCCACATTGCTTCGACAGAATCAAAGTTCTTTGGAACAATGTACTCCATATCAATCTCAATGTCAAATGTATCTTCTAACTCTGCTAAGATTGATGTCATGTCAATGGAATCAATAATCTTGTCCGTCACCAGCTTATCACTGCTCTCATAGTCAATCTTTGGATTTGCTCTTTTCAATGCTTCTAATAATTCGTCCATTTTTTCCTCCTTGTAAATATGAATTTATGGTAAATCTTTATATAACGTCTTTCCGGATTCATTGCGCGGAATCTTGTCGATCACAATAACAGAAAACGCCCTGTTATTGATGTGGGTGCGGTCGGCAATCATTTCCTCGACCTGCTGCGCAAACCTTTCGTCCGTAATGTATACCTTCATCATCTCATCCGTACCGTCGCTTGCGCAGTCGATTCCCTCAAATTCCTTTTTAATCATTCCGTCTATCTCATCCAGATTGACACGGTTACCAAACAATTTTAAGAAACGCTTTTTGCGTCCCACAATATAATAATACCCGTCAGCGTCTGCTTTCGCCATATCGCCGGTCTCCAGCCTGCCGCCGCGCTCATCGCCCTTTATGAGGTCTTCCCCGCACTCCGCATAGCCAAGCGTTACATTATCCCCCTCATACACCAGCTCACCCACGGTCTCCGGCTCCGTGACCTCATTGCCGTTTACATCAATCAGTACAAAGCGTCCGCCCGGAATCGCAATTCCCATGCTTCCGTATTTCTCTAACGCCTTTTCATACGGCAGATACGCCATACGCGCAGTCGCCTCCGTCTGCCCGTACATAACGACAAAATGCTTGTTATGTTCCAGGGCATACTCCGCAAACTCTTTATGCAGCTTTGGCGAAAGCTTCCCTCCCGCCTGAGTAAACGTCTTTAAATCGGGAAGATCCATCTTAAAGAAACGGATTCTCTTTAACATCTCATATGTGTACGGAACGCCCCCAAACGACGTCGCCTTATTCTCCTTCATAAAAGACCAGAAATCTTTTGCCACTACCGTGCTCGTTGTCAAAAGCACCGTGGCGCCCATCAGCACATGGCTGTTAATAATGGAGAGACCGTACGTATAATTCATCGGAAGCGTCGTCACCGGACGCTCCTTCTCGTCAATTTCCAGATACTTCGCAATCGCCTCGGCATTCGACTGAATATTTACATAGCTCTGACGGACAAGCTTCGGGCTTCCGGTAGAACCCGAAGTAGTGAGCAAAAGCCCGAGCTCCTCATAGAGCGGATACGATTTGCTGTAATTCGTCTTTAAGAGTGTATAGTCAAACTGTGAAAATACTGTGTCCATATCCTTATATTTTTCCGCCAGCTCACTTGGCATATAAAGATACTGCGGCTTATAAACCTCCATCAGATTGGCGGCAAGCACCTCATTGATTGCGGCATCCACCATCAGCGGAACAATCCTGTTCTTCAGAAAGCTTAAATATCCCGCCATGGAGCCTATCACATTTTTGCAGAAACAAAAAACCAGGCTTCTCGACGGAATCCGTTGTCCCACCATCCCGGCATACTCCTCTAGCTGCCGATATGTCAACGTTGTTCCCTCTGCGCTGACCGCTGCCAGAGCGTCCCCAAATTTTGCAAAATCATCATAGTAACTCATACCTTTTCTCTCTTTCCTGATTATACTTAATTTATATTACTTTTTCAAGAATGGAAGCCTCTATTCCTCGACAGCGGCATGCACCATTCTAAAACCGTTGCTTTCATTATTCCTGAAAATCGTAAGCTTGTCCGCAAGTCTGTCTTTTTCTAAATCATATACCAAAATATTCATCCCCTTAACCGCAAAGACTTCGTCGTTCTCCTTAAAGGTGATTCTGACATTCTTCGCTTCCATATCTATGCTGCTGTATGCCGTAAACGGTGACGACGACGAAAATCCGCCCTCAAAACTCACTGATTTTTCCGGCGCTGTCTCATACACACACGTCCCTCTGTTTAAAATTCCGATATAGTTTTTACCTGTCAGTTCCCCGATATCCTGCCCAAAACCGAGCCGTTTAAATTCCTCCCGCATACTTTCTGTCCAAAGCGCGGACAAATCATCCGTCATCTGAACGATCACCCCATAACGTTCATTGTTCAGCCGCTCAAAATACTCCTCAATACCTTGCGTCATTTTTAAATAGGAATCCTCACGATCCTGCGTGTAACGCACCATATCTACCGGATTATAATCATCATCTCTGTGATCCGCAAGATCAAAATTCTCTTTCAAATATTTCCCCACATAGCGTGACAGCTTTTCGGCGCCCTTTAAATTAAGGTGATCCGGATCCTGAATATCCGTGGCAAAGTCAATTCCCGCCGCCTCGACAAGTTCCCTGCTGTTAAACTCCAAAAACGGAAGCGAATATTCCTCTGCAAGCGCTTCCACCGCCTTTGACTTCGACAAATTCCACGACTTTTTCGGCGTTTTTATCAGAACAAGATTTAAATTTTCCTCCTTGCAGTGCTCCACGATTTTCCGAAAATATTCGAGCTGATAATCCACCATCTCCACCTGGCTTTGCTCGTCATCTTCAATCAGATACTCGTTCGCATTCGAGTACCTCACGTTGTATTTCATAACATTTCCGCGGTAAACCAGCGAATTCTCTTTATCTAATACAAAATCCTCCTTCGTCAGCTCCTTCCACCTGTCATGATAGAGCTGCAGCGGAATCAGATAGCTGATTCTTCCGGTAGAGCCCTCAATCTTATCTCTTGCCTTCATCGCCTCAATCTTATTCGCTGACAGCTTCATGGTGTCAAACGCCTTCCGAAAATAGCTGTCATGCGTTTGTTCAAACAGAATACTGATATCCAATACAACCGTAGAAATCTCATGGGACTTCTCACATTCCTTCAGCCAATAATATGACGAAAGCATTGCTTCATTATCTATTCCGAAGCTGTAAGCCGAAATGCCATATTCATCATACATGGCCATACAGGAAAAGCCGTATACTACCTGGCTGCTCCCGATCACACAAACATCAATACTTTTATCCTTCACATCATAATATTGACTTGCCATATACGTAGCTTTATTTCCAGTGGTCCACTTTGCCACTAAAACATCTGATACATATACAAACAGAACTGCAAAAAGAGCCACAAAAACAACAGCTTTTATCCCTTGTTTTCTACTCATTCCCTTCTCCTTTTAATGCGCCGCATATCCTCAAAAACAAAATTAACTTTTTAAGAATAGCATGATTCTCTCTCAACTTCAAGCATCTTTTCCTCTCTTCTACTTTTTTGACCGTTTTTTTGTCTGTTTTTTCGCCTTTTTTTTGGCCGGCTCCTTTACCTGTTTTTCCGTTATAATTTTATTGCCGCCTGAAGCTTTTTCGCATACGATGATTTTCGTCCCCTGTTTCATTTTGCCGGATTTCTTTGCGACAAAATTATTCCCGTTCACAGTTACCTTATATTTCTTTTTGCCAACCTTTACGGTATAAGAGGAGCCTGCGTTTCCCGTTCCCTTTATCTTTATCTTTGTGTTTTTTTTCTTTCTTGTTACCTTTTGTACCACTCTTTTAATCTTCGTCGTCTCAAGGCTCTTTGTATTTGTTTTTTTAGTATTGACAAGCGAAACTGCCAGCTCATCTACATTTTGCATTGTATTCTTTGACACGTTTAGACGGGAAACTTCAGCTGCATAGACCGCGTGGCGCTTTATCGATTCAATTCGGTTTCCCATAACAGTGATACGCTTTGCCTCGCTTACCCTGATTCCGTTTCCGCTTGAGCCCTGCATAATATTATTTTTTACTATAACATTCGAAATATTCTGCGATACATTCACGGCGTTCCCTCCGGAACGTAAGATTTTGTTGTTTTTAATCAAACTCCCATTCGAACTAAGCCTTACATCTATGGCGTTTAACCTGCAATCCGAAACCGTATTGCCTGAAATATTCGTATTTTTACAGTACGCATTCAGCCAGATTCCCCGACAGCCTGATGTGTAAACGGCATTGCCCGTAACCGAAATCTTTTTCATCGGCCTCTTAACGGATGCCTGTAAATAAATCGCACTCCCGTTTCCTGTATTTCGAATCATATTTCCCGAAATATCTATCTTATAATTATGGCCGGCTGGCAGCGGTTCCGTCCGGGTTCCGCGATTCGGACTGTAATAACCCTCCACCCTGTCACTCGTGTTCTGATCGTCATAATACGTATAAACCTTAATTCCCGTATTCGCATTCACAATCGTATTATGCCGCACAACCGTATTCTTATAATTATACAGCTTCACCGCTATGTTTCTGACATTGACAATATTGTTATTTGATATGGAAATATTTTTGTGATAAACACCGCTTACCGCCCCGTGAGAGCCGATTGCATTGGGCACGTTGGTAATCGTATTCCCCTGAATCGTAATATTGACATCCGGCAGATCGTCATACTCCTCCGCCTTAAGCCCCGGTGTTGTCTTCGTATTGTGTACAATATCAAGGTGCAGCGCTTCGTTCGCATCCTTCATCTCCCCGTACCCCGTCAGTGAACATCCGCTGACAACCGCGGTATTTACGCCTTCTAAAGAAATCAAATGTCCCGTCGGCGTACAGCTTATGATTGTCATTCCCTGTAATTTTACATTAGAGGAATGCACAAAACGAATCACCTGCCCGGCTTTTTTCGCCCCGTTCCATATACCGCCGTTAACCGTAATATTTCTTGTCATATTATATCCCTTTTCATGCCCATATGAGCCGAAACGGGACGCTGTCGCAGACGCAAGCAGCGAAGCCTTTTTTTTCGTCTCCGTAATTGTCGCGCCATATGCGTTAATTGTGGTATCGGAATATACATACAGGCTCCCGTCTATTAAAATATTTCCTTTTAAAGTGATAACGAGCTTTTTCGCCTGACCGGTTTTACGGTAATCAAGAATTTCCTGAATGTCCTCCCTCGTAGAGGAAGAACCAAAAACAGCCGTATAGACTTCATACGGAGCTAACGGCGTCCCCCTTTTTGCCGTCTCCGCGCCAAACACAGAGACAAAATTCACCCCAAAACAAGAAAGCGCCAGACTTATGAAAACAAATACCCGCCAAAATCTGTTTCCCCTCACAATACATTCTCCTGTTAATTCTCTTCTCTGTTGCGAAGCTTCTTTAATACCCTCTCACAGCAGCTTCGGTCATGATATGCAAACGCTTCATCTATTCGCTTACGGTACTCTTCCTTCAGCCGACATCCGCTCTCCATATACGAAATCAACCGATCCACCGCTCCTTCCAGTGTCTCCTCCACCTCCCCGAAGCCGTCCGTCTGATAATTGTAATACCCCTCTACGTAAGAATGCCCGCCGGAAAAAAATTCATCCCTGTCAAACTGACAATAAACAATCGGCTTTCTTAAATACGCAAAGTCAAATACGGCAGATGAATAATCCGTTAAAATCAGATTGCTCTGCGCATATACCTCTCTGTACGGCTTGTCTGTATCAAAGAATATGACCTCTGGATTCTTCTGAAATAAAGGCAGCGCCGGCTTGACATTCGGATGCGGAAAAAAACAAATCTGATAACCGTGCTTTTTCGCCGCCGCAAGAAGCCTTTGGTCATTTAGCAGCGCATTGTAGAAGCGAAAGAAACTGCTCTGTGCAAAATCCGCTCCAAGCTGCCACTCTCCCGCCGCATTTGTTCCCCCTGTCAGCGTCTTCCTCCAGGTCGGCATAATCGTTATATAATTCTTCTCATCGTGTACAAGGTAGTCATGACGCGGCAGTCCCGTCAGCCAGACCTCCTTTGGTGTATAGTAATAGTCATAATCAAGAATCGACTGGTATTCCGCCCTTGTTGTCGTCACAAATCCATATAAATTTTTATTGTAGCGGTTAAGCCACCCCGAAAGATCATCCTTAATGACACCATGCTGCAAAAATGCAAGCGGCTTTTTTGCGGCTATGTCGCGGTAATACTGTCCGATTCTCCCAAACGGATTCTCCACCGCTTTATTCGCCTGGGACGAAATCAGGTAATCGCTTAAAAGATGCAAAAATTTGTGCTTCCATGAAAATACGGATACCACTTCCCCATATTGCTGCATCCTCTCAAAATCCGGGCAGCGTTTATCAATCACGTAATATGCCTTTACGTCCGGCTGCGGATGCTCGCTCAAATAGCGGAAAAAGCATTCTCCGTTGTCATCCCCTCTGTTCGTACGATCGGAGACAAGCCAGATTTCTTTTCTTTTAAACAGCTTTAAAATACGGTAAACAGCGCGGGCCGCCAATGCTTTCTGAGTCGCTCCGTCGTTGTTCCTATAAAACAAAAAGCTCACCAAATGTCTGCAGGAAAGCCGCATTCTCCTAAACAGGTTGTCCCCCGCGAGATGCAGATGTCTTGTTTGGGAGTCTGCATACACAAGCCACCCGCTCTTTCGCCAGAAAAGAAACACGTCGTTCGCAAGCGGCATAAACCGCTGATAGAATACGGACTCCTTTACAACTTCCCGCCCTTTCGCCACAATCACCGTTTTTATCCTGTACTCCCGCCCCTTGGCAAGAGGCACCTCACATTTATAATATCTGGTACGGTTCATCGGCTCCCCAAACCAGCTCTCACTCTCCTGCTTTTTGGAAAGCTCACAGGCAATGCGTTCTTTGTTGACCAAAAGCTCCACCGCAAAGTCTTCTGTCGAATACAGTGTCGTTCTTCCCTCAAGAACCATTTTATCCTTGGAAAGCCGTATAAAAAAGTACACGTCCGGCGCCGTCTCCTCCGCGGCGATATCCGCACTTTTTTCCCTTATCTCTTTACTGCTTCCTCTTGTCCATGTAAAACGCGCCTGAAGAAAATGCTTATAGGTGCGGGATAAAAACGGATTTAGCAAAAGCACCTCCTCATCCCCGATAAAACGAACCGTCTCGTCCGCATAGGCGCGTATCTCCTTCAATACCGTCTCGTCCTTCTCCAGAAAATACTGCTGCATCTTCATACAGTAAAACAGCAGATTGTATTTCGCATTTTTCTCACAGTATTCCTTCTGCCTTCCAAGATACGCAAGCACAGGCTGTAAAAATTCCCGATAAAATTCCCGATACTTATGCTCCCGAAACATTGTCATAACATGTCCGATCGCCGTCTGCTCGCTCCCGACACGAAGCTCCACCCTCGGCAGCTGATGCAGCCCGCTGTCTGCGACAAGCGTATACAAAATGCCCTTTAAAATTGACAGGGTCCACTCTGCGCCCGCCGTACTCTCCTTTGTCCACGCATCCCTGCGGACAAAATATGCATAGTAATTGCAATGCACCAGATGAAAATTATTTTTAAGGCTGGTTTGCTTCCCATGATCTCTTGTATAGGCGTTCAGCTCTCTCATTTCCGCCGAATAGTTAGGCGCATATATAGAAGAAACCCCGCTGCGCCAGCGGTTCTTTTCCATAAGTGCAAGCGCCCCGTCTAAAGCTTCGGCCGGATAAGTAACCCCTGCCTTTGTGATATGAAGATATGTTCCCGATGCCCTCAAAACAGCCTCATCCAAAATCTTCCCGCCGCACGCTCCCGTTATCTCAAGCAGAGCTTCCGTTTTCGCCTCTTCTGTCTGGCTGCGAAGCTTCTTATCCTCGCTTGCCTGCGGACACCAGACAAGAAAAAGCTGCACCTCTCCATTTTTGTAACACTGCTGGCCGCGAATACTATTCAACGTTTTCCTGCAGCTTTTTGAATCGTCATTAAATACGATAATACTGATTCGATATTTATTCTCACTCATATTTCCGCTCCATCCCTACGATTTTCTAATAATTTCTATCTTTTAATATACCGTATTTGTCCGCAATCCGCAATATGGGCACTCTTTATTTTTTGAAATATGACGGCTTCTCAAACATATCAAAATCGCAGATTTTGATACATCCAACACCCAAAAGCGCCAGCATTGTAATTGTGGGCGAACCGGTTCCTCCCGCCCCTGCTACAAATACGGTTGTATTCTTTATCTTTTCCTGCTTTTCCTCATTCCATCCAAAAGAAAATGCCTGGTATATCGAACTCGTTCCTGTTCTTTTAACATAGTCACCTCCGCAAACGGCATTGGCCAAAACATCTTTTGTTCCGACACTACCATATTGATCTCGTACGCCAATCAATATATCCCTGCTTTGTGTAATCTGTGTGTAACTTATTACACTTTCTTAATGAATGTTATTTAGGCACCCATAAGCTAAATTTAGTTTTTCCGTTTTCACAGCATACGTCCACACCGCCACTGTGCAGCCTTGCAATCTGACGCACAATAGAAAGCCCGATTCCATAGCCTTTATTGCGCTTTCTGGACTTGTCCGTCTTATAAAAGACGTCCCAGATCATCTCTTCCTCCTCTTTTGAAATCCCACATCCCTCGTTGATAACCGCGAATACATATCTGTCATCCTCCGTATATCCCTTCAGGTAAATTATTTTTCCTGTATCGCCATATTTTACCGCATTTTCCACAAAATTAAAGATTGCCCGCTCAATCAACGTCTGATTCCCCAGGATTCCCGTATTCTCACTTTCTATATCTATTTTGGCGCCGGCCAGCTCTCTGTTCAGTCTCTGCCGCACCGCCTCAAATATCTGTTCCGTTCTTATTACGGTCCTGTCGCAAATATATCCGTCACTCTCCAACCTGGACATCTCCAGCATTTCATTTACCAGACGGTCGATGGAGTCACACTCCTCAATCATAATGTCACAGTAACGCTTTACCTTTTCATTCCCCTCCGTTACAATCTGGGTATTCTCCGCGTATCCTTTGATCGTCGTAATCGGAGTTTTCAGCTCATGGGAAATGTTGCGTATAAGCATTTTCCTGCGCTCCAGGTCGTTTTGCAGCGTTTCGATACTGTTTTTTAATTCCTCCGACAACTCATCAATGGAATCCGCCAAAACGCCGATTTCGTCTGAGCTCTTGTAATTTATCTTCTCCTCAAAATTGAGCTTCGACATATTTCTTGTAATACGGCTCATTTTCTCCATATTACCGGTAAACGGCCTTAACAAAAAGCTCCAGGAAACAGTGCCGATTACGGAGATACTTAATCCCAAAATAAAAATAAACGTGGATACCAGCTGCGTATCCTGGTCAATTCCCTTAATCGACTTGTTCATCACAATGTAAGCAGAATCCTTGTATTCTCTTATATAAATCAGCCGCTTAATCCGATAATTGGCATCATAACGCTCTATGAAATACGGTTCCCCCCGCTCCTCGTCTGCTTCAAATTCCTCAATCCATTTCTGTGCTCTCTCAATGGTCGACTGACTGGCATTGTTTCCTGACCTTGAATAAAGCACCTTCCCCCCTTTTGACATTACGGTCGTATAAATCAAATACTCCGTTTCAATTCTGTCAAGCATTTGACTGATCTCATCGTCACCGCGGCTTAGCGCCTGCCAGACCTGTTCCCCATAATTTTTCATGTTCTTCTTCGAATCGTTGATAAAAAGCGGACGAAGCAGCAATTCACAGAAAAGGCTTAGAAATATCATGCACCCCAAACTGCCCACCAGAAATGTTAAAATTACTTTTGTGCGGAAGCTGATCTTCATTCTTCGCTCACCTCTCCGTCAAAGCTGTACCCCAGTCCCCGGATTGTCCGTATATACGCCCCATATTTTCCAAGCGAGCGCCGCAGCATCTTGATATGTGTATCTATCGTGCGGTCATTTCCGTCATAATCCGCCCCCCAGATTTTTTCCAGTATTATATCGCGGTTTAACACAATCTTACTATTTCTCATAAGCAGTAGAAGCAAATTATATTCCTTCATCGTAAGCTTTAATTCTTCCCCTTCTACATATACCTTACATTCTGTCTGGCTGACACGCAGCGGACCGCACACGTAATCCCGCTCGTGCTTTTCACTCTGCTCCTGTATCAGGCGCTTTGCGCGCTCCAAAAGAACGGCCCGCTTAAACGGCTTTGCCACATAATCGTCCGCTCCTGCCCGCAGTCCCCGAACCTCGTTCACCTCATCTGTGAGCGCGGTCAGCATCAGCACCTTCACCTCAAATCTCTCCCTCACATAATCGAGAACTTCCCAACCGTCAAGTACGGGCATCATCACATCCAATACGAGAAGATCAATCTGCTCTCCCTGCTCTAACAGCCTGATTGCTTCTTCCCCGTCATATGCAGCCAATACCTCATAGCCCTCCATCATAAAAATTTCCTGCAGAAGCTCGTTTACACGGTTATCATCATCTGCAATCAGTATTTTTCCTCCCATACTTTTCTCCTAAACAAAAGTGCTCACGGCCTTGCTGATATGGTCGTCTTCTATAAATATTTTTTAGCCGCTTCCTGGCTTAGATTGAATTTTTCCTGAATTTTAACCAGAATTACCTGTGTCGGAATTTCCAATTCCTTTAAAGCAGAAACCATTCCACGAATTCCTTCTTCTCTTCCTTCTTCTCTTCCCTCCTTTTTATCTTCCAACGTTTCTTTAAGATCAGTTGCTTTATCCTTAGCT
>CANOCV010000023.1 GCA_947564465.1 uncultured Roseburia sp. | reverse complement strand
GGTCATTCACCTTCTCATCAAGATTACTTACCTTTTTATCAAGGTCATTCACCTTTTCGTCAAGATTACTTACCTTTTCATCAAGGTTGCCTACCTTCTCAAGCAGTAAGTCAAGTTTTTCACTATCCGTCATAATACCACACTCCCTCTAATGAATATTTGTATAGCCAAGTATATCATACGGAAAACGTAAAGTCCATTATCTAAACATAAATATTATAAACAATTTGATCCACCGTAACATTACTAAATACTTTTATAGTAAGGACAGATATCCTCATAATGCCCGTCCTTCATACGAAATCCCTTCGGAATCGTGCCAAGCTGCACAAATCCAAGTCTCTCATAGAGATGTCTCGCATGGATATTCGCCGCCACCACAGCATTAAACTGCAGAATCGCAAAACCATACCGCCGTGCTCTCTCTAAGCAGTCTGAAACCAGCTTTTCCCCTATATGCAGTCCCCTGCATTTTGAATCAACCGCATAACTCGCATTACAGATGTGACCGCATCTCCCCACATTGTTCGGATGCAATATGTATAACCCGTAAATTTTACCCGTTACGGCATCTAAGGCAACGGCACTGCATGTCTGTGAGCCAAAAAACCGTTCCCCTGTCTGCGCGCTCAAAATCTCCTCCTGCGGAAAAGCAATCCCCTCCTCCACTACCTCATTCCATATCCGAATCATCTCGGGTAAATCTTCTTCTCTATAAACTCTTACCGTAAGCTCCATCTCTGTTTTTCCTTTCAACTCTTGTAACCTCATTCATTTTACCAGAAACGAAAACAAAATACAATTTTTTGTACACGAATCCATTCTCAAATTTATAAAATCCGAATCACTTTCTTACGATCTGTTTATAAAATTTTCATATTTCCCCAAAATGCCACAAATACAGTGTTTTTACAATATTGTTAGCACTCATGCAAAAAGAGTGCTAATTTTGTATTGACATTTTAAATTTTCCGTACTAATATTTCTATTAGATAAATTTTAAAGAAAAGGAGTCTTATCTTATGAGCAATAAGCATGGTAATCTTTCTATCAGCAGCGACAATATTTTTCCAATCATAAAAAAATGGATGTATTCCGACCACGATATCTTTTATCGCGAATTGATCTCTAACGGCTGTGACGCTATCACGAAATTAAAAAAGCTTGAAATGATGGGCGAAGCCACACTGCCTGCCGACTATAAGGCGAACATACAGGTTACGGTCAATCCGAAGGAGAAAACACTGACGGTGGAAGACAACGGACTTGGAATGACCCAGGAGGAAGTAGAGGAATATATCAATCAGATCGCTTTCTCCGGTGCAACCGATTTCCTTGAAAAATACAAGGATAAGGCAAACGAAGACCAGATTATCGGACATTTCGGTCTGGGCTTCTACTCCGCATTCATGGTTGCCGATGAGGTGCATATTGACACCCTATCATATAAAGAAGGCGCCACCCCGGTTCACTGGGAATGCGACGGAGGCACGGAATATGATATGGCGGACGGCGGCAAAGAAGGCGTCGGAACAAAAATTACGCTTTTCCTCAACGAAGATTCTCTGGAATTTGCCAATGAATACCGCGCCAGAGAAGTCATTGAAAAATACTGCTCCTTCATGCCGATTCCGATTTTCCTAAATAACGCAGACGCTGAACCTGCATACGAGACAATTGACCCTGAGGACAAGCTGGATACCGACACCGTTGTGGAGACAATTATCGAAGAAGCCAAAACAGAGGAAAAAGAAAATGAAAACGGTGAAAAAGAGATTGTCGAAATCAGCCCGCAAAAAGAAAAATTAAAAATTGTAAAACGCCCGGTTCCGTTAAATGACACGAATCCGCTGTGGGCAAAGAATCCTAGCGACTGTACGGACGAAGAATACAAAGCATTTTACCGCAAGGTATTTATGGATTACAAGGAACCGCTGTTTTGGATTCATCTGAATATGGACTACCCATTCAATCTGAAGGGCATCCTATACTTCCCGAAAATCAATACGGAATACGATTCCATTGAGGGAACCATCAAATTATACAATAACCAGGTGTTTATCGCCGACAACATCAAAGAAGTCATTCCCGAATTTTTGATGCTCCTAAAGGGTGTCATTGACTGCCCTGACCTTCCGCTGAACGTATCGAGAAGCGCGCTGCAAAACGACGGTTTTGTAAAGAAGATTTCCGACTATATTTCCAAGAAGGTTGCAGATAAACTGACCGGAATGTGCAAAACCGAAAAAGAAAATTATGAGAAATACTGGGACGACATCAGTCCGTTTATCAAATTCGGCTGCTTAAAGGATACAAAATTCTGCGATAAGATGAACGACTACATCTTATTCAAAGATATCAATGACAAATATCTGACGCTGCCCGAATTGTTAAAGAAAGAAGAAAGTGAGAATACCGACACCCAAGATGAAAGTTCTGCTTCTGACGATGCAAAAGACAACACAACAGACGATGCCGAAAAAGAAAAAAAGACTGTATATTATGTCACGGACCTTATTCAGCAGGGACAGTATATTAAGCTGTTTAAGGAACAGGGAATGAATGCAGTGATCCTAAATCACAACATCGACACCTCCTTCATTTCCCAGCTGGAGCAGCGCAATGACACCTACCGTTTTATGCGAATTGACGCCGATGTCACAGACTCTTTAAAAGAAGAGACGACTGAGGAAGATTTAAAAGACATGACAGAAAGTCTGACAGAAACCTTCCGCAAGGCATTAAACAACGACAAGCTTGCCGTCAAGGTTGAGAAATTAAAGAACGAATCCATTTCCTCCGTCATCACACTCTCCGAGGAGGGCAGACGTATGCAGGATATGATGAAAATGTACGCCGTAAACGGCATGGGCGGTATGGACAGCTCTATGTTTGCTGCCGATGCAACCCTGACCTTAAATGCCAACAACGAGCTTGTAAAATACATCTTAGAGAACAAGGATTCCGAACACGTTCCGATGTTCTGTGAACAGCTGTATGATCTTGCAATGATCAGTAATCAGCCGCTCTCCGTAGATGCCATGAGCAAATTCATTGAACGCAGCAACAAAATTATGCTGCTCTTAACCAAATAAAACAAACGGGGCTGTGCAACAGCCCCGTTTTATTGGTGTAATTTGACGGATGCCCCCTTTTCTTTGAACCACCGTCAATCCTTGAATTTTTCTTCATAAACAGTAAAAAAACTGTCCGATACGATCTTCTCTCCCGTCTCAACTCTTACCGTTCTCCAGAGCTCTTCATTCATCACCGAATCCAGTCCCTCGACGAACTCCTGAAAAACATCATCAAACGCTTCCTTCTCACGCTGCTTTACAATGGTGAGCTTGTGCTCGTCTGTCAGCTCCTGATTAAACTTGTCGATACATTTCAGATAGTAATAACCCTTCTCCGTCTGAATGCATGGCGTAATCTCTTCCTCATCCATTTGAAAAATCTCTTCCTCCACCTCCGCCGGCAAATCACCACGTCCAAAAGTAATCTCGATTCTGCCCGCCTCGTTATAATCCGCGGCAACAGCGGAGAAATCCCTTCCTGCATCCAATGCTTTCTTTACCTCTTCAAGCCGCTCCTCACTCGTCACGAAAATCTGCATCGCCTCCATAATTCTCGCCTCGTCATCACTGACCTCGCCATCAATCCCCTCTGTCAAAGAGGCGTAAAGCTTCTGGGCCAGCGCATAATTTTCATACATTTTTTTAAGCGTGCCCTCGCTGATATCCATATAGGAGATCTCCTCTTCACTCAAAGACTTATAATATTCTTCCGCCGCTTCCCCTGCCGCCGCTTCCTCTTCCTTTGTCAAAGAAATATCCCGGCGTTTTGCAAGCTCATCCATACAGACAATGCGGGTCAGCTCGGCAATCGTAATATCCTTCACATAATTCTCCAGCAGATGCTCCTGCGTCTCGTGCTCCCAGAGATTAATGGTAAATGCCGTGCCGTAAATATTCTGATAATTACACAGATACACTTTGGCCTCCGGCAGTGTACATACCATATCTCCAATCTTAAATACATCTCCACTTCCCAATTCAGATGCAAACGATGTTTTTCCCAAACGGCAGCCTGCCGTTAAAACGGCAATTGAAAAAAATGCTGCCACCACTTTCTTTCGTATCTTCATCTTTCTACTCCATGGATTTTATAATACTGCGTGCAACGCTGATACCGTTTGCAGATGCCTGCTGTAATCCTCTCGTAACACTTGCCCCGTCACCGATTGCCCGAAGCCCACGCACGCTCGTCTCAAAATCAGAATTAACTACAACCTTGTTGGAATAAAATTTAACCTCCACGCCGTAAAGCAGAGTCTCGTCACTTGCAATTCCGGGAGTCACCTTATCAAGCGCCATAAGCATCTCCTCAATATCCACCATAATGCGATGCGGAAACACCAAAGACAAGTCTCCCGGCACAGCGTCTTTTAAAGTAGGAATAAGATTATTCCGACACAGCCGTTCCTCCGTTGTCCGCCTTCCCCTGCGGAAGTCACCGAAGGTCTGTACCATAATCCTTCCGTCACAGAGCATATTCGAGAGCTGTGCAATCTGCTTTCCATACTCTATCGGCGTCTTAAACGGCTTGGTGAAATTCTTCGACACCAGCAGAGCAAAATTCGTATTGTTTGTCTTTAACTCCTTTGACTTATACGCATGCCCGTTCACAACGGCAAGTCCGTTGTCATAATACTCCGTCGCCACCTCGCCGGACGGATTCGTACAAAAGGTACGCACCTTATCATCAAAAGTAGGCGTATGGTACACCAGCTTCGCTTCATAGAGATTTTTATTTAAAAAGTCCATCACTTCATCGCGAACCTCGACACGAACTCCTATATCCACCGTGCCAACCTGTGTCTCAATGCCTTTCTCGTGGCAGACATGAGAAAACCAATCCGCCCCTTCCCGCCCTACCGCGGAAACCACCTCTTTTGCCTGATACTCCCCCTGATCCGTGATCACCCCCGTCACGGCGTTCTCCTCAACCGTAATATCCTTAACCATGGTATCAAAAACAATCTCTACACCCTCACGCAAAAGATGTTCCTGCAATCTTGAATAAATCTTGTAGCCCTCCTCCGTTCCCAAATGGCGGATCGGGCATTCGATTAATTTCAGATTGGCGTTAATTGCTTTTCTTCTGATTTCGCGTATTTCTTTTGCCTTGTCGACACCGTATACAGACTTGTCCGCTCCAAACTTCAGATAAATATTGTCCGACTCTTTTATCAGCTCTGCCGCTCTCTCGTACCCAAGAATATCCGGCAGGTTTCCTCCCACATCCGGCGAGAGGGACAGTTTTCCGTCGGAAAATGCACCTGCGCCCGCAAAACCGGTCGTAATAGAACAGGGCTGGCAATTGACGCACACCTTCGTCTTACGTTTCGGGCACTGACGCTTTTCAATGCTGCGACCCTTTTCAATCATCAAAATCTTTAAATCGGGCCGCTTTTCCTTCAACTCAAACGCACAGAAAATACCGGAAGGCCCTGCTCCGATAATAATCACATCATATTTATTTTCCATCGAAATCCCCTTCCTGTCACTCTATGCCTCTACTATGAGAAATCTTCCGTCCGGCAGCGCAAACACCTCACCCGCCTGCCTTAGCTCCAAATCATCCATACCGGAAATATCAGCGCCGCTCTCATCAAAATATTCCCTGACTTCACGGATATTCTTACAGACAACAGCCATGCAGTCCTCCAAAAACTCCTCCGCTTCCTCCAAAGACTCCGCCACATTTTGATTAAACAACTGGTCCTGATGCTCAAAAAAATATTTCACTGCCGCTTTATCATACGCTCCCATAGCATCCATCCTTCTTCCTAGTATACTCTATTTCTATTTTATTATGAATTTCGGGAAATATCAATGCCAAGCTTCAGCATTTCCTGATAAATACCGGCAATCGGAAGTCCGACCACATTGTTGTAATCCCCGTCGATCCTGCGGACAAATTTGGCGGCAAGCCCCTGTATCCCATAAGCGCCCGCCTTATCCATCGGTTCCCCGCTCTCTATATATGTATTGATCTCTTCCTTGGAAATCGGATACATCGTAACCTTCGTCCTCTCAAAAAAATCCCGACAGGATAAGCTTCCGCTTTTACAAAGCCAAAGCGACACCCCGGTATAAACCTCATGTGTTTTGCCGGCAAGCAGTGAAAGCATATCTTGTGCTTCCGCTTTATCCTTTGGTTTCCCAAGTATCTTCCCCTCATAGCTTACAACCGTATCGGCGCCAATCACAAGACAATCCGTCTCCTTCACACTTTCATAAACTTCTCCCGCTTTCCTGTTCGCAAGCTCCGTCACAATATCCCACGGCGTCTCCTTCGTGACAATCTCTTCCCCCCGTGCAGGGACAACCGCAAACGTAAGTCCGAGCTGCTCTAAAAGCTCCCTGCGCCTCGGTGACGCAGATGCCAAAATTACATTCATATCCAATTACCTCCATCCCGTTATATAAGCGTTACAATCTCATGCAGACAGAAGGAATAAAGAAACTGTCCTCCCACCTCCATATTCCACACCTCATGAAGCGCCTTTGCATAAAGATTAATCTGCTCTCTATACATTTTGGCCAATTGACCGGCTTCCGACACACGGTCAGTCTTATAATCCAAAACATATATCTTATGCTCTTCTATCCAGAATACATCAATAATCCCCTGTACCAATATCAGCTCCTCCTCCTGTATGCCAAGCACAAACGGTTTTTCGCGGTAAAGCTCCCCGCGCTTTGCCGCCGCCCTCATGCGACGTCCCATCGGCGAGCTTAAAAACTCTGCGATTGTCTTCGGATTCACTAATTTTTCCATTTCCGGCGTGATGCGTCCTTTCAAAAGCATCTGCTCTACCTGTTCTTTCACATCTTTAAAAAGATTATCATCTGAAAGCGAAATAAAGTCAAGGCATTCCAAAACGCGATGCACCGCCGTCCCCCGCAGCGCACCCTGGCTTACCTCCTCTCTGCCGCCCTCCTCCCCGACAAATGCCGGAATATAGGGAATTACAGGCTTCTCCAAAAACTCCGGCGTCGTCTCAAACTCTTCCGCCGCCTCAAGCCTTCGCATCGCGCGGTGCTTTAGCTCAGACACGGAATATTTCATCTGCAAATCAACCGAAGACCGATACGGATATTGATAGGAAAGCCGTGCCTTTACAAATTCCTCTGTCTCTTTTGATGCTTTTTCCCCGGCAAGAATCCTCTCTTTTTCAAACCGCTCTTCCTCTGTCTGCCGCTTTGCTTCCTGCCAAATCATGTCAGCCGCGCCGACGGACGATATATGATATTTTTCTCCATACGTCATCAGCGAGGCAAGCACCCAGTCCAGATAACAGGAAGCCCCTGCAATATCGGGAAAATCTATCTCATTTGAATCCTCATACACACAGGCATCCGCACGCTCCATTGGACGATCTGCTGCCGCCGTTAACACCAGCTTTTCCTTCGCCCTTGTCAGCGCAACATAAAGAATCCGAAGCTCCTCTCCCAGGCTCTCAAGATCACTCTGGTTCGCCAAAATTCTCTTATAAATCGTCGGAACCTTCAGATGTCTTTCCTTGTCCGTTTCATCCAGTCCCACACCGAATTCATGGTGCAAAATCATACGGCTGCGGGAATCCTGCCTGTTAAAATGCTTCCCGAGTCCGCTCACAAAAACCACAGGAAACTCCAAACCCTTACTCTTATGAATACTCATAATCCGCACGGCATCCTCATTCTCACCGACAAGATCCGCCTCCCCGAAATCCACATTGTATTTCTGAAGCTCGTCAATGTAGCGGATAAAATGAAACAGGCCGCGATAGCTGGTTCCCTCGTAGGCGATAGATTTTTCGACGAGCATAGCCAGATTCGCCTGACGCTGCCTGCCCTCCGGCATTGCCGACGCAATTTTCTCATACCCCGTTTCTTCCAGGACCGCAATCAACAGCTCGTGTATCGGGCGGTCTAAAATTTCCCCCCGCAGCTTCTCATAAGTGCGGCAAAATACGTTCACCTTATCCAAAAGCTCGCCCGAAAACCGCTTCTCTCTCACTCCGTCAAAAAACGCTTCGCTAAACGGTTTCTCCGAATCGCCGATGCGTATCTCTGCCAGCTCTTCCTCCGTAAATCTACCGATCGGAGATTTTAAAACTGCCGCAAGCGGAATATCCTGAAACGGATTATCCAAAATCCGAAGATAATTCAAAACCGTCTGTACCTCAAGCGCGGAAAAATATCCCGTCTTTGACGTCGTATGCGCGGCGATACCGTGACTCATCAGCACATCCGCAAACACCTCGGCATACCCGCTTAGGCTGCGCAGCAAAATAACAATATCGCCGGGACGCACCCTTCGAAGCTCCCCCGATTTTTCATCCGTTACAAGCTGATTCGCAAGCATCTCAAGAATCCTGCCGGCAACCATATGCGCCTCCATGCAGGCCTTATCTTCCGCAATCTCACAAAGCGCCTCGTCGGCGCTGTCCGCAATCAGAATTTCCGGCTTAAACATATTTTCCATATCCGGATAGGAGGCGCCTGGATAGAGCGCAGCCGCATCATCATATTCTACGTTGCCAAGATTTCGCCGCATAATTTTTCTGAAAATATCGTTCGCGGCCGTAAGCACCTCATTCCTGCTTCGGAAATTTTCATGCAGATCAATGCGCTGCCTGTCGGAATCCGTAAGGCTGTATGTATCGAATTTCTCCATGAAAAGCTCCGGCCTTGCCAGACGAAAACGATAAATACTCTGCTTTACATCGCCCACCATAAAAATATTATTTTCACCAGTGCTCTCCCTGGAAATCGCCCGAAGAATCGCCTCCTGCACATAATTACTGTCCTGATACTCATCAATCATAATTTCCGCATACGCCCGTTTAAATTCCCGCGCCGTAGAGGTCGGCTCTTTTGTTTTTGGATCCACAAGGATTTCCAGCGCAAAATGCTCCAAATCCATAAAATCCACAATATTCTTATCACGCTTTTTTTGCGCAAATTCATCCATAAAATCTGTCGTCAATGCAATCAGCGTATGCACAATCGGTAAAAGACGCGTGATCTGCTCAAAGGAATCCTTTAACGGAAGAAAAAAGAATTTTTTTCCGATGGTATCAAGCGTTTTTTTCCAATCATTTCTTGCCGCCTTGACATATTCCTGTATTTCCTTGCTGCCTGTAAATCCCCGCGCCGCCTTCAGCTTTGCCCAGCTTACGGACTTCATCCAGACATACGCCTCCTCGTATGTCCTTACCTCCTTCAGCCTTTCGATCTGCTCAATATCCGATTTTATGGCGCTCTCATACATATACGGTCCGCCCTCCGTGAGACAGAGCGCATATATTTTTTTCATTTTCCGGCAGATTCCGTCCGCCATATTGGAAATATAGGTCATAAGGCAGGAAAACAGCGGACTCCCCGCTAACGCCTCCTCTGTCTCAAAATTATAATTTGCTTCGCAGGAAGCCAGCCACTCCTTAGGCCACGGATAACTTCCGGCATACTCATAGAGCTGCAAAATCAGTCCTTTAAACGCCTCGTCGCTCTTTCCTGTCACATAGATATCCGCAAGATTTAAAAAGTCCTCCTCTCCCGCCTCATATTCCCTCTCCAAAAGGCGCTCCATAACCTCCTCTTTTAGAAGCCTTAACTCCCCCTCGTCCGCAATCCGAAAATTCGGCTCCAAATCAATTTCATGAAAATGATTGCGGATCACATATAGACAAAAGCTGTCTATCGTTGTAATCTGCGCATTATGGATAAGCGCAAGCTGCTGCTGAAGTCTGGGATTTGAAGGATTTAACATCATCTCGTTTTCAATTGCCGCTCCGATACGGTCACGCATCTGAGCCGCCGCCGCCTTCGTAAAGGTCACGACCAAAAGCTCGTCCATATCTATGGGATTCTCATCCTCCAACACACGCTTTTTAATTCTCTCCACAAGCACTGCCGTCTTTCCCGAACCTGCCGCCGCAGATACCAGGATATTTCGTTTTCTCAAATCTATTACCTTCTGCTGTTCCTTTGTCCACGATATACCCATCAGTTTTCCTCCTGCGCATTCTCCTCTTCCATTCTCTTTAAAACCTCTTCCTTCTCCACAACATGATCCAGCCTGCGGTAGCGATACCCCGGTATGTTCCCGTCAAACCCGCACACACCGGCATACGGACAAAAGGTGCATCCCTCTTTCTCCTTTAACTGATATGGCTCCGCTTTCACCTCGCCGTCTATAATCCTTCTTCCCAGCTTTTTGATCATCCTGTCCACATATTCCGAAATCACCCCAAACTCTTCCTCTGTCGCCGCCTTGGAAGTCTTTGAGAGCGTTCCGTCCTTAGAAAGCGTCACCGGTATCACTTTCGATTTTCCCGCAATCCCTTTATCCATCGCCTGATAAACCTTCTCGTCGGCGCTGACAAGACCGTCCGGACGCAGTTTCTCCAAAATCTGCTCATAGATTTCAATCTCACTCTCGCTTCCGTTCCCTTCAATCACCGGATCATCAATGTGATAATAGAAAATTCCAGCCGGAAGCACCTCCTCATTCGGATGCTTTCTCTTTAATACCTCCACCGCCGCGTTCAGATAGACCACAAGCTGTAACTGCAGGCCGTGATACAGCGATAACAAATCAAAGCTTGTATTGCCCGACTTATAATCAATCACCTTAACGTAAATTTTCCCGTCCTCCCGGTATGTATCCACACGATCGATTCTTCCCCTGAGATGCATTTTTTCCTCTTCACTCAATACAAAGTTCACCGCATCGAGATCCTGCGCAAATGCAAACGAAATCTCAAAATTTGCCGGTTCAAATCTTCCGGCCTGCACCTGCGCAGTCAGTGTATGAACCGTTGTCTTTAAGATTTTCCCCATGCGATAGAGAAAATACTGATTCTTGGATGTCTGTGCAAGCGCCTGGTTTCCGCTCTCCAAAACCGCTTCCCGAAGCGACATCTCAATCAGTTCATTCCGCGCCGCCTCCTCCACCGTAAACCAGTCGTACTCGCTTTCCGCCAGCTTTTTTGCATACTTTTCCAGCGCAAGGTGGTAGATGCTTCCCATATCCATCGCGGCAAACTGACTGATTTCACGCTCATTTAGCTGTAATCCGTAATTTAGAAAATGTGCGCACGCACATGCCGCAAACCGCTCCAGCCTCGTTACGCTATTCTTTAAAACACTGCCGTATAACGCCCTTGCCACAGCAGAGCTTATCGCATTTCCCTGATAGCGCATCCGCACGGCCTCCTCAATCCGCTCCATGAGCCCTACATACTCCGCGTCTCCTTGATACCAGTCCTTCAGCGCAAAAAAAAGCTCCTCTCTTTTCCTGTCCAGTACATATTTCCCCTCTCTGCGTCCTCTGAGATAATCCAGATAAAAGGCAAGACTGCTCTTCTTTGTCACAATAAGGCTCTCCAAATCCATTTCTTCTATCTCCTGCACCAAAAGCTTTGGAAAAAGCTTTTGAATGGTTCCAAGGAGATAAGAACGTCGCAGGGCCTGTCCGTCTCCGCCAACCCTTGCACAGGAGAGATATAGAAGATCGGACGGCTTTGTCATCACGAGATACAGATAAAATCTCTGCATAAACACGCGCTCCCTCGCCGTCGGCGCAAGCTGCAAATCGTGCTTTGCAAGCTCTTCCCTCTCCAGCTGTGAAAGAATCCCAAAGCGCGCATCGGATTTGGGAATAATTCCGTCATTAATACCTACAAAGAACAGGACTTTTACATGTGCAAGGCGCGTCCGCTCAATGTCTCCTACCGTTACCCGATCATAACCGCTTGGAATTACTCCCACTCTCGCCGCGTCAAATCCGGCATCGAGAATCTCGGCATACTCCTTCACCGTAAGCTCCTCACCCTCTAAAAGAGAAGTCATCTTATCAAGCAAATCCATCAGGATTCTGTAAATCTGGGCATACTCCCTCTCTTTTGTAAAATCTCCCTTTTCCTTATAATAAATCTCGCGCTCCTTTAACTGCTGTTCCACCTCCAGCTCTCTTAGAAACCGGTAGAGCGCAAACGACTGCTCCCGCACTGTCACATGCTTTCTCAAAAAAACTTCTCGAAGCGGTAAAAGCAGCTCCATCTGTTCCGCACGAAAATCCTCCAGTTCTTTTAGCTGCTCCTGCGTCATCCAACGGGGCAGATAGGAGAAACGCTTCGACCACGCCTTATGCCCGCGAATGCCCGAGGCAAGTATATAATTTTCCAGTCTGTCTATCAGCGAAACATCCACACGGCGCGCACGTATATTCTCCCCCTTCCTGCGCAGCGTCAAATTGCTGCGCAGATAGCGGAACATACTGTCATACGAAAAATCGTTCTCGATGATCTCTAATACGGCGCGGACAAATTCAATAAACGGATGCAGCAATATATTTTTTGTGGTATCTAAAAAATAGGGAATATCATAACAGGAGAACACCTGCGGCACATAGTTTGCATATCCCTCAATGTCTCCGCTCACCACGGCAAAATCCTTATATCGATATCCTTCCTCCCGAACCAGCCGTTTCATTTCTCCTGCCGCAAATATAAGCTCTTCCTTAGGATTAGTGATAGAGTATATTCTAATCTGCGCCCCGTCGCCCCCGTAAGGCTTCGCCCCAAGACGAAACAGATTCCGCTCCAGCGACGCCAGCATAGGAGCATGCGCAAATCTTGATTTTTCCTGATCTTGTAATATCACCGGAGACTCCACGTCTATGCCCGTCTCTTTTGCCATCCGCATAAGAGAGGAGATTGTCTTTTTACTCATCGCAAAAAGCTCCTGCATATCCCGATATGTATAAAAACCCTCCCGCGGATCTATCGTGAGTGTCACATAAATATCCCCGCTAAGTTTCATCAGTCTTTTGAGAAGATAATTCTGTATCGGCGTAAATCCCGTAAATCCGTCAATCGCCAGCACGCTGTTTTTCAATAATTTTGACTGCCCTGCCACATCCGCCAATACGTCCAAAACAGCCTCGGCCGTCACCAGTTTGTCTGAAAGATACTCCTCAAATCCCCGGTACATTGTAAGAATATCCGCCATTTTATAGGAAAACCCCACAGACATCGCCCCGTCAGCGTTTTCATTCGACGCCCTCGTCAAACGCAAAAAATTCTCCAGATCCTCCGGAGAAATATGATACTGTGTCAGCTCGGAAATCAGAGACTTGATCTCGCTGACATACCCCATTTTCTTCATATTTCCGGATAAAACCTGAAGCTCCTCTTTCTTCTCCTCCGCCACTCTGCGCAGCAGCAAATTTTTCCCCGTCTCCTCCAGAATTACCATATCCTGCTTCCCAATCTCATCAAACACGCGGTAAGCAAGTCTCTGAAAGCTGACCACATCAATATTCATGATTCCGCCGCCGGATTTTATTACCAGTTCTCTCTGCGTCTGCATTGTAAACTGCTCCGGCACTATCACGTAAAAGATTTGCTGCGGTTGTCTCTTCGCCTTTTGTACAATTTCCTCAAAAAGCCATGTTGACTTTCCGCTGCCGCTGCTCCCCAATATAAACCGTAATGCCATAAATTCCTCCGAAAATTCTACAAAATTCCCACTGCTTCCTTCGCAAGCCGATCCGCCTCTTCATTCCCTTCCACGCCGGAATGCCCTTTTACCTTCACAAAATGAAGCCGTATCTTCTCCCTCACAGACTGCATATAATCGTAATAAGCGATTGTCCCCGCCTTGTTTCGTTTCCAGTTCCCCGTAGCCCACATTTCAATTCCCATATAATCATAATAGACGACAAGCTCCTTCAGCCCAAGCTCCAACGCCCGCTTCACCGCCGCCATACTGCCTAAAATCTCTCCCGCAACATTGCGCATCTCCGCCATCTTCGCATCTTCCCCCATACCCTGAAGAATCTCCTTCTTGCCGTCATACATAAGAAATCCGCCATATCCATAGATCTTTGTCGCAATGTTGTAAGAGCCGTCCACAAACGTATAGGGACAATCCGGCTCAATCTGCGCGCTGCCTCCGCCGTCAAGGTACGCCTTGGCCTCCTCCTTCGTCTTAAAGCTTTTATACTGCGCACCGGAATAGCCGTCCACCATGCGTTTGCAGTCATCCCAGTTAAGATAAATCCCCACTTTTTTCCCTTTTTTTACCGCGTAATATTTTCCGGCCATTATCTACTCCTCCTCTGTATCCACTGCTCTTTTTCTGCCGCCGTCTTTATGTTCTTTTTTCACAAGAAGATTATAAAGCTTCGGAGAAAGCCCAAACTCATCCATGAGCTTTTCTACCTCCATAAGCCGCTTTTCTTTCACCGCCCTTGTCACAATCGGTTTTCTCACCGCACGAATCAAAATATTTTTCGGCGTATGCGACAAATCCACAAATTCCAGCAGCTGCGTCTTATAACCGCAATATTCCAATAAATTCCCACGAATCGCATCCGTCGCCAACGCCGCAAAACGCTCCTTTACAATCCCATAGCGCGTAAGGAGAGAATAATCCTCGCTTTTCATCTGGCCGTTTAGCTCATGCTGGCAGCACGGCACACAAAAAATCATCTTTGCCCTCCAGCTTACCGCATTGTAAAGCGCATAATCTGTCGCCGTATCACAGGCATGCAGCGTTAATACCATATCCACGTCAAAATCCGCCCGATACCCGTTGATATCTCCAAGCTCAAAACGCAGCCCGTCATAACCGTACCGTCCGGCTGCTTCATTGCACTTTCTTATCACATCCTCCTTCAAATCAAGTCCGAGGATTGTCACCGGAATCTGTTTCACATAAGTAAAATAGTAATAGACAATAAACGTAAGATAAGATTTTCCGCAGCCAAAGTCCACAATACTGCAATGCTCCATTTCATTTTCCCTGACCGCATCATCTATCATCTCTAGAAAACGATTAATCTGTTTGAATTTATCATACATGGAACGGACAACCTTGCCCTCCTTTGTAAAAATACCCATGTCAACAAGAGGTTCAATCACCATCCCCTCCTCCAACAGATATTTTTTCTTTCGGTTATGGCTCTCCGGTTCTCTAACCTGCTTTTTTAGATGGTTCTCCCCATACAAAATCTTTCCTTTTTTGGAAAGCCTCATCGTATACTGTACATCTCCCGTAAAAATATCTATCTGCCGGTAAGCGCCAAGATAATCTCTGACAATCTCATTAAAATCTATCGCTGCAATATTTTCGTGAAATACCTGCTTTTCTGTATATTTCTCAATCTGATATCCATTCTTTTTTGCCTGAATGTAAATTTTACGGAACTTTATATTTTCTCCGTGTGCGTTACTGCAGATTATTTTTCTGATATCCGCTGCCTTTATGTTTTCTAAAAATATCCGCTGCTTTTCTTCCATTTCAAAATTCCTTTTGCTGTCATATTTTCCTTTTTCTATCATATCACAACTTGACAAAAAAGCACAGGAACTTTCGTCCCTGTGCCGTATAATTTCTTTTCATTCATTGCTTTAATATTTTCCGAAATCATCCTCAAGAGAAATCACCTGCTCGTTCGCGTTTGTCACAGAAGGAAGTGACGCGCCTCTCGTAGACGGTAAATTTCCTGAACCCAAATGATAAATAGAAAGCATATCACGCATTCTCGACGCCTGATTGGAAAGCTCCTCACTGGCTGCCGCACACTGCTCGCTGGTAGCGGAATTGGTCTGTACCACCTGTGAAACCTGTGCAATCGCCTGTTCAATCTGTGCCACTGCCGTTGCCTGATAATTGGAAGATTCAGCGATTCCGTTGATAATCACTTCGCTATCCTGAACAACCTTTGTAATAGTTTCCAATGCTTTTGCCGTATCGTCCACAATCTGTGAGCCTGAGCTAACCTTATTAATAGAATCCTCTATCAATTCCGCTGTCTCTGCTGCCGCCGCCGCACTCTTTGCCGCAAGGCTTCTAACCTCCTCTGCTACGACTGCAAAGCCTTTGCCTGCCTCACCGGCTCTTGCAGCCTCAACCGCCGCATTCAAAGCCAAAATATTGGTCTGGAAAGCAATGTCGTCAATTACTTTAATAATCTTAGAAATACTCTCAGATGACTTATTGATATCCTGCATAGCAGTCATCATATCCTCCATCTGTTTGTTTCCCTGTTTTACATCGTCAATTGCCCGAACGACCAGGCTTGCAGCTTCATTGGCCTGCTCTGCATTCTGTTTCGTCTTATCCGCAATCTCGTCAATTGATGCCGTAATCTGCTCAATCGCGCTTGCCTGCTCTGTGGAACCCTGTGCCAATGCCTGACTTGCGCTTGCCACCTGTGAAGAACTGATAGTTACCTGAGAACCTGCGTCACTGATATTCGTCAATGCATGAAGATTGTCTTCTACTAATTTTTTCAAAGAATTGCCTAACAAATCTTCTGAAGAAGCCGGATTCACCGTAATTGTAAGGTTTCCGCCTGCAACCTCTTCCGCAATTTTTGACTGATATTTGATATTGTCAATTACTTTGTTATAGGCGTCCACAAGCTCACCAAATTCATCATTATTATATTTTACCAACTCAATATCAACGCGTCCCATTGCAATATCCTTCGCCGCATCGGAAAGCTGTACAACCGACCGCTCAATCGCCTTGATCAAAACTGCCGCGATAAAAACAGTAACTACGACAGATATGACTGCGAGACCCGTGGTAAAAAGAGTGGCATTCTTTGCAAATATTTCTGCATTTTCTGCATTAATCGCTCCTTTGGTCGTCAAGTCACCGATCACTATATTTACAATTGTGATTATAATCGGAATCGCAAAGCCCAAAATCATTTTTGTTTTCATCTTCATGTTTTTCATGTTCATACCTCTCATTCTTCATCAATATTTGAATCATTCGCCAACTCAGCAACCGATAAATCTTCGTCATTCAAAAGTTTATCGGGATCTAAAAGTAATTTTACAGAATCGCCAACCTTACCGATGCCATATACATATTTATGATGCATCTTATCAACACGTCCCATAGTTGGCGGAGGAAGTATATTTTCTTCCTTAATTTCAACTACTTCTGCGATTTTATCTATGACAAGCCCCACCACAGTAGACTTCACGTTAATGACCATAATGCAGGTTCTGTCGTTATACTCAAACGGCTCCTGGTTAAATCGCAGCCTTACGTCGATAACCGGAATGACCTTTCCACGAAGGTTAATCAGACCCTTAATATAATCATCCGTCTCAGGCACTGCAGTCACAGCTTGAAATTGGATAATTTCATTCACATACTGTATCTTCAGCCCAAAACATTCATTGCCTGACTTAAAGGTCATGTACTTACCTTTCTGCGAATCATGCTCATTTGAAGCAGCCTGGGTTTTTTTTGTCTTTTTCTTCAAATCGCTTTTCTCACCCATAAGTATATCCCGTTCCTTTCTATAATTTTATTCCAACAATCCACCAGGATCTAGAATCAAAGCTATACTTCCGTCGCCAAGCTGCGTACAACCAGACAAACCTTTTACTTTCTTGATATATGACGGAATCGGCTTCACGACAATTTCCTGCTGCCCGATCAGCTTATCGACAAAAAGACATATCTTCTTATCCTCCACCTCAAGGATCAGCATCATTCCGTCTTCCACAGATTCTTTATAATCCTCCAAGCCATACCATCTTCCAAGCCGAAGTACCGGGAAACACTCGCCGCGTATCATGACGAACTCATCTCCGCCCGGCTCATGAATCATCATATCTTCCTTTACGCTGACAAATTCTTTAATCACACCGGCCTCCAGCACAAAAGAAGAGGTTCCCGTCTCCATCACAATACCGTCAATAATCGCAAGGGTCAGCGGAATCTTCAGACTCATGGTACTGCCAAGGCCCGGTGTGCTCTCGATATCAAGCGATCCGCCGATAGACTGAATATTCTGTACCACAACATCCATGCCTACGCCTCTTCCCGAATATTCCGTAATCTGTTCATTCGTAGAAAATCCCGGCAACGTAATAAACTGATACACTTCTTTGTTCGTATAGGCTGTTTCCGGCTTATCCTCGTCTAACAATCCCTGCTTCCTTGCCTTCTCCAAAATCTTCGCACGGTCAAGTCCTTTTCCGTTGTCCGTGACACTGATCCACACCTTGCCCGCTTCTGTCTTAGCCGACAGTGTAACCTTGCCTTTTTCTTTTTTGCCGCTTTCTGCGCGCTCTTCATTTGTCTCAATTCCATGATCCACAGCATTTCGTACCAGATGCATCAACGGGTCGGAGATATGCTCAATAATATTCTTATCAACCTCTGTCTGCTCTCCGTTCATCTCAAATTCAATATTTTTCCCAAGCTTTCTGGATACATCAAAGACGATCCTGTTCATCTTCTGGAAGGTATTCGTCAGCGGAACCATCCGCATAGACATTATGACATTCTGCAAATCAGTAGAAATCTTTGAAAGCTGGGCAGCCGCCTTATTAAAGCTGTTCAGATTAAGCCCCGGCACCTTTAAATCCGGATTCTGCAATACCACAGACTCCGCAATTACAAGTTCTCCAATCAAATCCATAAGCTGATCCATTTTGCTTATATTTACACTGATAAACGAAGCTTTTTCTGTCTTTCCTTTTTCTTTTGCAAGCTTTTTAGGTTTTCCGGGTTCTTTTGATTTGACGACAAAATCTCCCGGCGCCATCTGCCCCTTAGGCTTTTGGCTTTCCTCCTGCTCCGATGCCCGCGCCTCAATATCCTCTACACTGGATTCCAAATCAATCTGAACATCCGAATCGCCGAAATCAAATCCCCTAAGGAATTCATCTGCCTTACATTCAAAAATATCAACCTGCTTGATATCATAGCCAATACCTATAATCTCGCGGACCTCTTCCTCACTTTTCTTTGTTTGTAATAAAAGCCGAAAACCTTCTTTTAAGATTGTCTCCGCACTGCTCTCATCCGAAATAATATCCTCCGGAGAGTACAACAAATCTTCCGCAATCTCTTTCAATGCATAAACACTCTTGTACGCATGAACATTCGACATCTCCGTCTCCGGAAAGAACGTAATGTGAATTTTATAAAAATGGCTGTCGCTGCCCGCCACCGGCGCGATATAAAACTGCTTTGGCTCTTCATGCACATTCTCCGGGGGTTCTTCCCCTTTCTTCTTCACATCGCCCTTAATTAAATTTAAAAATTTGTCGAGATTCGCTATAATATCGCTGGCATCCCCGTCCACCGGGTCGCCGTTTCGAATCTTTTCCATTTCACTGGAAATAAAATCTTCCACCTCCAGCACATGCTCTACCAACTCCAAATGCGGTACATTTTCAGGATGGGATTCTCTTAGATAGTAAAAGATATCCTCAAGCTTATGCGACACGGCTGTTATGTTATCAAACATCATAATACCTGAGGAGCCTTTAATGGTATGCATCGTTCTGAATATCTCATTTATGCTGTCTTCATCAAAGCATTCCGCATCCTTCTGTTCCAGAACCCGCTCCTGAAGCTGTTCAAGCAGTTGTTCATTCTCAAACAGATACATGTCCAGCATGCCGTCTGTATTAAATTCCTCAGCCATATTCTTCTCCTTTTTTCTGCATATTCTAAATTGTTCTTTGGTCAAATCAGATTCAGTTTTTTCAGTGCCTGTTCAAACCGTCCCTGATCAATCGGCTTACCGGAATATACGGTACACCCAAGTTCAAACGCCATTTTGACATTTCCCTCTTCATTCAAGGCTGTGGTCATAATAATTTTCACCGCCTTATCCTGCGGAACATTCCTTTCCTTTTCCAGATTTCGAATCCCCATAAGCGCCTGATACCCGTCCATAACCGGCATCATAATATCAAGACACACCAAATCATAGGGTTCCCCGTCCTCCAAAGCCATCATGAATGCGTCAACCGCTTCCATTCCGTCCACGGTCACATCACATTCACCGTACTTTGCCAGGAAATTCATCATAAATTTCCTTGTTACAAAATCATCTTCTGCCAGTAGAATCTTCATGTCCTTTCTCCTTTATATTTTATTTAGTAGTGCGTATGTCCTATTCGGTATATCGGATAATTTTTCCTGATATTCCACGGCGCCCAAGTCATAAGCCACTTTTGGCATCCCATACACTACGCAGGTCGACTCATCCTGCCCGATGGTCCTTGCGCCTGCCTGCCGCATAGCCAGCAGGCCTTTTGCACCGTCACCTCCCATTCCGGTTAAAATGATGCCCACCGCATCGGAACCGGCCACCTTTGCAACAGAATCAAACAACACATCCACCGACGGGCAATGTCCATTTACCTTCGGTCCATGTTTGCATTCCACCTGATAAACTCCATTTACCTTGACGAGATGCATATGCATATCTCCTCCCGGAGCAATCAACATCGTTCCCGGCATAACCCGATCCCCGGTTTTAGCCTCCTTCACCTGAATACGGCACTGATCATTGAGTCTCTTTGCATACATCTCGGTAAATCCGGCCGGCATATGCTGCACCACAACAATTCCCGGTATGTCTGTTCCAAGCTCTTTTGCCACAGCAAAAATTGCCTCTGTGCCTCCCGTAGACGCTCCGATTGCCACAAGCAAATTATTTCCTTTCACGGCAAGCTGATGCTGTCCCTGCATCATAACCGTCTTCTTAATGTTACTGATTCTCGCCGTAGACGCAATCTTAATTTTTACCAAAAGCTCATTCCTGATAAAGTCCTCCAGCTGAGGCCGGCTCTTCACCGCAGGCTTTGCCACAAAATCCACCGCCCCCGCATTTAAAGCGTCAAACACCTTATCACTCAATGAACTGATTACTACAACCGGAAGCGGATACTGCGGCATCAGCTTTCGCAGAAATTCTATCCCGCTCATTCTCGGAAGCTCCACATCCAATGTCATAACATCCGGCTTATATTCCAAAATAGCATCCCTTGCCTCAAACGGATCCTTTGCTGTCGCTACAACCTGTATTGCCGGATCCTTATTCAGATTCTGCACCAGTAATTCCCGAAACACTATGGAATCTTCTACTATTAAAACCCTTATCGGACGCATACATTTATCATCCTTCCTTCTTTCTAAATATTGACGGCTGAATAATCTGGAATGGCACCTCATTCCGATCAAGGGTCTCCGTCGTCCCTATAAAAAGATAACCTCCTGGTTCTAAGATATCATATATTTTCCGAAGCAGCTCATGCTTCGTCCTATCATCAAAGTATATCATAACATTCCTCAAAAATATAGTATGCATTTTTCTTTTAAACGGAAAAGGGTTCATCAAGTTAAATTGGCGGAAAATAACTTCGTTTTTCAGCACGTCTTTTACCTTATACTGCTCTCCGCCCGGCATTTTCGAAAAAAAGTGTCTTTTCCATTGCTGCGGAAGGTTCTGAAGCTGCTCCGCATTATATATTCCCTCTACCGCTTTCTGCAAAACCTTCGTGGATATGTCCGTCGCCAGAACCTTTGTATCCCACTGATCGTGCTCCAATCCGAAAAAATCCGCCAAAACCATCGCGATCATATACGGCTCCTCACCCGTTGACGCCGCGCCGCACCAGATACGCAAATCCTTTTTACCGCTCTCTTTTACCCTGAGCCACGGCAGCACCACTTGCTTGAAGTAGTCAAAATGTTCAAATTCTCTCATAAAATATGTATGGTTTGTTGTCAGCTGGTTTACCAGCAGCTTTTTCGCCTCGTCAGACTTGCCGCTCTCTACGTCATCCATAAATTCATTAAAATTCTTCCAGCCGCCTGCCTTAACGCGCTTCTCAAGCCGTCCGTTCACAATCACCTTTTTCTGACTCAGATCAATGCCGTAATTTTGCTTCATGTATACTGTAATTCTTACAAATTCTTCATCTGTTATCAAAATCTTCATCCTCCCGTCCAAATTATGATGCTATCTGTCAGCACAGCTGACGCGATATTTTACAGCATATTTCGAAAATATCGGGATTATACTTTACCCCCGCCTCGCCACGCATAATGGCAAGCGCCTCCTCCTTGCTTTTTTCTTCCTTTCCGGTCAATATACAATATCGGTTTACCAGAGATACAATCTGAGCCGCGAGCGGTATCTCATCTTGCTTTCGCCCTTCCGGATAGCCGCTTCCATCCCAATTTTCGTGATGATAGTTGGCAATCTCCGTAGATATCAAGATAAAATCATTGTAATCGCTGCTGCCATGGAGATCCCTTAGCAGCCTGGCTCCTATATTGGTATGACTCTGCATCTCAAGCAGTTCCTCTCTCGTAAGCTCGCCTTCTTTTTGTAAAATTTCCTTTGAAATCCCAATATTTCCTATATCACAAAGAGGCGCTGCCAGTTCTATGGTATCAATATAGGTATCTGAAACATCTTCCTCAAACAGCGGAGACAGCTGCATTCCGGTCGCCAATATTCTGCAATTATCTCCCACTCGTTTAATATACTCCTTATCATACAAAGAATTCTGCGCCGCAATATTCGCAAGCGCATACAAGATATTCTTTTTCTCCTGCTCCATCTGTTTTAGCTGTTCACTGACGGAAACCTGAAGCCGCCTGTTCATTTCCATAAGCTCTCTGTTCATCTCATAAAGCCGAAGATGAACTCCCACACGCGCCTGTATTTCCTCCGGTATAAACGGCTTAGTGATATAATCCGCCCCTCCGATCGAAAATCCTTCAACGATATCCTGCGGCGCATCAAAAGCAGAGATGAAAATCACCGGAATATTCCTTGTCTTTTCGTTATCCTTTAAGCTTTTGCAAAGCTCGTATCCGTTCATTTCCGGCATAGAAATATCGGTCAAAATCAGCTGCGGCAGACATTCTCTGACCTTTTCAAGCGCCTCCCCGCCGTCCTTTGCCAAAACGGGGCGGCAGTTCATATCCTTTATAATCTCTTCAAGGATCACCCTGTTTACTTCCACATCATCCACAATCAGAATCGTCTTGCCGTCTGCATTTATTCCACTGTACTCCATTCATGTACCTCCTTACCCCTGCAGAAACGTCTTTAACTCTTCAAATCCGGCCGTCACCTTGTCATAATTTTCCTTCTGAACTGCCATCTTTAACTTCAGAATCACACGGCCCACCTCTCGCGGAGCCCCCTGCGTCAGCTGCCTTATAATATCCATAAACATCTCTGCCTTTTCCCAGTTTTCCATCTCCACACACAAAATCAACTTTGACAGATTTTTGGAAAGCGCTTCCTGATTTTCCGGAGTACCATACTCTTTGGCATCGGATTTTTCGGAATCATCGAAAGAATTTGACATTCCGCCGGCAAAGGAATATGTCCTGACAGCGTCTGTCGCAAATGAAGCTTTCGCCTCCTGCTCTGTCACCGAAACCCATATGGAAAATGAAAAAATACTTCCCCGCCCCTTCTCACTGTCCACTTCAATCCTTCCGCCCATCAGCTCAACCAGCTGTTTGCAAATATTCAAGCCAAGACCTGTACCGCCGTATTTTCGGGAAATAGACGCGTCTACCTGGGAAAAACTCTGAAACAGTTTATCCTGATCCGCCTTATCTATGCCGATTCCCGAATCTATCACTATAAAAAATAATTCGATCCGATCATTCACCTGCGCCGTCTTAAGTACCTCAACCGTAACCTTTCCCACAGCGGTAAATTTCAAGGCATTCGACAGAAGATTATTTAGAATCTGCACGATGCGCAGTTCATCGCCTATCACATATTCCGGCACCTGTGGCGATACCGTCATAAAAAAATCCAGCCCCTTTTCGGTAATCTTCCCCATATGATTCGCCTTCACATAATCCAGCATATCCCGAATCTGGAATTTGCGCGGCTCCAGCGTAAACTTACCTGCTTCAAGCTTAGAGAAATCCAGAATATTATTAATAATCTTATTCATATCGTCACAGCAGCGCTCTATCGTCCGCAATGTCTTCTGTTTTTGTCCGTCTGTCTCCACATCCAACAATTCTCTGACATTGCCAAGCACTCCGTTTACCGGTGTCCGCAATTCATGCGTCACATTCGCAACAAATTCCGACTTCACCTTCATTGCCAGCTGCGCTTCCTTCTTCACCTGTGCAATCTCCTTGCCAAGATGCTCTTTTTCCAGAGCGTCATTCGCCATGCAGACATACATCCCCGTATCGGCCTCGTCATTTATCTTCGCCTCAACCGGAAAACAGGTGAGATTTTTACGATACGCCATAAGACTTCGTATCTCGCTCCCAAACAAATACTCTGTCTTAAACCGCTCTCCCTCCACACGAAAATCATTCGGAAAAATATCGCTAATATTTCTGCCGCACAGCTCGCTTCCATATTCCAGCTTTGTCTTGGCTGCTGTATTGGCATAAGATATCTTTCCCGTCCGGTCAAATATCAGAATCATTTCCAGAGCATCCCTGACCAAATTCAGGCTGCTATCGTCCCGCTCCACAATATCCCTCCTCTGATACAAGCAAAAACGCCTCGCATTTTACAAAAATTCCCAAAAAGAAGGGCAGCAAAAACTCCACATCTTTTTGCTGCCCGCCATATGTCACAAACATCACGAAAAGTCAAACATCTTAATCACTTCTACAATGTTGAAAAAATCCTCCTTGGCAAGCCCGAAGCACTCCAGAACATCCGGCGAAAATTCGCCGCACTCACCGTTCATTATCATCTCATATGCAATATTGTTCGCATATGCGCTCTTATATACCCTCGGACTTACCAGCGCATCATAAACATCTGCAATGGCAACGATCTGTGCACTAATAGGTATCTCCTCCCCTACCAAATGATCCGGATATCCGTTCCCATCCCATCTCTCATGATGGTAACGACATATCTCGTAACAATATTGATAGAACTCATCCGTCTGATCCGCATGAAACTTCTCTAATACATCGCACCCGATTGTCGTATGCGTTTTCATAACTTCAAATTCATCTTCTGTTAGTTTTCCGGGCTTTAATAAAATTGCATCCGGAATTCCGATTTTACCGATATCGTGCAGGGCGGACGCTCTCGAAATCGCATCGACCTGTGCCTCCGTCAGCCCGTATTTCGGGAAATACTTCATAAGATATTTCAACATAATTCTGGTGAAATACTTAATACGTCTCACATGTTCCCCTGTCTCAAGGCTTCTAAATTCCACAACAGAACTGAGCGCATCAATCATAAATTCGTTGCTCTCACGAATCTTCTTCTCCTTCGCCATGATAGCTTCTTCCTGCTCTTTCAGGCGACGCTCCATATTGTGCTTGTTCTGATACAACTCAATAATGTTTTTCCCTCTTCGTTTGACGATATGAGGATAAAACGGCTTATGCATGACATCCGCCACACCGTATGTATATGCCTGATCATCACTGTCCTGAACCGTCTCGCCCGTGATCAGTATAACAGGAACTTTTTCTATCAGGTCGTGCTCCTTCATATACTCTAAAACGCCAAAACCATTCATAAGGGGCATAACAACATCCAGCAAAATCAAGACAATGTTATGATTATTTTCAATCTGAACAGTTGCTTCCTGACCGTTCGACGCCTCAAGAATCTCATATTCATCCTGAAACACACCCTTAAGTATCACACGATTCACTTCTTCATCGTCAACAATCAATATCTGCTGTTTATCCATGGCATCTCCTCATTATTCTTCGTCCGATCATTCATTTCTACTAAATAAATTATCATTTTTCAATCTAAATGTCAATTGATTACTGCTTATTTTCTTTCAGTATGTTAATAAAACGGAAATATACTTCCTCAAGCTGTTTTCTTAATTCCTTCAGCTTTTCAACATCTATCTCCTGCGGCTGCTTATTTCTCAGCAAATCCGACATCTGCGCAGCAACGGAACTGATCGGGTCAAGTCCCAGATTGGCCGTAACTCCCTTTAAGGTGTGGGCGCTGTTAAAAAGCGCTCCATAATCAGCCTTTTCAAAGTTCTCAATTACACCGTCATAATTCTTATCTTCCAAAAATTTCATGATGAACTTCATGTAAATTGCGTCATTATTCATGAAACGCTTTAGGGTTCCGCTTACATCCGCTCCATTATCTTCCAATTGTTTTCTTAAGTTCTCGTTCATATCCCGCCCCTCTTTCCACTTGTTTTATTCACATGAACATTTCCATTATAATAGATAAATGTATTTTTGTCCATCGCAAAAACATTTGCAATAATTTGCAATATTTGGATTTACGGCTCCTGTTATTTTATCTTAATTTTTATTACCTTCTTCTTATTCGTCCCGTCCGTAGCTCTCGCCGTAATTTTTACACTCTTATTTTTTCCGGCCTTTTTTGTTTTCACTACTCCCTTTGCGTTGACGGTAGCATACGCCGTGTTACTGCTGGTCCACGCTAACTTTTTGTTTATTTTCTTTGCCGAAAATTTAGGGCTGACCGTCGCTTTAATCCGGATCTTCTTGCCTGCCTTTACACTTACCGCCGATGCCTTTAATGTAATCTTTTTCACGGCCTTTGGCATAATTTTAATCTTATATTCCGCCGTTTTGCCGCTTCCGTCATTCGCTGTTGCAATAATTGTTACCGTCTTATTCTTTCCCGCCTTCTTTGTCGAGACAAGACCCGTCTTTGCATCTACGGTCACATATTTCGCGTCTTTGGCGTTCTTAACCGCCCATGTCACGGAAGAATCCGTGGCGTTTGCAGGCGTCACAGCCGCAGTCAGCATAACCTTCTTGCCCGCCGCAATTTTTTTAGACAGACCTGTAATTTTGATACCGCTTACTTTTACCGGACGGCTTGCCGTCTGCACCGCTCTCCATCTTGCCGTCAATGTAATGTCCCCGTCAACTGCGGTGTCAAAATTATATTTCACCGCTCCCAGATACCATCCGTCAAACACATACCCTGTCTTTGTCGGAGCCGCCGGAAGCACGGCCCGCTCTCCTGCCGCCACAATCTGAGAAGCCACCGCGCTTCCCTGTGCCGTGTCAAAGCTTACGGTGTATTTTTTAACCGGAGAAGCATTATCCGTCACAGTCACCCGGCATACGGCTTTTTTCCCTCCGTCCGCCGTAATTGCCGTGATGTCCGCCGTTCCTGCCGCTCTCGCAATCAGCAGTCCCTCCGAGCTGACAAACACAACGTTTCTATCAGAGCTTTCCCATATCACACCGCTGTATGTAGCGTTATCCGGCACCACCGTGGCCAAAAGCTTCCCGTTCTCTCCGCCGACCTTTAACTCCAGTGACGTTTGATCCAGGCTCACCCCTGTCACCGCTATGCTGCCCGGTATTCTTTCAGTTACGTCAACCTTGCACGACGCCTCCTTAGCGCCGTCTGCCGTAACTACCTTTATCGTTGCCGTTCCAACCTTATGCGCCGTTACAATCCCGTCAGGAGATACGCTTGCCACATCCTCATCGGTGGAGCTGAAGATTACCTCCTGATTTTTGGCGTTCTCCGGAGAAACTACCGCCGTCAGTTTTTCGGAAATTCCCTCCGCAAGACTTAAATATGTCTGACTCAGGCTTACCCCTGTCACTGCCTGCGGAGCAACCGTAACCGTACATTCCGCCTTATAGCTCCCGTCCGCCGTCGTAACGGTAATTGTCACGGTCCCCTCTTTTCTCGCAAGCAGGGAACCCTCTGAGGATACAAATACAATTTCCTGATCCGAAGACTTCCAAAATACATTCCGAATCGTCGCATCCGCCGGCTCAATAGCCGCTGTCAGCGAACCTACTTCCCCACAGGAAAGGGCAGCATTCAACGTATTTAAGCTCACTCCCGTCACCGCCACCGTTTTGGCGTCTCTCTCCGTCACTGTCACCTTGCATGACGCTTCTTTTCCTCCATCCGCCGTTCTCGCGGTAATGACAGCTGTTCCGACCGAAACTGCCGTGACAATACCGTCTTGCGAAACAGACGCGGCAGACGGATTGGAGGAACTCCATGACACGTTCTGATTCGTTGCATCTCCCGGGACAATCAACGCCTCTATTTTCTCCGATACCCCTTTTTCCAATGTAAAATCGGATTTATTCAAGCTTACGCCCGTCACTGCAACGGATGATGACGCATCGTTCGTTACCGTTATAACACATTTCGCCGTTTTATTTCCGTCCTCTGTTGTAACAGTGATCGTCGCCGTTCCCGTTGCCTCTGCTATCACAGTTCCGTCTACAACCGATGCTACCGTCCTGTCCGAAGTAGTCCATATCACCTTTTGGTTGCTTGCATTTGAAGGAGAGATGGATGGTGTCAGAGTAACAATTGCTCCTACCTTTAATGACAGCTCAGACGGATCTATTGTCACGGAATCCACTGCAACCGTATCCTCCGTCTTCTTCACGACGGTAACCGCACACACCGCACTCTTCCCGCCATCTGCCGTTTTTACCGTTATCGTTGCAGTTCCTTCATTTTTGGCCGTTACCATACCGCCGGTAGACACCTCCGCAACGGCTAAGTCGCTGCTGGACCATGTCAGGCTCTTATTGCTTGCATTTGACGGGGCTACGACGGCAGTCAGGCGTTCTGACTGTCCCTCGGCCAGCTCCAATGTATCTTTGTTTAAACTAACCCCCGTTACGGACACTGTCGGAGTCTGTAAATCGCCAAGGCCCAGACGAATCTTTTCCGCTTCTACCGCAGACTTCATCGGCCGTCCGTTGAGCTTAAAATTCTTCGCACCCGCAAAATTCAGCTTAATCATCCCCTGCATCTCGACTGTCTCACCCGCGCCAAGCGCCTGCCACTCACCCGCGCTAAGGCTGACCGTCGAAAACTCACGCTTCGGGCTTTGTTCCACCGAATATGTTCCGCCCCAGGAGCTTGTAAATACTGCCGAATTCGGCAGATCAAAGGTTAAGGTCCATCCGGCCGGAATTTCTTCTGCGGTATTGTTTGTCACCTTTACGGAATATGTATAATTCGGATGATCGTATTTTCCGCCAAAATCGACGCTAAAATCTAACGGCGTTCCGTCCAGGTCAATATCGGAAGTAATCTGCGCCGCATCCATAGCCGCGAACTGATCATGGAACATTGTAGTCAAGGTATCGCCAACTACATATTTGCCTGCCGCCTCGTCATAATCATAATCCCCGTGCATAACCCAAATCAACACACCGCCCAGATTATTTTCTTCCACATAATTAATTCTCTCCTGAACGGAGCGCGTATTCTCGAAGGTTAAAAATGTCTTTGTCGCACTGTTCCAGATATGCGGAACCTTTCCGACGTCATCCCACACCTCCTCGTAATTCGAATCCTCCTGCATCAGATTCATGACATGCCACAACGGATTCGCACCCGCCGGAACCTCCTTTTCATTGGTATCCAGATCACACCAGATATTCTCATTTCCTGTCGCAGGCGTACCGGATGATCCGTGCAGTCCCGTGCCGTCACCGCCGGAAACGTTTGACCATCCGCGCGTGTAATACGGAACACCCATCAAAATCTTTTCGGACTGAATCTTTCCCCTGTAATATTTATAGGACCAGTCAAATCCCAATGTCGGAAGCGCCATCTGCGTCGTCTCGGTATCTGCCGGATCCGGATAGATGTTCGCCTGATTCTCTACATACGTGTTCCAGCCGCCATGATAGTCATAGGACATAATTGATACAAAATCCAGATAATCCAGGAAATCGGAATTCGTCTGTCCTCCGAGAACCCATGAGGATGCCGAAACTGCCGACGTTACCCAATAATATTTATTGTCCTCCTTTGCAGCCGCGTCAAACGTCTCCCTGAGAATCTGAATCAGCTGTGTATAACGATCCGATATTCCGCTTCTTCTGCTCTCCGACAAATCAAAGTCCCCCGGATTTCCCGAGCCCGATGTCTCAGACGGAAATTCGAAGTCAATATCGATCCCGTCAAACCCATATTTGCGGACAAATTCCACCGCCGAAGATGCAAACTTACGCATATTCGCCTCGGAATCCGTCACCAGCCACAGCGAGCGGGACGCCGCCCATCCGCCCGTGGACGCCAAAACCGTTACATCGGGATATTTTTCCATCATGGTATGCATCAGATTAAACTGTCCGTAATAGCCAAGGCTTTCGTCCATTTCAATCTTCTCACCTTTATGATAAAATTCTCTGTCTTCAAATTTATTCTCCAGATCATTTTCCTGATCACTAGCCTTCATCTCAAATGTATTTTCATCTGCAATGACAAACGCATACTGTACATGCGTCAGCTTGTCCCACTGAAGATCCACGATAGAAAAATGGTCGTGCGCGTCCGAATTAATCGCGTAATTCGGGAAATAACCCACTACCTTTCGATTATAATAGCCGTCCGGAAGCTTGACGCCGGACACATTTTCCCCCGGCTTGGCAACGGTCGCCCCCTTTAAGATACCGCTCGCCCGGGTAACCTCCGCTTCCTCCTCCCGCGGCGCATCATCCCCTGCATGCACCGGAAAAACAAAATTATTTCCCCCAATCATAACCGCTGCCGCAAGCAGTCCTGCCAATAATTTCTTCAGCTTATGCTTCACCATCTTAAACATCCTTTCTTTTTTAATCCCTCTCCTAAATCACATTATTTTCCAACATATTTCATTATAACATTAATTCGGACGCTTCGTTTGAATTTCTTTGTTTTTTTTAGATTTTTTTTGTGCTTTTCCCAAAGCATTATGCGACCGTAACCTCCGACGCTTTCATCACATATATTATTATTGAGGAGGCAGATTATGAGCAGACAAAACAAATTCAACAATCCCACAAAAATTTATCTTGAACATTATTACTGTATTTTAGATGAAATGATTCGAAATATGAAAAGCGCCGATTTGACAGAAAGCATATCCCACAATTTTATTACACAGATGATCCCGCATCACCGGGCCGCAATCAAGATGTCACAGAACATTTTGAAATATACAAAAAACAAGCCTTTAGAAAGCATTGCTTCCGGAATCATCACCGAACAGACAAAAAGCATTGAAAATATGCGTAAAATTGAATCTTCGTGCGAAAACTGCCGCAACTCAAAACAGGATTTATGGCTATATCAGCACAGTATGAATGAAATTATGCAGGAAATGTTTTCTAACATGAGAAACGCCCGCGCCGCCAATCAAATCAACTGCGATTTCATGTGGGAAATGATCCCGCATCACATGGGCGCCATTGAGATGTCCGAAACGACTCTGCAATATCCGATTTGCCCCGAACTAAAGCCCATCCTAAATGCCATCATTATTTCGCAGCAGCGAGGCGTAATTAAAATGCAGCATCTCCTGCAGTATATCGGCTGTTAAAGAAAGTCCCAGTCAGATGACCGGGACTTGTATATGCTTACTTTTTAAGCTGCTTTAAAAGCCATTTTCCCCATGGGGTAAGATTTGTATTCTTCCACCCCGATGTCTTTTTACAGGTACTTTTTATCAATGCACTGCTCTCTTCTTTATTAGACAGATTCCATCCTATGTAGCTGATCTTATTCTTCCTCAGAAATTTCATCCACTCATTTCCCTCTTTTTTGTTCAGTCCTCCGTTGCCGGACGCATCAGAAATTCCAAATTCCGACACAAACAGGGGAAGTCCCTTTTCTAAGGCTGTCTTTGCCTTTTCCCGCAGCCATTCACCGTGAGTCCCCGCATAAAAATGCAGAACATACATCAGATTTTTGTACCCTTTTATCGGACTGTCCGCCGCAGCGTCAACATCCTGCGACCAATTCGGCGTACCAATCAGAATAACTGCGTTCTTATCTCTCGCCCGAATTGCCTTTACCACCTTTTTGGCATATTTTTTTATGGTCTCCCAAGATGTTCCGCCATTTGGCTCATTGCAGATTTCATAGATCACATTCGTATGCTTTTTGTATTTCGACGCAATCTTCTTAAAAAAGGCAAGCGACTGCTTTTCGTACGTTTGAGGATTGCCGTCGCTTAAGATATGCCAGTCTATGATCACATAGAGGCCTGCCTTTGTGGCATAGCGCACCCCGTCGTCAATCTTTTTCTCCAATGCCCTGCGATTGTCAGCATCTCCCGTACAATAGCCGTTATACTCGCCGGTATAAAGCGCCAGGCGTACCGCATTGATTTTCCACTTCTTTTTCATATGGTTGAATGCATCCTGGTTCACATACTCCGGAAACCAGGAAAGGCCATGCGTGCTTACGCCCTTTAACTGCACCGGCTTTCCCTTTGCGTTTACCAGCTGAGTTCCCTTCACCTTCAAGGCCGGAAGCTTTGCCGCATGAACCGGCGACGCACTCAGGGCAATGGTTAACACGATTGCCAAAAGGCCGACCAGACCTAACCACTTTTTACTTTTTTTCATACTTATACCCGTTCCCTTCATTCTGAAATACCCTGTTCTTTTGTCTATTATACTATGTCGTCACGTTCAAATCAAATGGCTTTTTTACTCGTCTACTCTATGGGAACCCAGGTCCAATAACCTTTTTGCTCCTCTAATTTATAGAGAGGTTTACCATCCGCATCATACGCGGTCGCCGCAGCCGTATTGTCTATATCCATATTCGTGTTTTCAAACGTAAGCAATATAAGCTCATCTGTATTTACTACATCTGCTTCTTTTGTCTCATTAAAAACCGTCACCTCTACTTTTTCCACTCTGTCGTCCCTTACGATAAACGAAAATAATTGAATCCCCTTATTATCCGACCAATGATATAAATAACCCGCCATTTCTATCCCGGCATTCTCATCATACCATTTCGGCCAACTCAAACAAGTATCCGTAACCTTCCATCCATGCCATGTTCTGTCTACCAAAACTACGTCATAGCAGCTGTAACTATCATAAATATAAAAGTTCTTATCTTCCCATTCATAGTACCCTAATACCTTTGATTTATAATTTAATCTGCCGCTGATATCCGCCGCTTTTTGCGGATCGATACGATACCCTTCCGCATAATTTATACTCAAAAAGACACTTGCAGAAAGTAAAATGATAACCAACAATCGCATGATAATATTTCTTTTTCGAAGTTTCTTCGCCAAAAGTACATACCTATTTTCCAATTCACCCCTATCTGTCCCAATCACAATATCCTTACTTAACAAGGCGTAATATTTTTCACAGCCGCTGCATTCAGACATATGCTCTATCACGGCCCTTTCACTTGCTTCTGTCGCCGATTTATCAATCAAAAGCGGCATCAGATCCTTTATCATATCACACTTATATTTCATATCCATATTCCTCCCGTAACCGATCTTGTATTTTTTTCTTCGCCCTAAAAAAAAAGAACCTTTACTGTCGTTTCTCTTATTCCCAACAGGCGGCCAATTTCTTTGTAAGGCAATTGACAGAACAGACGATATTCCACAATGCTTTTATTTCTTTCGTCCAGCTCTCCAATCACTTTTTTGATATGTACAACAATCTGCTTTTCCTCGACCACTGTACTGACAGATTCTACCCCTTGCCCGACATTTAGCTTTGTTTTGATATTTGTTTGTTTCACCTGTTCTCTTACATGCCTGTAATACGTATTTTTTGCAATTTGGCACAACCATGTTTTGACGGCGCATTCTCCCCGAAAATTTTTCAGCGAAAGAAATGCCTGATAAAAAGTTTCCTGTGTCAGTTCTTCCGCCAGCGAATCTTCGTATGCCGTCAGCTTTAACAAAAAACTATATATGTCTTTTTGATAGAGCATATATAATTCTTCAAACTCATTCATAATACACCTCCTTTTATCTATTAGTAGCAGAAAAACAGAAAATGTAACATTTCAGACGGAAGTGCAAATACAAAAATTTGGTTTTATATATTATACTTACAAAACCTGCCACCGGCAGCTTTCTCCGGATGCATGGCAACAAAACTGGAGCAAATCTGTATGACAGCAACAGATTTGCTCCAGCCTTATTTCACTTCATTTATTAAATTGCGTCAGGCCGAACAGCCCAAAATATTCCGCAATGATAATATCCCATCTAATATAAATATTGAACGGATCTAAAAAATTTACGCATTGTCACCACGAAATATTTCACTGCGCTCAAATGATAAATACCTTGTTCCCTGAAACGATAACTTCCCAAAACCGGTCGTATCACCGGCACCTGCATGAGTATGATGCGAGACATGCGTTCTTTTTGATACGATTTTTGCTGCTACGGTTAAACGCGGCGAATTATTATTTTTATACCAAGTGCTTATCCCTTTCACTAAGACCGCAATAAAAACCCCGATAATAAGCAAAAATACAAGCAAAAACATAACCGGAAATACACTAAAGCTTCCATATATAAATTCCATCCTGATTCCTCCGCAGCTTCTAAGCTTCTTCATTAATACGGCTTAAACACCTGTTAAAACTCTTTTAATAAAGTACGATACTCTTTTAGCAATTTTTTCCAATTCTTTCTTTCATCCGGATTAACTCCCGCCTGGAAACTTGTACCCTCATAGTTCCTGGCCTTTAGTTTCAGTGAGTTTTGTCTTAACATTGCTTCAAACTTCTTCAAGGACTTTGCATTCATTTTGAACATTGTATAATCCGCTTTAAGATGACCTATATTACATCCTGTATAAGAATCATACTTAATATCACTTATACCACCGCCATACTTAGGATTCAGCTTTCTGTCAGAGGTAGAAAACTGCGTATTGGAAAGCAACAACGTTACATCGTTATATGACACTTTCCATAACTGCACAGCCATTTTAAGACACAATTCCGTTTTCTTACCGGACTTCCTTAATTCAATGTAGGGCTGCATTTCTGTAATCACACCGCATGTCTCCGCTATATTCGTTTCTGATACCTTTCTGCCGTACAGCCTGCACTTCTTCTCATCCAAAACATACTTTACATTCTGAAAAGTAAAATTTTTATTTTTCTTTGCAAACGCCTTCATCTTCTTCGAAAGTTCCTTATAAGATACTTTCACTGTAACTTTGCACTGAAGCTTTTTATCTCCAGACGAAGCAGTGATTATAGCTTTTCCGGACTTTTTGGCTTTTACAACTCCCTCTTTACTAACCGTTGCAATTGATTTATTTGAACTTTCCCATCTGACTGCTTCACTTACACCTCTTACTTTGAGGGCTTTGCTCTTCCCAACCTCCAAAGTCATTTCCTTTGGCGATATTTCAGGAATATATTTTCCGGCAAGAGTAACCGTACATTTCAAATCACCCTCAATATACAAGCTATATTCCCCCGCCGGTAGTGTCACAGTTTTTTTTGTAATGCCAAAGCTGTCTATAATCTCTTCAAACACCTCGTTATCTTCCTCGTCTATTGACACATAAACCGTCTTGAACCCGTCCCGGTCCGCTTCATTTCCATTATCGGATGACACATGCGGACAGTCCACAGAAACCGTCATTTGGCATTTGGCGTCCAGTTTCATCGTATCTTCCTTTGTCTCAAATGGTTCCACAGAATATTTCCTATAAAAATCTGTTTCTGCCGCTTGTGCCTCTCCTCCCCAAAAAAGAAAATAACTCATGGCAACAACAAGCGTCAGCAACAAAATGTAATTCGTTTTCCTCATCATTTCCTCCTCCGTGCGGCTTCTGGCAAAATCGACGATTTTAAGCCTCATTCATATTCGCCAGCTTCGCCGCCTGGTCCGCCGCAATCAACGCATCCAAAATCTCCTGGATCGCCCCGTTCATTATCTCGTCAATCTTATACAGCGTCAGCTTGATTCTATGGTCTGTCACACGCCCCTGCGGGAAATTGTAGGTACGAATCTTCTCAGAGCGGTCTCCCGTTCCGATCTGGCTTCTTCTCGCCTCCGCTTCCGCATCATGCTGCTTCTGACACTCCATATCATAAAGCTTGGCGCGCAGCAGCGCAAACGCCTTCTCCTTATTTTGAAGCTGCGACTTCTCGGTCTGGCTGTAAATAACGATCCCCGTCGGATAATGCGTTAAACGGACTGCCGAATCCGTTGTGTTGACACACTGTCCGCCGTTTCCGGACGCGCGCATAACATCAATACGGATATCCTTTTCATCAATCTGAATATCCACATCCTCAGCCTCCGGCATCACTGCAACCGTAATGGTCGATGTATGGATACGACCGCCGGACTCTGTCTCCGGCACACGCTGCACACGATGCACACCGGACTCGTATTTCATGACGGAATAGGCTCCCTGTCCGTTAATCATAAACGTAACGCTTTTCATGCCGCCGATGCCAATCTCTTCACACTCCATCAGCTCAACCTTCCAACGTTTGTTATCCGCGTAATGTACATACATCCGATAAATTTCCGCCGCAAACAAGGCGGCCTCATCGCCGCCCGCACCCGCACGGATCTCAACAATCACGTTCTTATCGTCATTCGGGTCCTTCGGAAGCAGCAGAATCTTTAATTTTTCTTCCAATTCCTCTACCTTGGCCTTAGAGTCGTTTAACTCCTCCTTGGCAAGCTCCCTCATCTCCTCATCTGTCTCTTCCTCTAAAAGCGCAAGAGAGTCCTCAATGTTTTGCTTGCTCTGCTTATACTCCTTGTACGCCTCGACAATCGGAGTTAAATCGCTCTGCTCCTTCATCAGCTTGCGAAAACGATTCGGGTCATTCGCCACCTCCGGCTCACTCAGCTCACTCATAAGCTCCTCATAACGAATCAGCAAATCCTCTAATTTATCAAACATATTTTTTTCCTTTCACCACCCTGTCCAAATGCGACAGGTCTTTTATAATCTCCACCTCTGCGAAACCGTTTTCCGACATCAGAGAAGACACGTCTTCCCCCTGGTCACAGCCTATTTCTACCAAAAGGTATCCATCCCGATTCAGGTACTCCCGGCTTTCCTCAATGATTCTGCGATAAAAATACAGACCGTCTTCTCGCCCATCCAGAGCGTCAAACGGCTCAAAATCCCGCACCTCCGGCATCAGACCGGAAATCATCAAGGTCGGAATATACGGCGGGTTAGATACGATCAAATCGTAAGTCTCCGTAATATTGTCAAACAGATCACTGCGTATCCACTCCACATCCACCTCATGCGCCCTTCCGTTCTCCTTCGCCACCAACAGAGCCGGCTTAGAGATGTCACTCGCCGTCCCGACAATCCCCGGAGCGTTTTTTAACAGGCTTATGATAATACAGCCGGAGCCGGTGCATACATCAAGTACTTTCATTCCGCTCTTACAGACTTTAAGGGCCTCCTCGACAAGCGTTTCCGTATCCTGTCTCGGAATCAGTACATTGGAATTCACCTTAAAGGCCAGGCCCATAAATTCCTGTACTCCAACAATATACTGCAGCGGAACATGCTCCGCCCGCTTTTTTACGGCAATTTCATATTCCCGCTGCTCCTCCCCATCCAGCTCCTTCTCCTCATGAAGGTAAAAAAAACTTCTCTCTATCTTGCATACCATCTGCAAAAGATACCATGCGTCCAGATCCGGATTATCAATCTTTGCCTCCGACAATATATCGGTTCCCCATTCAACCGCCTCTCGATATGTCATATGTCAATCCTGACTTTCTAATCAAAATCATTTTCTTTTAAATATGCCTTCCAGTCAAATACAGCCTCCACCGAGGCAATCCCCACCTCAATCATAGAATCATCCGGCTCTCTCGTCGTCAGGTTCTGAAGCCACAATCCCGGTTTGCTCAAAAGATTTACAACCGCATTTTCACTTCTTCCCGCAAGCCGTATAAACTCATAGGATATTCCGGCAATCACAGGAATTAAAAGAACTCGCAGCAGAAGCCTGAACAATCTGTTGTCAATACGGATAAACGCAAAAAAGACAATACTTAAAACCAAAACAAACAATAAAAAACTTGTTCCGCAGCGCTTATGCTGCCTGGAACTTTTTCTTACATTTTCGACGGTCAGCTCCATGCCGTGTTCAATACAGTTAATGCACTTGTGCTCTGCGCCGTGATACATAAATACGCGCCTTATATCCTCCATTGCGGAAATCAAAAGCACATAACCCACAAAAATCAAAAGCCTGATAAGCCCCTCTATAAGCGCTAAGAGCGTCGGAGAAGACACATATCGGTCAAAAAACAGCGACAGATAGTACGGCAGCACCATAAATATTGCGACTGCAAGCACCAAAGACAATACCACGGCAAACCCCATCTGGGCGTTTTCCTTTTTCTTTTTCGCCTCATCGTCTATCCCTGCTTCCTGCTCATCCTCCTCAAAAAAAGAGGCAGAAAACGTCAGTGTGGAGACTCCCAACACCAATGACTCTATAAAATTTAACACCCCCCGGATAATGGGAGCGTTTCTCAATTTTCTGTTTTTCATCGGAGAGCTGTACTCCCTGACCTCCACCGCAATTTCCTTATCCGGTTTGCGCACGGCGATGGCATAACGGTCCTGATTTTTCATCATGACCCCTTCCATCACAGCCTGCCCGCCTATTCCTGAATATTTCATATAAAACCTCTTCAAAAAAAGGTTGAGATTACATTAACCTCAACCTTACGCCTGCACATTGCATCTTCTTATTTGTTCATGCCATATTTTCTGTTGAACTGTTCAATACGTCCACGAGCCTGTGCCGCCTTCTGCTGTCCGGTATAGAACGGATGGCATTTCGAGCAGATTTCAACGTGGATATTCTCCTTGGTAGAACCAGTTACAAATGTGTTACCGCAGTTGCAGGTTACCGTTGCCTGATGGTAATCTGGATGGATTCCTTCTCTCATGTTTTCACCTCTCATATATATTCATATCGCATGTTTGTCTAATGAAACACGTCACTGTTTAATTTCCGAATAAACAGCTTATTCATTGTAACACAGCGTACCCCTTTATGCAAGCATTTTTAAATAAATTTTGTCCTTTTTATCATCTGGCAAAAATCACGGTTTGTTCTTGTGCGTACAAACAGATTTAAAATGCTCTCCACCGCATCTTCCGTCTTCATACCGTTAATCGCTCTTCGCATAATCATAACCGCATCCTGCTCATCTTGGTCTAAAAGCAAATCCTCACGCCGCGTTCCTGATTTTACAATATCAAGCGCCGGAAATACGCGTTTCTCGGAAAGCCTGCGGTCAAGGACAAGCTCCATGTTACCGGTTCCCTTAAACTCCTCGTACACCACATCGTCCATCTTACTTCCGGTATCCACAAGCGCTGTCGCAAGAACCGTAAGGCTTCCTCCTTCACGCATATTTCTCGCCGCTCCGAAAAATCGTTTCGGCATATGAAGCGCGGCAGGGTCCAGTCCTCCGGAAAGTGTTCTCCCGCTTGGCGGAACCGTCAGATTATAGGCTCTGGCCAGTCTCGTAATACTGTCAAGCAGTATCATCACATCCTTCTTGTGCTCCACAAGACGTTTCGCGCGCTCAATCACCATCTCGGATACCCTCTTATGATGATCCGGAAGCTCGTCAAATGTAGAGTATATAACCTCCACATTTCTGCCCTCAATCGCCTCCTTAATGTCCGTAACCTCCTCCGGACGCTCATCGATAAGCAGAATAATCAAATGCATGTCAGGATTATTGCTGGTAACGGACTTTGCAATTTCTTTTAACAAGGTTGTCTTGCCGGCCTTCGGCGGCGACACAATCATACCTCGCTGTCCTTTTCCAATCGGAGAAACTATATCTACAATGCGCATTGCCATATTGCCGCTTCCATTCTCCAGACGAACCCGCTCATTCGGAAAAATCGGTGTTAAATCCTCGAAATTTTTCCGTTTTGCCGCCTCCGCCGGGTGGATTCCGTTAATGGTTGTAATATACAGCAGCGCCGAAAATTTCTCCGACTGTGTTTTTATTCTCGTATTCCCCATAATAATATCACCCGTCTTCAAATTAAAACGACGTATCTGGGACGGTGATACATAAACGTCATTTTCGCCCGGAAGATAATTCTCACAGCGGATAAAACCATATCCGTCCGGCATAACCTCTAAGATTCCGTTTGCAATCTGCCCGCTGTCTAAATCCTCATATCTTTGCTCCGGCTTCTCTTCTGTCTTTTCCGGCTGCTTTTCGGTCGATACTGTGGTTTTTTCATCCTCAGCCAGCATTGCATCCACCAACTGTGCCTTCTTCATTGTTGATGTGTTCTTAATTCCCCTTGTTTTTGCCACGTCGCGCAAAACAGACACAGAAAGGCTCTCATACTTTTCTCTCATAAATTCTCCTTTAAACCCATACATAATACTTCTATCTATAATAATTCTCTCACTTGCAGGAATTCTTTCGATGAAATATCGTCAGACTCTCAATGATTCTTAAGATTTGATTCACGACATATTATACACTACTTGATTTGAAATAGGAAGTCCTATTTTTCTTGATTTGTTATTTTTTTAATGCTATGATGTTACTGTTCACCTCCTTTGGATGTGGACAATCATGCTATGATAATACTATTAATAGGAAATAAGCAACAAGAGGAGAGAATTTATGGACACAAACGAAAAGGCAATTTTAATGCACAAAGAATGGAACGGCAAGCTGGAAACGGTTTCCAAATCTCCGGTAAAAACCAGAGACGACCTTGCCATCGCATATACGCCGGGTGTTGCCGCGCCCTGCGAAATTATCCACCAAAACAAGGACGAGGCCTATACATACACCATCAAATCCAACACCGTTGCCGTCATCTCCGACGGAAGCGCTGTGCTGGGCTTAGGCAACATCGGCCCGTACGCCGCCATGCCGGTTATGGAGGGAAAATGCGTCTTATTCAAAGAATTCGGCGATGTAAACGCATTCCCGATCTGCCTTGATACGCAGGATACGGATGAAATTATAAACACCGTAAAAAACCTTGCGCCGGGCTTCGGCGGCATTAACTTAGAAGACATCTCTGCGCCGCGCTGCTTTGAGATTGAGGAGCGCTTAAAAGAGCTTTTAGATATCCCTGTCTTTCACGATGACCAGCACGGCACGGCAATCGTAGTGCTCGCCGCCACAATCAACGCCTTAAAGATAACAGGTAAGAAAAAGGAAGACTGCCGCGTTGTCGTAAACGGTGCGGGAGCGGCCGGGGTTGCAATCGCCAAGCTGCTCTTGTCCTACGGCTTCCGCCATATTACAATGTGCGCAAGCAAGGGAATCATCAGCAAAGATTACCCGACATTAAACTGGATGCAAAAGAAAATGACCGAGCTTACCAACCTTGACAATCAGACCGGAACTCTGGCCGATGCCGTAAAAAATACCGATATTTTTATCGGGGTATCCGCTCCTAATGTCTTAACTCCTGAAATGGTAGCTACCATGAACAAAGATGCCATCGTTTTTGCCATGGCAAATCCGATCCCTGAAATCATGCCGGATGACGCCAAAGCCGCCGGAGCAAGAATCATCGGTACCGGCAGAAGCGATTTCCCGAATCAGATCAACAATGTAGTTGCTTTTCCGGGCATTTTTAAAGGTGCTTTAGAAGGACGCGCAGCGCGCATTACCGAGGAGATGAAGCTTGCTGCCGCAAAAACCATTGCCGGGCTTGTGTCAGACGAGGAATTAAACGAAGATTATATCATGCCGGAACCGTTTGACCCGCGCGTTGCCAAAGCTGTCAGCGAGGCCGTAAAATCACATATCACTTCAGATTGATATGAATACAAAAAATTACGGATATTACGAGGACGGGAAACGATATTATTCCCTGAATTGTTATTTAAAACAGACATACGGCGAGAAGGTCTACCGCCTTTCCTTAAACGGCGGCATGACCTGCCCGAACCGCGACGGCACACTTGGAAATCGCGGCTGCATCTTCTGCTCTGCCGGCGGCTCCGGAGATTTTGCCGGCCATCCCTCGCTTTCCGTCACGCAACAAATCCGACAGGAAAAGGTCAGGCTTGCCGGCAAAACAAACTGCAAAAAGTTTATAGCCTACTTTCAGGCATACACAAATACTTATGCAGATATCTCCTATCTGCGCAGTATCTACCTTGAGGCACTCTCCCACCCTGATATTGCCGCTCTTTCCATCGCTACGAGACCGGATTGTATTGATGCGGATGTCCTCTCTCTTTTGACGGAACTTAGTCGCATAAAACCTATATGGATTGAGCTGGGACTTCAAACAATCCACGCCTCCACCGCCGCGTTCATCCGAAGCGGTTTTACCCTCGACTGCTTTTTAGATACCGTCTCCCGCCTGCACTCGGCCGGACTTCCTGTAATTGTCCATCTGATTCTTGGACTTCCAAATGAAACAAAAGAAATGATGTTAGCCTCTATCGATAAGGTTGCCTCTCTTCCCGTTTCGGGAATCAAGCTCCAGCTTCTGCATATATTAAAAGGTACGGATCTTGCGGATTATTATGAGAAGCGCCCGTTTCCTTTATTTACCATGGAAGATTACTGCGCATTCATTCCGCAATGCTTAGCCCGCCTGCCTGCCGGCATGGTCATTCACCGTATCACTGGAGACGGTCCGAAAAATCTTTTAATTGCTCCGACGTGGAGCGCCGACAAAAAACGTGTCCTGAACCTGATTCACAAAAACATGAAGCTTTTAGATCTTTGGCAGGGAAAATTTTACCCGCCATCTTCTTTGACAGACAGAAAGGAATAACTATATGGCAGAACCGAATACTCTCTACAAACTGATCATTCTGTATATGCTGGAAAACGTCGACTTTCCGTTGGCGAATACCCAAATATCCGATTTCTTTTTAGAGAAGGAATATACTGACTATTTTACAGTTCAACAGGCCATCCACGACTTACTTGATTCCGACCTGATCCGCGCCGAATCCACCCACAGTAATACACAATACCGGATAACCTCCGGCGGAAGCGGAACTTTAAAATATTTTCAGGATAAAATATCCGACTCCATCCGTGAGGACGTTTATCTTTACTTCTCCGAAAATAAAATGGAATTCAAAAACAAAAACTCCATTCTTGCCGATTTCTATAAAACTTCCGGGCAAAAATACGCCGCACGATGCCAAATCAAGGAAAACGGTATTTCACGCCTTGATCTGACACTGACTGTCAAAACAAAAGAACAGGCGGAGGCAATCTGCCGCAATTGGAAAAACGCATGTGATGATGTGTACGCCATTTTGATGGACAGCCTGTTAAAATAATTCGAAAAATCCATTAGAACCATGAACTCTTGACAGCCATTATCTTTTGTGATATAAATTATTAAATTGAACACAAAAGCTATGATAAGAAATAGTAAGCATCTCGGATTTTCAGAGAGAAGGCGGCCGGTGCAAGCCTTTATTGAAAAGATGCCCAACCGGTCTTTGAGCTGTGAGCCGAACTGACAGTAAGCCTCACCGGGTTCTCCCGTTACAGAGATATGGCATCGGATTTTCCCTTGTGCCGGAAAGTGCGGATCATTCCGAATTTAGGTGGTACCACGGACTTGTCTTTAGTTCGCCCTAAGCTGATGTAATGTCGGCTCAGGGCTTTTTTGTTGCCATACATCCGAAGGAAGCTGCCGGTGGCAGGTTCCGTAAGTGTTCAAAAACAAAATACGGAGGTATCCTTTATGAAATTAGAAAAACTTGTCGGAGAGCGTTTCCGGGAAAGACCGTCAGACTGTAACATTGACAGCCATGCCCTGATGGTGCGCGGCGGTTATATGAAGTATGTGGCAAACGGTATCTTTTCGTCCTATCTGCCGCTGAAAAGAGTGACACGCAAGATCGAGCAGATCATTCGTGAGGAAATGGACGCCATTGACGGACAGGAAGTGCAGTTTCCCGTCGTTATGCCCGCTTCTATCTGGCAGGAATCCGGCAGATACGAGAGCATCGGCAAAGAAATGGCCCGCTTTAATGACCGCAGCGGAAGTCCTCTTGTGCTTGGTATGACACATGAAGAAGCCGCCGTTCATCTTGTGCGTGATTTCGGGCAGAGCTATCTGAAATATCCTTTTATGATATATCAGATCCAGACGAAGTTCCGTGATGAAGCAAGGCCGAGGGCAGGACTTATCCGTGTCCGTGAATTTACAATGAAAGACGCCTACTCTTTCCATACCAGTCAGGCGGATTTAGAGAATTATTACGATAAATGTCATAAGGCTTATGAGCGCATCTATGCAAGAGCGGGCCTGCCGGAGGTTATTTCGGTTGCTTCCGACTCCGGTATGATGGGCGGTAATATCTCCCACGAATTTATGCTGCTTACCCCGGTCGGTGAAGATTCTATTGCTATCTGTACGGAGTGTGACTACCGTGCCAATATGGAGGCGGCAGAATGTATTATCCATAATAGGAGAAACGATGCTTCCCAAGAACTTGTTTTGGTACACACGCCGGACATTCACACCATTGAGGACGTTTGCGGATTTCTACATTGTGACGAAAAGACTTCCTGCAAGGCGGTCGTCTATCAGCGCAATTTTGATGACCATTATATTGTATTGTTTATCCGCGGCGATCTTGAGGTCAATGAAACCAAGCTCACAAACTATTTAGGCTGTGACATCCATCCGGCGGTTATTACCGATGAAAGCGGGCTTAAGGCAGGATATATCGGGCCTGTCAATCTAAAAGGAAATTTCACCGTTCTGTATGACCGTTCCCTTGAAGGCATGAACAATCTCTCCTGCGGCGCGAACGTCTGTGAGTATCACTACACCGGCTTGGATATGGAGCGTGACATTGAAGGCGCAGAGTACCATGATTTTGCCAAAATACAAAAAGGCGGCATCTGCCCGCACTGCGGAAAGCCCTCAATCACGGTATCCCGCGGCATTGAGGTGGGCAATATCTTCCAGCTCGGAACCAAGTACACCAAGTCTATGAATATGACCTATATTGATGGCAGCGGAGAAGCGCAGTATCCGGTCATGGGCTGCTACGGTATCGGCATCGGCAGACTTGCCGCTTCCATCTGTGAGGCGCATCACGATGAGCATGGTCCGATCTGGCCTTTGTCGGTGGCGCCGTGGCAGGTACATCTCTGCGCTGTTCGCGCTGATGATGCCGGGGTTAAGGATTATGCCGACAAACTGTACGAGGAACTGCAAAGCAGCGGTGTGGAGGTCATTTATGATGACCGAAGGGTCAGCGCCGGCGTCATGTTCTCGGACGCCGACCTTATCGGCGTACCGCTTAGAGTGATTGTCAGTCCCCGGAACATAAAACAAAATGTCGTTGAGGTTGTTTCGAGGGATAAAAGCTTTTCTGCCAGTGTTTCAATGGATTTGGCGGCAGAAGAAATACGAAAGCTCCTTTCAGCGGAAAAATAAATTTGTATATGGCAAAGCGTTTTTGGTCACTCGCAGACTTGCGTCTGAAGAAAAGAGAGAACCGGGCAGGGGCAGACGATTTGTTTCGTCTGCCCCTGCCCAGCTGCCGGTGAAATGAATTTTAACGTATCCGCGTCAGAAAGCTAAATTGACATTTCACATTTTATACACTATAATATATTACATTCGTAAGAATTGAGCGGGGTTCAAAAAATGAAGGGATTGCCGCAGATTTCAGAAGCAGAATTTGAAGTGATGAAAGTTATATGGAAACACGCACCGATCAGCACCAATGAAAGGAGGGCTTAACATGGCAGATTTCGGAATACGTTTTTTTCTTTGCAATATTTTAATCTGCGCTATCATAAGCGTACTTCTCATAGTCAAGCGGGCATTGAGAAACCATCTGACCAGCCGGATGCAGTACAATTTATGGTTTCTGCTGCTTGGGCTGCTGGCAGTTCCATTTCTTCCTGTCCGCCCGACCCGGCTTTCACAGGTTTTCTTATGGCTTGACAAATTGAAAAAAGCAGCGTCGCCAAATATGGAAACTGTTGCAGAAACAGCGGTAAATGTGAGTGTGTCCGGCACTACAAAACAGATAAATGACTTTGCGCTGTCTGTCAGCAGCAAAACGCCGTCTATTATCGGACTCATACTGTTTGGAATATGGCTGATCGGCATCCTTGCAATGCTGTTATTAGTGGTAAAATCAAGATCACGCTTAAACTCTCTGAAAAAATCCGCTCTTCCTTTGCAAAACAGAGAGGTTCGTATGTTATACAACAACTGTTTAAGCGAGATGAAGATAAAAAGGGACATACCCGTTTACAGCACTGCTTTTTTGAGATCTCCTGTCCAGTTGGCCATAAAGCTTCCTTTAATCTCTCTCCATTCATCCTTAG
>CANOCV010000022.1 GCA_947564465.1 uncultured Roseburia sp. | reverse complement strand
AGCTGCGCATTGAAAGTTGTTAATCCGCGAGGGTGTGCGAAGCGCACTTTTGTTCTATTTATTATAGGAAAGACATTATTGAGAGGAACCAGTATGAATAGAAGAGAACTTAGGGAACAGATTTTTAAGATGCTATTCCGTATAGAATTTTATGAGGAAGCGGATATCAAAGAACAGTTTCATTTGTCGCTGGACGGGGTGGAGACTGCTACGAAAGCCAATCAGAGCTATATGGAGCATAAGTGTGATGATGTACTGGCAAGACTTGAGGAAATTGACCAATTGATCAATGAGGCGGCACATGGCTGGAAGACGACGAGGATGGGGAAGGTGGAGCTTACCATCATCAGACTGGCTGTGTATGAAATGAAATATGAGGAGGATATCCCGGTCGGGGTGGCGATTAACGAGGCGGTGGAGCTTGCGAAGCGGTATGGCGCCGACGATTCGCCTTCATTTATTAACGGGGTATTGGCAAAGATTGCATGACAAAGAATATATATAGTGTAGCGAAGATAAATCAATATATAAAGAATATGTTCGCACAGGATTTTATGCTGCACCGCATTTCGGTAAGCGGGGAAGTGTCAAACTGCAAGTATCACACGTCGGGCCATATTTATTTTACGATTAAGGACGAGGGCAGCGCATTAAATGCGGTAATGTTTGCGGGGAACCGCAAAGGACTATCCTTTCCGATGCGCGACGGAGATCATATCGTGGCATCCGGTTCCATAGAAGTCTATGAGAGGGACGGCAAATACCAGTTATACGCCAGAGAAATTATTCCGGCGGGAACGGGAGAATTATACTTAAGATACGAGGCGCTCAAAAAAGAGCTGGAGGAAATGGGAATGTTTGCTCCGGAATATAAAAAGCCGATTCCTGAGTTTGCAATGCGTGTGGGTATTGTGACGGCATCTACCGGCGCGGCCATCCAGGATATCCGCAATATTTCCGGCAGGAGAAACCCATATGTGCAGCTGATTTTATACCCCGCATTGGTGCAGGGGGAGGGTGCGGCGGCCAGCATTGTAAACGGTATCCATGCGCTTGATGATATGGGGCTCGACGTATTGATTGTCGGGAGAGGCGGCGGCTCGATTGAGGACTTGTGGGCGTTTAATGAGGAAATCGTGGCGAGGGCCGTATTTGAATGTGAGACGCCTGTAATTTCAGCGGTGGGACATGAGACGGACACAACGATTATTGATTATGTTGCGGATATGCGCGCGCCGACGCCCTCAGCGGCAGCGGAGCTTGCGGTTTTTGATATCCGTGCATTTTATGAGAGACTTGGAAACTGCCGCGTTCTTTTGGAGAAGAATATGGGTGCGCAGCTTACAGGGGCACACAGGCAGCTAGAGCAGCTGCAAAAGCAGCTGAAATATTTAAGTCCGAGGAATCGGCTGAATCAGAAACGCCAGTATGCAATGAGCCTGGAGGAAAAGCTGGAGCGGGGGATGCGTGATCTGCTCTTAGCAAGAAAGCGGCAGCTGGAGTTTTTTGCAGGCAAGCTGGACGGACTTTCTCCGCTGAAAAGGCTTTGGCAGGGGTATGCATTTGTTGCAGGGCGAAGCGGGAGAGGGATTCATGATATTCACCAGGTGCAGACCGGTGAGGAGCTGGGGATTCATGTACTCAACGGAACAATCTATGCCTCTGTGACTCGGACAGAGGGAAAGGAGAGGAGCAACAATGCGACAGAAAGCAGAGAATGAGAAGGAACAAAGTGAGAAGAGCGAGGAAACATTGGAGGAATGCTTTTTGCAGATTGAAGAGCTGATCGGCGGGCTGGAAGAAGCGGACGTTTCTTTGGAAGATGCATTTAAAATGTATGAAAAGGGAATGAAAAAGATAAAAGAATGTAATGATAAGATAGAAAAGGTTGAAAAGCAGATGCTTGTGTTAAATGAGCAGGGAGAATTAGAAATCTTATAGGAGTCTGAGATGGAGATAAAGGAACAAATCGCCCTTCGGGCAGCAGCAATTGAGGAAATTATAGGAAAATATCTGCCAAAGGAGACGGGATATCAAAAAACGGTCATCGAAGCGATGAATTACAGTGTAAAGGCGGGCGGAAAACGTTTGCGTCCGATGCTGATGCAGGAGACGTACCGCATGTTTGGCGGTAAGTCGGAAGTGATTGAGCCGTTTATGGCGGCCATTGAAATGATTCACACGTATTCTCTGGTGCATGATGATCTTCCGGCGATGGATAATGATGAATACAGGCGCGGCCGTAAGACAACGCATGTTGTCTACGGAGAGGCGATTGGAATCTTGGCCGGGGACGGACTTTTAAATCTGGCGTTTGAGACGGCAGTCGGGGCGTTGGAGATTGAGCCGGAGAATCGTAACGTTGTAAGAGCGCTTCAGGTACTTTCTTCGAAAGCCGGAATATACGGTATGATTGGGGGACAGACCGTTGACATAGAGACTGACGGGACAAAGGAAGTTACAAGAGAGCAGCTTGATTTTATTTACCGCTTAAAGACGGGGGCGTTGATAGAAGCCTCTATGTTGATTGGGGCGATCTTGGCGGGAGCGACCAGAAACGAGCAGAATCAAATTTCGGAGATTGCGAACTGCGTCGGTCTTGCGTTTCAGATACAGGACGATATCTTAGATGTGACAAGTACGGGGGAAGTTCTCGGAAAGCCGGTTGGCAGTGATGAAAAGAACGGCAAGGCGACCTATGTTACATACGAGGGACTTGAAAAGTCGGCGAAGGATGTGGAGCGTCTGTCTCTGGAGGCCATAAAAAAATTAGAAGCGCTTGTTGTAAAGAATGAATTTTTGGCGGAGCTTTTATCCTATTTAATACATAGAGAAAAATAACGAGGTACCGATATGGTATTAGAAAAAATTGAAAAAGAAAATGACATAAAAAAAATAGATCAGCGTGATTGGGACTTGCTGGCGCAGGAAATTCGGGAGTTTTTTATTGAGAAGCTTTCCGTAAGCGGGGGGCATCTGGCTTCTAATCTTGGCGTTGTAGAGCTTACCATGGCTCTTCATCTGGTTTTTGAGCTGCCAAAGGATAAGATTATATGGGATGTGGGACATCAGTCCTACACGCATAAGCTTTTGACGGGACGCAGGGCGGGATTTGATAATTTGCGGAAATACGGCGGAATGAGCGGTTTCCCGAAGCGACATGAGAGTAACTGTGACAGCTTTGACACCGGACACAGTTCTACGTCAATTTCGGCGGGGCTTGGTTATGCGATGGCGAGAGAAATCAAGGGGGAGAATTATAAAGTCATTTCCGTAATCGGCGACGGGGCGCTGACGGGGGGAATGGCTTATGAGGCATTGAACAACGCGTCCAAGCTGGATACCAATTTTATTATGATCTTAAACGACAATAATATGTCGATTTCCGAAAATGTAGGCGGCATATCCAAATATCTGTCGGGACTTAGGACGGCGGAATCTTATAAGGAGCTAAAAACAGGAATTACAAATTCCTTAAGCAATATTCCGAAATATGGGGAGCGCATTGTGGAGCGGATACGGCGGACGAAGAGCGGGTTAAAACAGCTTGTGATACCGGGCATGTATTTTGAGAATATGGGAATTTTGTATTTGGGGCCTGTGGACGGACATGACATTCCGGCGATGATTAAGGTTTTAAAGGAGGCCGCGAAGGTGGACGGGGCCGTCCTGGTGCACGTCCTTACCGAAAAAGGAAAGGGCTATGCGCCGGCAGAACGCCATCCTGCGCGTTTTCATGGCACGGAGCCGTTTTGTATTGATACGGGGCTTCCGGCAAAGAGCAGGGTAAAAGCGAATTATACGGATATTTTTTCCACTGTTATGAGAAAGCTTGGGGACAGAGATGAGAAGGTGGTGGCTGTGACGGCTGCCATGGCGGACGGGACAGGTTTAAAGCGTTTCCGCAACATGTTTCCGGAGCGTTTTTTTGACGTGGGAATTGCAGAGGAGCATGCAGTGACATTTGCCGCGGGTCTTGCGGCGGCAGGCTTAAAGCCGATTGTGGCAGTATATTCCTCGTTTTTACAGAGAGCGTATGACCAGATCTTACATGATGTATGTATTCAGAAGCTTCCGGTTGTGTTTGCGATTGACCGGGCAGGAATTGTCGGAAGCGACGGTGAGACGCACCAGGGAATTTTTGATATATCCTACTTGTCAATTATTCCGAATATGACAATTATGGCTCCAAAGAATAAGTGGGAGCTTTCCGATATGATTAAGTTTGCATTGAATTTTAATGCGCCGATTGCGGTCAGGTATCCGAGAGGAGAGGCGTATGACGGCTTAAAGGAATTTCGCGCGCCGGTTGAGTATGGTAAGTGCGAACTCATCTATGATGAAGAAGAAATTGCACTCATCGCTCTTGGGAGTATGGTAAAGACGGCGGAGCTTGTCAGAAATATACTAAAGTCCAAAGGTCATAAGGTGAGTCTTGTCAATGCCCGTTTTGCCAAGCCATTGGATAAAGACATGCTGAGGAAAGTTGCGGGACGTCATTCGCTTGTTGTAACAATGGAGGAGAATGTTAGTCACGGCGGTTTCGGTGAGATGGTCAGGATTTTTTATACGACGGCCGGGATAGCTGTAAAATGTATTTCCGTTGCGATAAGAGATGAATATGTGAAGCATGGCAGTGTCGATATCTTATACCATGAGACCGGGATTGACGCAGAATCTGTGGTAGAGGTGGTTGAAGCAAATCTATGAAAGAGAGATTAGACGTATTACTTGTAGAGAGAGGGCTTGCTCCATCCAGGGAGAAGGCTAAGACGATGATTATGGAGGGAAATGTCTTTGTGGACGGGCAGCGTGAGGATAAGGCGGGACAGTCCTTCGATACGAAAGCGGCGATTGAGGTCCGGGGCGATACTTTAAAGTATGTCAGCCGCGGCGGCTTGAAATTGGAGAAAGCGATGGAGCAGTATGGAATTGCCTTAGAGGGTGCGGTGTGTATGGACATCGGGGCTTCTACGGGCGGTTTTACGGATTGTATGCTGCAAAACGGCGCGAAAAAGGTCTATTCCGTGGATGTGGGGTATGGGCAGTTTGCATGGAAGCTGAGAGGGGATCCGCGTGTTGTCTGTATGGAGAAGACGAATATCCGCTATGTGACACCGGAGGATATTGGAGAGGCGCTGGATTTTGCTTCGGTAGATGTCTCGTTTATTTCATTGACCAAGATTCTGCTTCCGGCAAGAGAGCTTCTAAGAGACGGTGGCAGGATGGTTTGTCTGATTAAGCCGCAGTTCGAGGCCGGACGGGAGAAGGTCGGAAAAAAGGGAGTGGTCAGGGAACCGTCCGTACATGAGGAAGTGATCAATAAGGTGGCTGCGTTTGCAGGTGAGTTGGGATTTACGGCTCTTGGACTTACATATTCTCCGATTAAGGGGCCGGAGGGCAACATTGAATATCTTTTGTATATACAAAAGGGAAGCGAAGGGACAGGTAAGGAGGCCGTTGACGTCAAGGCAGTTGTGGAAGCTGCCCATACGTCATTATCATAAAATGAAACATTTTTTTATAATCACAAATGCATTGAAGGATGAGGAAATGCGTTTGACGAGAAGCATAATTTCATATATAGAGGGAAAGGGCGGAAGTGCATCCTATGCGGTGAGTGTGGATGAGCATGGAAGCCATGCTGCAAAAAGTTTGGAGATACCGGATAGGACGGAGTGCATTATCGTAATCGGAGGGGACGGGACCTTGATTCGTGCAGCGAGAGATATCGTTGCGTTTGGAATACCGTTGGTCGGTGTGAATATGGGAAAGCTTGGGTATCTCTGTGAATTGGAGGAGCATACGGTTGAGAATGCCATAGACGAGCTGTTTGCGGAACATTATCTGTTGGAGGAGCGTATGATGCTTTCGGGATATGCGCTTAAAGGACAGGAGCGGACAAGGGAGATAACCGCGCTGAATGACATTGTGATCCACAGAAGCGGGGCGCTTCAAATCGTGAATCTCAATGTATATGTCAACGGGGAGTATCTGTATTCGTTTAAGGCGGACGGAATCATTTTGGCGACGCCTACCGGATCTACCGGATACAGTATGTCGGCAGGAGGACCGATTGTCGATCCGAAGGCCAAAATGCTTTTGATGACGCCGATCAATGCCCATACACTGAATTCCAAAAGTATTGTAATCAGTCCGGAGGACGAGGTGGAGGTTGAAATCGGCTGCCGCAGAAGTGAAAAGGATGAACAGGTGGAGGTTAGCTTTGACGGTGACAACCACATTCGTCTGGAGGTCGGAGACCGCATCATTGTACATAAGGCTCAGGTATCGGTGAGGGTCTTAAAAATCAGTAAAATCAGTTTTCTGGAGATACTGCGCAAAAAGATGCAGACTTATACCTGACGCTAAGGAGGAGGGGAAGTATGAAGGCAGGCAGGCATGCAAAGATTCTGGAATTGATACAAAGGCACGAGATTGGTACCCAAGATGAGCTCTCGGAGCATCTGGAGAGAGAGGGGTATCACGTGACGCAGGCAACGGTGTCAAGGGATATACGGGAGTTAAAGCTTACAAAGGTAGCAATTCGGGACGGCAGACAGAAATATGCAGTGTTGTCTGAGCGGAATCAGGAAATGACAAAAAAGTATACCCGTGTTTTTCGGGACGGGTTTGTATCTATGGATATGGCGCAGAATATTCTGGTGATAAAGACGGTATCAGGAATGGCGATGGCGGTGGCGGCGGCTCTTGATGCCATGGACTGCCATGAGATTGTGGGAAGCATTGCGGGGGACGACACGATTATGTGTGCGGTCCGCACTGTGGAGGATACCGTCACTTTAATGGGAAGACTTCGAAAGATTGTGGGAGAGTAGAAGGAGAGAATATGTTACGGAATCTGCATGTAAAAAATCTTGCTCTGATTGACGAGGCGGAAGTGGACTTTACGTCGGGTTTAAATATCCTGACGGGAGAGACAGGAGCCGGAAAATCTATTATTATCGGCTCAATAAATTTGGCTCTTGGAGAGAAAATATCAAAGGAAATGCTGCGCGACGGCGGGGAACCGGCGTTTGTGGAGTTGATTTTCGATGTGCCCGACGCACAGACAAGAAGGCAATTAGAGCAAATGGAGATATTCACGGAGGACGATTCGCTGATTATGAGCCGCAGGATTACGGGCGGAAGAAGTGTGGCGAGGATTAACGGGGAGAGCGTTCCGGCATCGAAAATGCGGGAGGCGGCGTCACTTTTGATTGATATCCATGGACAGCATGAACACCAGTCTCTTTTAAAAAAGAAAAAGCATCTGGAAATTCTCGACGATTATGCGAAGGAAGAACTGGAAGGGCCAAAAGAAACATTAAAGAAGGAGTTCGCGCATTATCAGTCCGTAAAACGAGAGCTTTTGGAGCTTTCGGCGGACGAGGAATCGCGAAAGAGAGAGCTTTCTCTATTGGAATATGAGGTAAATGAAATTGAGACGGCATCGCTTTGTCCGGGCGAGGATGCGCGTCTTGAGACGGATTTCACGAGAATGTCCCATAGCAGGAGAATTATGGAGGCACTTGGCATGGCGCAGGAAATGACGTCTTCTATGGAAGAAGGGGCCAGCGAATGCATCGGGCGTGCCCTGCGTGAGCTTGGCAGTGTGGAAGCCTTTGATGAAGCAGTGCATGGATTGGCGGATCAATTGACGGAGATTGACAGTCTTTTGAATGATTTTAACAGAGAACTTGCGGATTACATGGCGGATGCGGAGTTTGACGAGGAGGCATTTGCGGGGGCGCAGATGCGTCTTGACGAAATAAATCATTTAAAAGCAAAATATGGAGATTCCATTGAGCAGATTTTAGAGAGCTGCAAAGAGAAGCAAAACGAAATTGAAAAGCTCCGAAATTTTGATGAATATCATGCAAAATTAACGGGCGATCTGGAAGCAGCGCGCCAAACGATACAGAAATTATCGGAAAAAATTTCCCGTATTCGCAAAAAGTACGCAAAAAAACTGACCGCATTGGTGCAGGACGCTCTGGTCGATTTGAATTTTCTTGATGTGCGTTTTTCCATGGAATTTTTACAGCTTTCGGATTACACTGCCAACGGGTTTGACGAGGCCGAATTTTTAATTTCCACCAATCCGGGAGAACCGCTAAAGTCGCTTGGGAAGGTTGCGTCCGGCGGTGAGTTGTCGCGTATTATGCTGGCGATAAAGACGGTACTTGCAGAAAACGATAAAATCGGAACCCTGATTTTTGACGAGATTGATGCGGGTATCAGCGGGAGAACAGCACAGGCGGTCTCGGAGAAGATGGATGTGATCGGAAAGAGCCATCAGATTATTTGTATTACGCATCTTCCTCAGATCGCGGCGATGGCGGACAGCCACTATCTGATTGAAAAGGCCGTTGTGGGCAAAAGTACGATCTCACAGATTCGAAAATTGAAGGACGATGAGGATATTTTAGAGCTTGCGAGGATGCTCGGAGGTGTGAAAATCACGGATACCGTTGTGGAGAGCGCAAGAGAAATGAAAATATTGGCGCAAAATTCTAAAAATTCATAGATTGAAAAATAAAGATTGTTACATACTAAAAAGAGATACGTCTGGTATCTCTTTTTTTGTATGGGAAAATTTAGTTGATTTTGTATGATGGGAAGGGAAATGTCATGAAGGAAAAAAAGAAAAAAAATTTATTTCGTCTGTTTCAGAGGGAGGCGGCGAAAATCTGGGGAGCACAGCTTTTGGCTGTGGCGGCCTTTGCATATGCTGCGCTGCTCCATGCAATTCCGGATAATATATATGTACATGGGGATTCGGAGGAAATCAATCTGCCCTTGCCGGTTATATTCACGGATACAGAACAAACGGCAAGGGCGGCGGCAGGAAATATCAGCTCTTACAGGGGAGGAAGCTCATCGGATGTCGATGTCACGCAGCAGAATTTCACATATCAATGTAAGTTGTTCGGGTTTATTCCGGTAAAAGAGGTCAATGCGCAGGTGACGGAGCAGGTCTCCGTGATTGTGGGAGGAACACCGGTAGGCATTTATGTGCAGACGGACGGTGTTTTAGTAATTGGAACAGGTAAAATTACCGGAAGAAGCGGGGAGGTGGAGTCTCCGGCGGAAAATCTTGTTAAGAGCGGAGATTATATACAGCAGGTAAACGGAGAGACAGTTGAGACAAAAGAACAGCTGATTGAGGCTGTCAGCAATTGCGGGGGCGAAAAAGTCATCTTAAAGATTTTGCGTGAGGGCTCACTGATTGAGGTTGCGGTTAATCCGGTGGAGAGTGACCAGGGAGCATATAAAATCGGGCTATGGGTGAGAGATGATCTGGCAGGTATCGGGACATTGACTTATGTGACAGAAAACCAGAAATACGGTGCGCTTGGCCACGGTGTCAGTGATGCGGATACCGGAGTGATGCTGAGCCTGAAGGACGGCGTACTCTATGAGAGCGATATTATCGGGGTTGTAAAGGGCGAAAGCGGGACACCCGGAGAACTGACGGGGGTTATTAATTATACGGAGGACGGCCGGCTCGGGGATATAGAAAAAAATACGCAGGCCGGAATTTACGGGAGCATGGAAGCAGTTCCGGAGGATTTAAAAATGGCGCTTCCGGTTGGATTCAAGCAGGAAATCAGTCAGGGAGAGGCTGAAATTATTACATCCGTGGATAATCAAATGAATACTTACGCAATTCGTATATCAGAGATTGACTATCATGAGGACGAGGAGTATAAAGAAATTATGTTTGAGGTCACGGACGAAAAGCTTTTGGAGAAGACGGGGGGAATTGTACAGGGAATGAGCGGTTCGCCGATCATCCAAAACGGAAAAATTGTCGGTGCAGTGACGCATGTATTTATCCAGAATTCCAAAAAGGGATACGGAATATTCATAGAAGATATGCTCAAAAACAATTCGTAGTTACTGACAGGATTCGACAAAATCCCGGCTCACAATACCAGTATTATACAAATTGTGCCGTTGCTGTGATATAATAAGGGAACAGTACGTTGAATAAGGCCAGGAGGTTGGGACATGGAGAAGCTTAATGTTGCGATTGCAGATGATAATGAGAGAATGGTACGGATTTTAGGAGAAATCGTCAAAAGTGATGAAGAATTACAGGTTGTCGGAACCGCGAAAGATGGAGAAGAAGCATACGAATTGATAAAACAGAAGGAGCCGGATGTCGTTTTATTGGATATTGTCATGCCAAAGTTAGACGGATTAGGTGTAATGAGCCGTGTAAACGGCGATAAGGCGATAAAAAAGCATCCTGCATTCATCATGATAAGTGCAATCGGACAGGAAAAAATAACGGAAGATGCCTTTAATCTTGGCGCAGAATATTTCATAATGAAGCCGTTTGATAACCAGATGGTTTTAAGCAGGATCAAACGTGTAAAAGAACAGAATGAGATGAAAAGGAGCGATATGCGTAAGGTGAACGCATACGAAAAAACAAAGGAATTTTCGGAGCGTAATCTGGAGAGTGATGTGACCAATATTATACATGAGATCGGTGTGCCTGCTCACATAAAAGGATATCAGTATCTGCGGGAGGCAATCATTATGTCTGTCAATGATATAGAGATGCTCAATTCTATCACAAAGATTCTCTATCCGACGATCGCAAAAAATTTCCAGACCACGCCAAGCCGTGTGGAGCGTGCAATTCGACATGCTATTGAAGTGGCGTGGAGCAGAGGAAAAATGGACACGATCGACGAGCTCTTTGGGTATACGATCAATAACGGCAAGGGGAAACCGACAAATTCTGAGTTTATTGCGTTGATTGCGGATAAAATACGTCTGGAGTACAAATTGAATACGTAAAAATAACTTGCTAATTTATGGGATTGTTGTATAATCAAGATAGATGACAAGAAAGCTCATTTGTTGGGGGTATACAATGAAAAAAGTATTATTTGTAACGTCAGAGGCGGTTCCGTTTGTGAAGACGGGGGGATTGGCAGATATTGCCGGAGCGCTGCCGAAATATTATGACAAAAAGAAATTTGATGTCCGCATTATATTGCCAAGATATCTTTGTATATCAGAAAAAATGCGGGAACAGATGAAATTTGAATCTCATTTTTATTTGGATTTGGGGTGGAGAAAACAATATGTCGGAATACTGTCTGCGGTGTATGATGGTATTACATATTATTTCATTGATAACGAATTTTATTTTGCGGGAATGAGTCCGTATAATAATATTTATGAGGATGTCGAAAAGTTTGCATTTTTTTCGAAGGCAGTGATAGAAGCGATGCCGTACATTGATTTCAGGCCGGATATTGTACATTGTCACGACTGGCAGACGGGGTTGGTTCCGGTGTATCTGAATACCTTATATAAGGATAAAGCGTTTTACCAGAATATGTACACCGTGTATACGATACACAATATGAAATTTCAGGGCCGCTGGAAATTAAAAGCTGTCAGGGACATTACGGGGCTTCCGGAGAGCTTGTTTACGCCTAAGGCACTGGAGGCATATGGGGAATCGAACTACTTAAAGGGCGGTATACTATTTTCTGATGCGGTTACGACGGTGAGCGAGACGTATGCATATGAGATTACAACAGAAGGCGGCGGCGAGGGATTAGACGGCGTTATGTGCGGATGTCGGGACAAGCTTTTTGGAATTGTTAACGGCATTGATTACGACGAATATAATCCCAAAACGGACAAGCTGATCCCGTATCAATTTGATATTTCGGATTTTGCAGAAGGCAAAAGAAAAAATAAGCAGGCATTGCAGCGTGAGCTTGGGCTCGCCGAGGACGCCGGCAGCATGTTGATCGGAATTGTCTCCCGCATGACAGAGCAGAAAGGGTTTGCCCTGGTAGAATATATGATGGATTCGCTGCTCTCGGACGGAAGAATGCAGTTTGTAGTGCTTGGCACAGGGGAAGAACGCTATGAGAGCATGTTTCGGTATTTTGCCGGAAAATACCCGAAGTTAATCAGTGCGAGTAATTGTTATTCCGATGATCTTGCGCATAAGATTTATGCATCCAGCGACGCGTTTTTGATGCCTTCCCAGTTTGAACCATGCGGTTTGAGCCAGCTGATCAGCTTCCGTTACGGAACGGTTCCGATTGTCCGTGAGACGGGCGGACTGAAGGACACGGTAATTGCATATAATGAGTATGAGCATAGCGGAACAGGATTTAGCTTTGCAAATTATAATGCGCATGAGATGCGTGATACGATTTTGTATGCACTCAATGTATTTCGGAATCATAAGGAAGAGTGGAACAATATGGTCGTAAGGGGAATGAAACAGGATTATTCCATGTATGTCTCGGCCGACAAGTACGCAGAGCTTTATGACAGGCTATATCAGCACAATTTTGACAGGATTACGACAGTATTTTAATGGACCTTTCCTCTAAAGAGTAGTAATAAGCATGGTCTGAGAGGACTTCCTCCGGGGACACCTGAGAGAGATTGACCTCTTGGACCATTTTGTTTAGTGTGCCGGAGACGGATTTGGAGCTCTCCGGTAGTAAAATGACTTCGTGGACGCTGCTTGGCAGGATATAGAAGCTGCCGTTTACGGTGGCGGAAAAGTCCTCTAAAACGCCGGGATAGAGCATAGCGGATGCACCGTAAAGCTTTTGCGTATTGCTGAGAATATACATGGAAGGGACAGCTTTTGGCACGTCGGCACGGTTAAAATCCTTTCGGTTAAAAAGGAGCGAATTCATGTCATGGAGCGTGGGAGGAAGGAGGGACGGCGTGTTAGAGAGCGCCTGACGGTAAATTGTTTCAGGCTCCACGCCCCAGAGCGCAAGGTGCCGGTTGCGAATCAGGATTGTTGCGTTTTCGTGTTCGGAACCTGAGAGCAAGCAGTAAAACACAATGGCAAGGTCTAAAATTTTTTTGTGCGGAATGTCGTTTAAGAGATGTTCGTTTAAAGAAGCATGGATAAGCTTGTAGGCGATATGTGGGCAAATATTGTTGTAATCGGTGAAAAATGAGGTGTCGATTGTCGTATCCGGTTTGTTTGCCAGATATGTGTCCAGAATTTGGGAAAGTATTTCGGAAAGAGGCGTTTTCTTTTGCAGCAGCCGGTAGTAGTAGTTCAGATAAATTGTCGGAGAAATATTGCTTCCGTTTTCTAATATGATCAGACCGTCGTACTGTACATGATTATTTTTTAGAACCGGCCGGATGGAAATTTTTGCATGATTGCCGAGATTTTTGCATAAAAAAGAAACGACGCTTTGTTTAAAGTCGGAATAAGTCATAAGAAGCCTCCTGTAAAAATGATTGGTTGGGAATGAAAAGAAAATAAAAGATTTGCGACATAGAAAATCCACGCCAAGCTGCGGCGTGGATTTAAAATACCATGAGTGAAAGGGAAAAGCAAGTCTTTTCCAAAAAATTTAGAAATCATTTACAAGCCTGTAACGGATTTTAATCAGATTTTAGTTTTTTCCATAAATCGTTGTACAAGTCTACGGAATCGCTGTCCAGGGAGGAGAGTACTTCACAGTTATCCAAGATCTCACGCGGCGGAAAGATGGTAGGGTCATTTTGTGTCTCTTCATCCAGCGCGTTATAAACTTCCTTGTTTGGCGTCGCATAGTAGACGTATTCGAAGTTTTTCATGGCGATGTCCTTGCGGCACAAGAAATCCAGAAACTTTTCGGCGTTCTCGGTATTTTTACATGTTTTTGGAATAAACCAGGAATCAATCCACATATTAGATCCTTCATCTGGTACGGAGTAATCGAGGTCTTCGTTATAAATTTTGGCGGCAGCAGCTTCGCCGGAGTATACAAGAGCCATTGCGGCGTTTCCGGCAACCATCTCGTCAGAAGATTCGTCCACAAGGTATGCGTATACGAGAGGCTTTTGTTTTGTCAAGAGGTCAAGAGCCTCCTGTAATTCCTGCTCATTCGTTGTATTTAGGGAGTAGCCCAGTTTCTTTAACGGAACCATAAAGGAGTCGCGCACGGAATTTTCCATGATAATCTGGCCCGAATACTTTTCATCCCACAGTACATCCCATGTGTTCACTTCAAAGGCATCAACCATTTTCGTGTTGTAGAGGATACCGACGGTTCCGAAGAAATACGGCATGGAATATTTGTTTTCGGGATCGAAAGCCTTGGAAAATTCAAAATACGTCTGATCAAGATTTTTTATGCCGGGGATATTGTCATAATTCATTTCAAGGACTTCCCCTTCTTCAATCAATTTTTGTACCATGTAGTCGGAGGTACAGGCAAGGTCGTAGTCGATAGAGCCTGCCTTATATTTCGTATACATTTCTTCCGGGCTTTCGTATTCTTCGTATTCAATCTTGATTCCTGTTTCTTCCTCAAACATTTCGATTGCGTCAGGATCTAAGTATTTTCCGTAATTTAGGACAACAAGGGAATTGTCCGAGCCCCCTGAGCAACCGCTTAATGCAGCTATGAGGGAAGCTGCGGCAAGTGCCGGTAAAATTTTTCGTTTCATTTTATGATCTCCTTTCAGTTACCGTATCTTCTCTGGAACGGTAGTTCATTATGAGAAGCAGGATCAGTGCAATTAAAAATAAAATCGTGGAAAGCGCATACATTTCCGGTTTGATACCCTTGCGAAGTTCCGTGTAGATCATCGTCGAGAGCGTGTGGATGCCGGCGCCTTTTGTAAAGTAGGTAATAGAGAAATCGTCCAGCGACATTGTCATTGCCATAAGAAAGCCGGAAAAAACGCCGGGGCGGATATCGGGCCAGACGATTTTGTAAAAGGCATAGAGCGGAGTGGCGCCAAGGTCCAAAGCCGCTTCGTAAGTATTCTGGGACAGACCGTTTAGCTTTGGCAGGACATTTAATATGACGTAAGGAATATTAAATGTAATATGCGCCAGAAGGACTGTGGACATTCCCAGTCTTGTAAATTTAACAAATAAAAGCATCAGTGAGATCCCTGTCACGATGTCGGCGTTTAAAAGAGGGATGTTTGTCGCTCCGAGCATAACGGCCTTTCCCCTTCTTCGCATGGCGCTGATTCCGATTGCCGCCAGCGTGCCGAGAACCGTAGCGATTGCCGCCGAGGTCAGTGTGATAAAGATTGTCGTGTAAAAGGCGTTCATAATGCTTCTGCTCTGAAAAAGACTGATATACCAGTCGAACGTAAAGCCTCCCCAGTTTACCCGCGATTTGGAATTGTTAAAGGAGAGTACGACCAACACGGCGATCGGCAGGTATAAAAATAAAAATATGACAATCAGATAAAACCGCTGTATTCCTTTTTTTACCATACGGCTGTCCCCTCCGTTTCTTTTGTGTGCGAGTTCATAAATGCCATACTTGCGATGACAAATACCATAAGGACAATGGAAAGGCCGGAGCCTAAGTTCCAATTCATGCCCTGCATAAAGGACTGCTCAATGACATTTCCGATCAAAAGCACCTTGCCGCCGCCCAAAAGATCCGAGATCACAAACGAAGTCAGCGCCGGAACGAATACCATAATAATGCCGCTTATGACCCCTGACATGGTAAGGGGAAGGATAATGCGGAAAAACACGATGATATCGTTTGCGCCGAGATCTCTGGCTGCTTCGATTACTTCCGTGCGTATTCTCACCAGAGAATTGTAGATTGGCAGTATCATAAACGGCAGAAAATCATATACCATGCCAAAGACAACGGCAGCAGGCGTGTTCAAAATACTTATGCCGGAAAAACCGAATGTCTGCAGGATAGAATTGATAATTCCGTTGTTGGATAAGAGCATCTGCCAGGCAAGGATACGCAGCATAAAGTTCATCCACATCGGCAGAACAAAAATAAATACGATAAAGCTCTGTTTTTTGATTTTTAAGCCGTTCAATATCATTGCCAGCGGATAGGAGAGCAGCAGGCAAAGAACGGTGCATTCCAGCGCAAGGCGCAGGGACAGGAGCAGCGCCTTAAAATGAATAGGCTCGGCAATGGAAAGAATATTTTCCATTGTAAAACGATTGTCCGGCGTCGTAAATGCATAGTATAAAATCATTAAGATCGGCAGAACCGTAAATCCAATGATCCACACAATGTAAGGACCGGCGCAGAGCTGTCTTTTTAGTTTACGCATCTGATTCCACCGCCCTTTCGTCACTGGATTCCGGTTTGTGCATAATCTGGATATTAAACGGTATCACCTGCAGACCGACATGCGCGCCCACCGGGAAAAAGCGTGTCGTGTGGACAAGCCACTCGAATCCGTTGGCAAGTACTTCGATCTCGTAGTGAACTCCCTTGAAAATGACGGAGGTGATATCTCCCTCTAAAAAGCCTTCAGCAGGCTCGACAAGCTCAATATCCTCCGGGCGGATGACGACATCTACCGGCTGGTTGTGTCCGAATCCGGTATCTTCACAGGCGTGACGGACACCTAAGATGCTGACAAGCTTATCCTCTAACATAATGCCGTCAATGATATTGCTGTCTCCGATAAAGTCTGCGACAAAGGCGTTGCAGGGTTCATTGTAAATGTCTTCAGGCGTACCGATCTGCTGGATATATCCCTGATTCATGACGGCAATGGTATCGGACATGGTGAGGGCTTCCTCCTGGTCATGCGTGACATAGATAAAGGTAATGCCAAGCTCGTTTTTCAGTCGGATCAATTCATACTGCATATCCTGGCGCAGCTTTAAATCAAGGGCGCCGAGCGGTTCATCCAACAGCAGAACCTTTGGTTCATTAACAATCGCTCTCGCGATGGCGATTCTTTGCTGCTGCCCGCCGCTTAGGGAATCTACACTGCGGTTTTCAAAGCCGTCGAGATTTACGAGCTTTAGAGCATATTTGATCTTGTCGTTGATATATGCCTTGCTTTTTTTGCTGATTTTTAAGCCGAAAGCAATGTTCTCGGCGATTGTCATATGCGTAAATAATGCGTACTTCTGAAATACGGTATTTACTTTCCGCTCATTTGGGGGCAGCATGGTGATATCTCTTCCGTCAAAGAGAATCTGTCCCGAATCAGGCTTCTCAAAACCGCCGATTAAGCGGAGCGTCGTTGTTTTCCCGCAGCCTGACGGTCCGAGCAGAGTCAGAAATTTGTTTTCATTAAAGTATATATTAAAATCATCTAAAATCTGTGTTCCATTGTAAGATTTGTGGATGTGCTGTAATTCAATTAATTTTTTTCCCATGTATACCTCCTAAAAACTTGGCGGAGTGGTAACCCATATGAAAATGGCATCGCCTTTGCCGTTATTTACAATATGATGCTTTTTGCCGGATTTCAGATAGAAGGATTCTCCCTGCTTTACATTGTAGGTTTTGGTTCCGTAGTAAATCCGAACGCTCCCCTTTAAGATGTAGCCGAATTCCTCGCCCTCGTGTGGCAGATAGATTTCGGAGGAACCGCCCGGCTTTAAGGTCAGTCGAACAGGTTCCATGGAATCCTTTTGGGCATCCGGAATGAGCCATTCAATCAAACTGCCGCGCTGCGGGTTTTCTTTCTCAAAATAATCCTCGTGTTTAAAAACAATCTGTGCAGGTTCGTCGTCGGCAAAAAATTCCGCCGGGGTCATACCAAGGATCTGGATCACATCAAGCAGGGTTCCGATGGACGGAGACGTCAGGTTTCTCTCAAGCTGAGAGATAAAGCCCTTGGACAGCTCTAAGCGGTCTGCAAGCTCCTGCTGTGTTAAGCCGTTTAATATGCGAAGCTCTTTGATTCGGTGTCCGATATCCATACGATTGATCCTTTCAGAATAAAACTAATAATTGATTTGAAGTTTAATAATAATAAACACACTAGACAGTATTATTATCAATTTGTAGAGAAATGTCAATAGGTTTTTGGGAAAAATAAAAATTCTTCGGAAAAGTGTTGACTCCTACGCTGCGTAATAGTTTATAGTGACATTAACACGGAAGGAGGCAACAGCTTATGATGACGGTACACGAAGTGAGCAAAGTGACAGGCGTGAGTATACGCACCCTGCAATATTATGACAAGATCGGTCTTCTGCATCCTGCGGAATATACCGGGTCAGGCTACCGGCTGTATGACGATGCGGCGCTGGAAAAGCTGCAACAGATTCTACTGTTCAGAGAGCTTGAGTTTCCGCTGAAGGATATCAAGGAGATCGTTGCTCGCCCTGATTTTGACAAAGCCAAAGCCTTAGAACAGCAAATTGAGCTTTTGACATTGAAGAAGGAACACATCGAGAACTTGATTACCCTCGCTCGTGAAATAAAGAGGATAGGAGTGAAAGCATTGGATTTTACAGCATTTGATACAAGCAGGATTGATGAGTATTTTGCGCAGGCTAAGGCTTCATGGGGGCATACACCGGAGTATAAAGAGTTCGAGGAGAAGGACAAGAATCGGACGCCGGAGGATCATCAGGATTTGACAAATCAGATGATGAGCATATTTTCTGAATTTGGATTAATTAAGGATACTGCGCCTAACTCGGATGAGGCGCAGGAACTGGTGAAAAAATTACAAGAGTTCATCACTGAGCACTTTTATACATGCTCAAATAAAATTCTGGCTGGCTTAGGAAAAATGTACGCAGCAGGAGGAGACTTCACCAGGAATATTAATGAGATTGCCGGTGAAGGAGCCGCTGAGTTTGCTTCGGCTGCAATTGAGGCCTACTGTAAATTTTGATATCATACAGGACGTATAACGATATTATATAGATTTGATTCTCGTATAGAAAACGGTTTTTGATATACTAAGGAGTGTGATAGATATAGCAAATACATCAATCATTTATGCTGTCATTGACAGAATCAGGTAAACCGAAATAAAAATCAAAAATCCAGTAAAATCAAGTCATTTCACTTGATTTTACTGGATTTTGAGTTGCTTTGCGTCTGGAGGAAGCTGCCGGCGGCAGCTTCCGTAAGTAAGCCGATAATCGGATTCGAACCGATGACCCCTTCATTACGAGTGAAGTGCACTACCTACTGTGCTATATCGGCATGTCTTTCGCTCACCTAGAATATTATATAATTAAAAAGAAAAAAATGCAACAATTTTTTTAAAAAAGTTGTTCTTTTTTATATTTGATGATAAGATGAAAGAAGAAAAAGGATAGTCAGAGGCGGCGTGTCTTGTATCGGCCGGGTGAATGTATGTGAGGAATGTTGATATGAGTGAAGAGATGAATAAGAATTCTAAGGAGACGGATATTCGGGAATTTGTGGAAAAGACACCAAGAGAAAGTATTAAAAAGAGAGCATCAAGGGCGAGGCATAATTATGCGAAAAAGAATATGCGCTCTTCCTATCAGGCGTTTTTGGAGAATAGACAGGTGATTGCATTGCTTGCATATGCGTTTTTCGTATTGCTCTTTGTTCTTGCCGGAACGATTTTATGTAAGAATCCAGTCGTTTGGGTATGCGTTCTTGCCGTAATTGAAACGCTGCTTGCAGCATGCTTTCACAATTTGCCGGTTTGGTTTCATGCAGTGGTTTTGACAGCCGAGATTATTTGCGGCGCTTGGTTTGGCCAGATATTGTTTGCGGCAGTTATGGCATGTCTGTATCTGGCTGCGCTTATCGTGCTGCGTTTTGTCAGGCAAGGAGAGTAGAATATGGCATATACGAAAAACATGACGGAAGGCAAGCCCTTCCCAATAATCTTTGCGTATTTTATCCCTGTGCTTTGCAGTACAGTCTGTCAGCAGCTGTACAGTATTATAGATACGATTGTAGTCGGCAAAGGAATTGACGACATGGCGCTTGCTGCCGTAGGTGCAACCGGAGCGATTACTTTTTTTATATTTGGATTTATTATCGGTCTTGGAAGCGGGATGGCTGTACTGATGGCACAGGCATTTGGGGCAGGCAATTATGACAGGCTGCGCAGGACGATTACAATGGGTGTTATTTCATGCGGAGTTGTGGGATTGACAATGATGGCGGTCAGTATGGTGTGCATGCGTCCGCTTTTGATTTTACTGAAGACATCAGAGCTGATATTGGATGATGCGCTGTTATACATTATGATTATTCTTGCGGGAATTCCGTTGATGTTGGCGTATAATTGTTTAAGCGCGATTTTAAATGCGCTTGGAGACAGCAGAACACCGCTTGTTGCAGTGCTCATTTCTTCCGGTGTGAATATTGTGCTTGATGTGTTTTTTATTATGGTCTGCCATATGGGCGTGGAGGGAGCGGCGTTTGGGACGTTGATTGCACAGACATGCTCCGGTATTTTCTGTTTTTTCAAGGTGAAAAAAATAACGTTTGTGCATTTAAAGATGCATGACTGGGAATTGGATAAGCCGCTGATTCGTGAGGAGTTTAAGGTTGGGATTCCGATTGCGTTTATGAACTCCGTGACAGCGGTGGGCTGTCTTTTATTGCAGTATTTTGTGAATCAGCTCGGTGTTAATTATACGGCGGCGTACTCTGCAAGCTCGCGAATTACCGAGTTTATGATGCAGCCGTGCGGAGCGATTGGAATTGCCATGAGTACATATGCGGGACAGAATCTCGGTGCGGCGAAAATTGACAGAATTAAGCAGGGATTAAAAAGCAGCTTTGGCATTGCCGTCGCGCTTGCGTTGATTACCGGATTGTTGTTGTTGCTTGCGCCACATTGGCTTGCCTCCCTGATGCTTTCCGATGAAAAAAATATCGGGCTGGCGGTGGTTTATCTGCGTATCTGCGGCGCCATGATGTGGGCGATCAGTTTTTTGTTTTTGACAAGAAATACATGTCAGGGGATGGGATTTACCGTAATACCTATGATCTCAGGTTTTTTGGAGCTGTTAGCGAGAGTGGTGGTCGTGTTTTTTCTGACACCGATGATGGGATTTGCGGCGATTGCCGTTGCAGAGGTTGTTGCATGGGCATCGGCATTTCTCTTAAATGGGATATATTTGAAGTATAAATTAAACCGAATTTAAATAATGTGATTACGCAGCTTGGTTTAAATGTGCTGCTGAACTTGAACAGTTATTTCTGGGGGAGCGTTTATTTGCTGCTTGTGATAGAAATTATCATATTTGTTGTGGAGGCGTTGCTTTATAATCGGAGGTTTGCGGCGGAGAAAAAGGGACATCCAATTTTATATGCTTTCGTTGCAAATCTGATCTCCTTTGCTGCGGGATTGTTTCTGGCTTACTATGTACCGCAGTTCTTCTAAAAATATCGGCGCTGTGAAGGAAATCACGGCGCCGTTTTTGGTGCTATGCATCTGAAGGAAGCTGCCGGTGGCAGGTTCCGTAAGTCTAAATTCTTTTCAGATACCATTTTTCCATCCGTCCGATACACTGGTATAATCCCATGGCAATGATACAGAGTACAAGAATCGACATGATGACCCAGTCCAGCTTAAAGACCTGGCTTCCGTAGATAATCAGATATCCAAGCCCGATCCTTGCGGCAATAAATTCTCCGATAATGACACCGACAAGACAGAGTCCGATATTCACCTTCATGATGCTAAGCAGCGAGGGAATATTGCCGGGAAGCATAACTCGAAACAAGACGTCTTTTTTGTTGCCGCCAAGTGTTTTAACCAGCTTGATTTTCTCGGCATCCGTCTCCATAAAAGCCGTATACAGGCTTAAGATAGAGCCGAAAATGGCGACGGACATGCCGGTAAGTATAATTGTTTTATAATTTCCGCCGAGCCAGACGATGAGAAGCGGGGCGAGAGCCGACTTTGGGAGCGAGTTTAGGACGACGAGGTACGGTTCTAAGGTTTTGGATACCTTGTCATTTAACCACAGGCATGTCGTAATCAGCAGCGTAAACAGTAAAACGAGCGCAAAGCTGGCGAGCGTTTCAAAGAGTGTGATTCCTATATGAAAAAGGAGATCCTGGTTCACAAGCATCTCGTAAAAGCAGCGTACGACGCGCGAGGGGCTGCTGAAAATAAAGGAATCAAGGATGCCAAGGTCTGCAGTGGCTTCCCATAAGATTAGGAAGAGAAGGAGGATTAATGTGCGTGCGATACGGATTTGGTATGTTCGCTTTTTCTGTTGGCGGATATAAAATTCCTGTGCACTAAGTTTCGTCTTCATTTGATTCAAACTCCTTCCATATTAAATTAAAATACGTTTTAAATTCACTGCAATTCCTCTTTTCTAAAGGAGATAAACTGTTGTCGAGAGAAATCGGAACAATTGTCTTAATCTCCCCCGGGCGATTGGACAGGACAAGAACCTTATCGCCCATGGAGATTGCTTCCGACAAATCGTGGGTTACAAGAATCGCCGTTTTTTTCTCCTGACGGATAATCGTTCCGATATCGTCGCCGACCTTTAGTCTTGTCTGGTAATCTAAGGCAGAAAAAGGTTCGTCTAACAGAAGAAGCTCCGGTTTTAGGACAAGCGTGCGGATTAACGCAGCGCGCTGCCGCATACCGCCGGATAACTCTGAAGGACGTTTTTCGGCAAATGCCGACAGACCATAAGTTTCAAGCAATTGATCTGCGTATGCACTTGTTTCCCGTGACAGTTTTTTTTGAATTTCAAGTCCGAGCAGGACATTACGGCGTATGGTGCGCCACTCAAACAGATGATCCTTTTGCAGCATATATCCAAAATGCTGCCGGCTGGATTCGGATATGTTTTTTCCCTCGTAAAGGATTTCGCCGCATTCCGGCGAGATAAGGCCGCATATCAAAGAGAGCAGAGTGGACTTTCCGCATCCGCTTGGCCCCACAATTGAAAGAAATTCTCCTTTGTTTATTTTAAAATTAATATTATTTAAGGCGGGCGTCTCGCCCGTCATAGAATGATAGCTGTAATTTATATTTTTACATTCAAGGATTGGTTCCATAGACAACCTCGCATACAAATGGCAAACATTATATTGAAAAATAGAATTTCCTGTGATATATCATATGAGAGAGACACGAAAATGTGCGTTTTACTGCCAGTATGAAAGAGGGATAGGATGAATCAGAATTATCAGAAAATACTAGAAAAAACAATTGCCCAAAATCAGTCCGAAAATAAAATTCCGACTTTATTTTTGCACAGCTGCTGTGCGCCGTGCAGCTCGTATGTGTTAGAGTATTTGTCGGAATATTTTAAGATAACTGTATTTTATTATAACCCCAATATTTATCCCGATGAGGAATATGAAAAACGGGTGAGGGAACAGGAAGAGTTTATCCGGCGTTTTCCTGCTCAAAATACGATAAGCTTTGTGAAGGGAGAGTTTGACAAGGAGCGTTTTTATGAGACCGTGCGGGGATATGAGGAGTCGCCGGAGGGAGGAGAACGCTGTTTTCGCTGTTATGAGCTGCGCCTTCGGGAAGCGGCACAGAGGGCAAAGCGTATGGGGATGGAATATTTTACGACAACGCTGTCCATCAGTCCGTTGAAGAATGCCGCAAAATTAAACGAGATCGGGGGGCGTCTTGCGGAGGAATACGGAGTACCGTATCTTTATTCTGACTTTAAGAAAAGGGACGGATATAAGCGTTCCGTGGAATTGTCGCGTGAGTATGGAATGTACAGGCAGGATTACTGCGGCTGTGTCTTTTCGCGTAACAGTCCAGACAAATCTGTTGCCTTTTCGCAGAGACGGGAATGAAAAAGCATTGTATTTTATATATTTTTTGCTTATAATGTCAGGGATATGTTTTATATGAATAGTAGATAGATTTAAAAAGAAAGTGAGGATATATTATGGCACAATTATGGGGCGGGCGATTTACGAAGGAGACGGACAAGCTGGTATATAATTTTAATGCGTCCATTTCCTTCGACAAAAAGTTTTATAAACAGGATATTGAGGGCAGCATTGCCCATGTATGTATGCTGGGAAAACAGGGGATTTTGACAAAAGAAGAAATGCAGGCGATCGTAAAATGTCTGGATGAAATCCGCACGGACGTAGAGAATGGCAGACTGGAAATCACCGATGAGTATGAGGATATACACAGCTTTGTGGAGGCGAATCTGATTGACAGGCTTGGGGATACCGGAAAGAAGCTGCATACGGGCCGAAGCAGGAATGACCAGGTGGCTCTTGACATGCGTCTCTACACCAGGTTAGAGGTGTTATATACGGATGAACTCTTAGATGAGCTGCTTCATACTATTTTGAAAATTATGGAAGAGAATACCGAGACTATTATGCCGGGCTTTACTCATTTGCAGAAGGCGCAGCCGATTACGCTTGCGCATCATATGGGAGCATATTTTGAGATGTTCAAAAGGGACAGGCAGCGTCTTTTTGATATTTTTAAACGCATGAATTACTGTCCGCTTGGATCGGGGGCTCTTGCGGGAACTACATATCCTTTGGACCGTGAGTATACGGCAGAGCTGATGGGCTTTGACGGACCTACACTAAACAGCTTGGACGGTGTATCGGACCGCGATTATTTAATTGAGTTTTTATCTGCCCTGTCTACGATTATGATGCACTTAAGCCGTTTTTCGGAAGAGATTATTATATGGAATTCCAATGAATATCAGTTTGTTGAGATTGACGATGCGTACAGCACGGGCAGCAGCATCATGCCGCAAAAGAAGAATCCCGATATTGCGGAGCTTGTAAGGGGAAAGACGGGCAGGGTGTACGGGGCGCTGATGTCGCTTCTTACGACAATGAAAGGGATACCGCTTGCCTACAATAAAGATATGCAGGAGGACAAAGAGCTGGCGTTTGATGCGATGGATACAGTGAAGGGATGCCTTGCGCTGTTTCAGGGAATGCTTGCCACTATGAAGTTTAACAAAGAGCAGATGAGAAGGAGCGCAAGCTGCGGCTTTACAAATGCCACGGACGCCGCGGATTACCTTGTAAATCATGGAGTGCCGTTTCGCGATGCGCATGGAATCGTCGGACAGATTGTGCTTTATTGTATCGAAAAGGGTATTGCGATCGACGAGATGTCGTTGGAAGAATTAAAAGCGATCAGTCCGGTATTTGAAGAGGATGTTTACGAGGCGATTTCTATGGAGACTTGTGTGAACAAGCGCCTGACAATCGGAGCTCCGGGCAAAGAAGCTATGGAAAAGGTCATTGCCATAGAGAAGGAGTATCTTGAAAAGAATCATGACAGCGATTGGTTTACGGTTACACATCAAGCATAAAATTGGTACTTCTGCATAAGAAAAAGGCAATTCACATAGCAAATTGTGATAAAATGTGAATTGCTTTTTTTTGCGAAATCAGATAATATATTTACCAGAAAGACAGTTGTACGCGAAAAACGGACACAAGAGAAAGTAAAAAGCGCAGCTGAAAAACAGATAAGGAGATCACAAGATGGGTGACAAGTTGAGAGTTGGTATTTTAGGCGGAACAGGAATGGTTGGACAGAGGTTTATTTCTTTATTAGAGGATCATCCGTGGTTTGAGGTGACTACGATTGCGGCAAGTCCAAGAAGCGCCGGGAAAACATATGAGCAGGCGGTAGGAGACCGATGGAAAATGGATACGCCGATGCCAAATGCCGTTAAGAATATAATTGTAAAAAATGTCAACGAGGTAGAGCAGGTGGCGGCGGAGGTTGATTTTGTATTCAGCGCCGTGGACATGACAAAGGATGAGATCAAGGCGATTGAGGAGGCCTATGCCAAGGCCGAGACGCCGGTTGTATCCAATAACAGTGCGCACAGATGGACACCGGACGTCCCTATGGTTGTGCCGGAGATCAATCCGGAGCACATGAAGGTGATTGAGTTCCAGAAGAAAAGATTGAACACGACAAGAGGATTTGTTGCCGTAAAACCGAACTGCTCAATCCAGAGTTATGCGCCGGTGCTTACGGCATGGAAAGAGTTTGAGCCGTATGAAGTGGTGGCAACGACGTATCAGGCAATTTCGGGCGCCGGAAAGACATTTAAGGATTGGCCGGAGATGGAGGGAAATATTATTCCGTATATTGGCGGAGAGGAAGAAAAGAGCGAGAAGGAGCCGCTGCGCATCTGGGGCGAGATTAAGGACGGCGTGATTGAGCCGGCATCTTCTCCTGTGATTACCTGCCAGTGTATCCGTGTGCCTGTTTTAAACGGTCATACTGCGGCGGTATTCGTTAAATTTAAAAAGAAACCGACAAAGGAGCAGCTGATTGAAAAACTGGTAAATTTCAAAGGCGTGCCGCAGGAACTTTCACTGCCGAGCGCACCGAAGCAGTTTATTCAGTATCTGGAGGACGATAACCGTCCGCAGGTATCTTTGGATGTAGATTATGAGAACGGAATGGGCGTGAGCGTGGGACGTATTCGTGAGGACAGTGTGTACGACTGGAAATTTGTGGGCTTATCCCATAACACGGTGCGTGGCGCGGCAGGCGGAGCAGTTCTTTGTGCCGAGTTGTTAAAGGCGCAGGGATATATTACTGCAAAATAAAAACAGGAAAGTCATTGAATAATGCGGATAAAGGATAGCCATATCTCATAGGAGATATGGCTGTTTGCTTGTCGGAATAAAGCATATTTCTTATCTCTACGCATATATATAGAAGAATTTCTCAATGAAGGAGTGTTAGAATATGCATCAGTTTATGCTTCCGGCAGGATATCGTGAGTTCTTTCTGATGATTGATCGGTGTGAAAAAGAGGTGGAGCTTTATATCGGGGAAGGATTTCATTTAAACTTAAAATCAAAGCTCTGTCAGTTTGTTGCGCTTACCAGCGTTTTTTATGAAAAAAAAATAGAAGAATGCGAGCTGATTACGCATTGTGAGGAGGATACAATGCGCCTTCTTCGATTCTTTATTTCATAATAGGAGTAGTTTGACACTTCTTAGGGTAAAATGATGATGAGGTTGTCATGAAACATCAAGTATGGTAGAATAACATGTATTAGGTGTATCTGCAACTTTAAGATACGCCTGAGGCTGCGATACGGCGACAAAATAGAAGGAGGAGCACTTATGAGTAAGGTTGCAATACTCACCGACAGTTCAAGCGGGATTACACAGGCGGAGGCTAAAGAGTTTGATATTACCGTGTTACCGATGCCTTTTTTTATAAACAATGAGACATGCTATGAGGGTGTGGATTTGACACAGGAGATTTTCTATCAGAAGCTTGCGCAGGGAGTGGATATTTCTACATCTATGCCTGTGGTGGGCGACGTTACGGATACCTGGGATCGTCTTCTGGAGGATCATGACGCGGTGGTCTATATCCCGTTGTCAAGCGGATTGAGCAGCTCTTGTGAGACGGCAATGATGCTTGCCCAGGATTATGACGGAAAAGTGGAAGTCGTGAATAATCAGCGCGTGTCGGTGACAATGAAGCAGTCGGCGCTGGATGCGAAGCAGTTGGCGGACGAGGGGAAGAGTGCAAAAGAGATAAAAGATATCCTGGAGAAAAACAGATTTGAATCCAGTATTTATATTATGGTGGATACTTTGACCTATTTAAAGAAGGGCGGACGTATCACACCGGCAGCGGCGGCGCTTGGAACATTGCTTAAGCTAAAACCGGTGCTTCAGATACAGGGAGAGAAATTAGATGCATTTGCCAAGGCCAGAACCATAAAGCAGGCGAAGACGATTATGATGCAGGCGATGGCGGACGATTTTGAAAAACGTTTTAACGACCCGCGGGGAGAGCACATTCATTTGTTTGTTGCGCATACCGACAATCAGGATGCGGCGGAGGAATTTCAAAAAGAGTTGTCGGAACGTTTTTCCGGTAAGACGATTGAGATTCAGGCTTTGCCGTTAAATATAGCATGTCATCTGGGGCCGGGCTCGCTGGCAGTTGCATGCTCCTGCGAGTTAAAAAGATAGAATTATAATAAGGGGCAAAATCGGTATTGACCGACAGCCCCTTGTTTTTTGCCTAAATATCGGGATGTTGATTTTTGATTTTATTTTTCCATACAATATAATAAATCATCAGCGGAACGCCTGCGCCGATCCATGCGATCGGGCTGGCAAGGCGTACGCACCAGTAGCCGTAAGGCTTTAGGAGCAGTGCGACGGTGGCAATACGGCACAACATTTCAAAGATACCGCTGATCATCGGCATAATTCCCTTGCCAAGTCCCTGAAGAGAGGTGCGGTAGAGATAGACAAGGACAAGGAAAGTGAAAAAGCAGCTTACCGTATTCAAATATTGTGTGGAATACGAGATTACCGTATCGCCCGGATCGCTTAAAAACAGGCGGACAATGTATCGGCCGAAGCCGGCGCAGATCAGGGAGGCAAAGGCTCCGGCGCAGACGCCGATCACAAGCGCAGACCTCATTCCCTGAAAAATTCTGTCATACTTGCCGGCGCCTAGGTTTTGACCGCAGTAGGTCGCCATCGTTGTGCCAAGGGTAGGCAGAGTCTGTGTGGCAATTTGTTCTACCTTAGTGGCGGCAGTGAAGGCGGCGACGGTGCTTGAGCCAAACACATTGACGGCGCTCTGCAAGATCATGGCGCCTACCGCAATCAGGGAGTAGTTTAAGGCCATGGGAATGCCGATGGCAATCAGCTGCCAGCTTGTTCTTGCATCAAATCTGTAGTCCTCCCTGGTGAGCTTTAAAATATCAAACTTTTTGAACATATAAATAAAACACAGGACGGCGGAAATTCCCTGCGAAATAACCGTAGCGTAAGCGGCGCCGGGAACACCCATTTTACATACAATGATAAAAAACAAGTCAAGCGCAATATTTAAAAAGGATGAGAGAATCAAAAAGTAGAGCGGCGTTTTACTGTCGCCTACACCGCGCAAAATACCGGATGCGATGTTATAAAACATGGTGCATGTAATCCCCCAGAAAATAATTCGGATATAGGAATTGGCCGTATCCAAAATATTATCCGGCGTGTTCATAAACAGCAGAAAACTCTTGGAGAATATAACCGTTATCAATGTCAGGACTACGGAAACGACAAGTCCAAGAAACAGAGAGAGCCCTGCGTAATGTTTTAAACGGGGGATGTCCTTGGCGCCGAAGGCCTGCGAGACCATGACGCCGAAGCCCTGTGCGATTCCCATGGCAAAGCCCAGAACAAGGAACATAATTGAGCCTGTGGCTCCGACGGCGGCAAGGGCGTCCTCGCCGAGAAATTGCCCGACAATAATAGTGTCAAACATGTTATAAAATTGCTGAAAAATGTTTCCGCATAAAACCGGAACGGAAAACAGTAAGATAATCTTTAATGGATTACCGGTTGTCATATCCTTTGTCATAGCTGTCCCTCCATACATTAAAATAAGATTATTCCCGAATTTGCCTTAGTATACTACCTGAAATTTGAAATAACAATGTAAAAATCGCTTCAATTATGGTATAATTCGCTCATGGACGCAGGGGGGCTGGTGATACATATAAATGGCGGTTATATAGAATATAACGAATATTGTCTTTACTTATGGAAAAAACTTCATTATAATTGAGGGGTACAAGGAGGATATAAATATGGTAAGAGCAGTTGTTGGAGCAAACTGGGGAGACGAAGGCAAGGGAAAGATTACGGATATGCTTGCGAAGGAAGCCGATATTATTATCCGTTTTCAGGGCGGTGCGAACGCGGGTCATACGATTGTCAATGACTACGGTAAATTTGCATTGCATACGCTGCCGTCCGGTGTGTTCTATGATCATACGACAAGCGTCATCGGGAATGGCGTGGCACTTGATATTCCAAGGCTGTTTGGTGAGATAAAATCAATTATCGACCGCGGTGTTCCGGCGCCGAAGATTTTGGTTTCCGACCGTGCACAGATTGTCATGCCGTATCATGTATTGTTTGACCAGTATGAGGAGGAGCGTCTTGGGAAAAATTCTTTTGGCTCCACGAAGTCGGGGATTGCACCGTTTTATTCCGACAAATATGCAAAGATTGGATTTCAGGTCAGCGAGTTGTTTGATGAGGAACTGCTGAAAGAAAAGGTGAAAAGAATCTGCGATACAAAAAACATACTTTTAGAGCACATGTATCACAAGCCGTTATTAGATCCGAAGGAGCTGCTTGATACGCTGCATGAATACCGTGATATGGTAGAGCCGTATGTATGCGATGTATCCGCATTTTTGGATAAAGCAATTAAAGAGGGGAAAGAGATTCTTTTGGAGGGTCAGCTTGGAACCTTAAAGGACCCGGATCACGGAATCTATCCGATGGTAACCTCTTCCTCGACCTTGGCTGCCTACGGGGCAATCGGGGCGGGCATTCCGCCGTATGAAATCAAAAAGGTAATCACCGTATGTAAGGCATATTCGTCGGCGGTCGGAGCGGGTGCGTTTGTCAGCGAGATTTTCGGAGAAGAGGCCGATGAGCTTAGACGGCGCGGCGGAGACGGCGGCGAGTTTGGCGCGACTACAGGTCGTCCGAGACGCATGGGCTGGTTTGACTGTGTTGCAAGCAAGTACGGATGCAGACTGCAGGGAACGACGGATGTCGCATTTACTGTTTTGGATGTACTTGGATATCTTAGCGAGATTCCTGTATGCGTGGGCTATGAAATCGACGGCGAGGTGACGACAGACTTTCCGGTGACGGCAAAGCTTGAGAAAGCAAAGCCGGTGTTAGAGACATTGCCGGGCTGGAACTGCGATATCCGGGGAATCAAAAAATATGAGGATTTACCGGAAAACTGTAAAAAATATATTGAGTTCGTAGAGGAAAGGATCGGCTATCCGATTACTATGGTATCGAACGGACCGGGCAGAGACGATATTATTTATCGTTAAGGTGCAGCTTACGAAGCCTGTGGGGCGTTGTCCCATAGGCTTCTTTAAATGTGCGCATAAATGCCTTATAGTTTGTAATACCGTGCTTATCTAAGAGAAATGTAATGCTGTCCTCGGTCTGTATCAGGTCCTGATAGAAGTGTAAAAGTCGTACCTGGTTTACATAGGTGACGAAGGTCTGCCCCGTATATTTTTTAAAAAGGCGGCAAAAATATTCCGGCGTTACGGAGAGGAGTCCCGCAATTTCAGCTAGGGAAATCTGTTTTTTATAATTTTTTTTCACATACAGCATGCTTTCCTCAATGCGCACAAAATCCCGTTCCGTCCGTTTTTTGCTCTCCGCGCTTAACAGTGTGGAACCCTCGGTGTATAATAGATAGAGAAAACGATAGAGCTGAATCAGAAACAGAAGGTGATGGCCCTTTTCCTTGGTAGCGTTCAGCCGAATAAACTCCGCTAATATATCGGAAAGCTTTTTGTTGAGAGACGCCGCGTTTAAGGAGTGCGGCAGATATTCCCCGAAATGTAAAAGCTGCCAGTTTGAGCAGATACGCGCTAAATGGACAGACGGAATCTGCAGCAGATAATATCGGCATTTGCCGTGCACATGTGTGTAGTGGATGTCTTTTGGATTGACGATGGAAATATCAAAAGCCGTAAGCTCGAAGGAGTCCTCGTTGATGTAGGCGGTCATGGTTCCCTCTTTAATAAATATAATTTCAAGATGATTATGCCAGTGTGGTGCGAGCAGATCATTTGTTGCCTCCACGTAAGAAAAATAAAGCTGAGTTAGATTATCGTCTTTAATCAGTTCGTGTTTCAAATCAGAAAAACCTCTTTTCCTCCGTTTTTTTCACTTTAACGCTAAAAGCATATTTCTGTCAATTGGAAAGTACAACGTGAGTATGGAAAAATATCAAGATTGACCTATATTTTTGCCAAAATCCTATATAGCATAAATTTGTATCATGCGTTTAAAATAAAGATGTGAAAAAGAAAATATAAAAATTTAAATATAGGCAAAATTGCCGGAAAAGAGGATTGCGATGAAGAAATGGACAAGAGTTATGTACCAGCCAAATCTGCCGTTAGAGGAGGGCAGATATGTGACGGCGTCAAAGGAGCATATTGCGCTCTCAAAGGAGGCGGCAGAGGAGGGAATGGTGCTGCTGAAGAATGAGCGGAAGCTTCTGCCGTTTGCGGCCGGAAGCAAGCTTGCGCTTTTTGGAAAGGGAAGCTTTGATTATGTCAAAGGAGGCGGAGGAAGCGGCGATGTGACGACCGCTTATGTGCGGAATCTGTACGAGGGATTGAAAATGCAGCGGGATATCTCACTGTATGAGCCGGTAGCGGATTTTTACCGCCGGAACGTGAAGGAACAGTATCAAAACGGCGCCGATCCGGGAATGACCGTAGAGCCTAAGTTGGAAGGGACGCTTGTAGAAGGCGCCAGAGCGTTTACGGATACGGCGGTGATTGTGATCAGCCGTTTTTCGGGCGAGGGCTGGGACCGCTCCAGCGTGGAATATAACGGAGAGTTTAATCCGTGGGAGACAGAGACCAGTATGCCCAAGACCGCCGGCAAAATTTTCCCGGACGGAGATTTCTTTTTGACAAAAGAAGAGAGGGCTATGATTGAGGCGGTAAAAGAGAAGTTTGATAAAATTGCCGTTGTGTTGAATATCGGCGGCATTATTGATACATCCTGGATCAGGGAGGATGAAAAGCTGTCGTCTGCGCTTATTATGTGGCAGGCAGGTATGGAGGGCGGCCTTGCGGCGGCGAATATCCTCTGCGGAAAAGTAAATCCTTCCGGCAAGCTTCCGGATACCTTTGCCGCAAAGCCGGAGGATTATCCGTCAACGGAAAAATTCCACGAATCCCCGCACTATGTGGATTATACCGAGGACATTTATGTGGGATACCGCTATTTTGAGACGATTCCGGGCGCTGCGGAGCATGTGTGCTATCCGTTCGGTTTCGGCCTTTCCTACACGCAGTTTGAGACGGCGCCGAAGAAGGTATCCGAAGAGAACGGAGTATACCGCATTTTTGCCGAGGTGACAAATATCGGTGTCGTTCCGGGAAAAGAGGTTGTGCAGGCGTATTACGGCGCGCCGCAGGGTGTGCTGATGAAGCCGAAGAGAGAGCTTTGTGCGTTTGAAAAGACACATATGCTTTTGCCGGGAGAGAGCCAGACGGTTGTGCTGGAGTTTGCAAGGGAAGATATGGCCAGCTATGACGACCTGGGGAAAATTGCAAAGTCGGCTTATGTTTTGGAAAAGGGAGACTATGAGCTCTTTGTCGGAAATTCCGTGCGCGATGCGGTAAAGCTGGAGGATGTTATTACAGTGGAAAAGGACGAAGTTGTAAAGCAGCTTACCTCTAAGGCGGCTCCGACAAGCTTAAAGGAGCGTCTGCTTGCCGACGGAAGCTATGAAGCTCTTCCGCAGTCAGAGCAAAACGATCCGAATGCGTGCGTTTTGGTGAAGATGGAGAGCGGAACCGAGGAAGCTTTGACGCCGACGGTTCGTTTCCGCGATCGTTATCTTCTTATGAAGCCTTTTGCGAAAGATGCAAAGCCGTTGATTGAAGTGTTCGAGGGAAAAATTTCAATGGAGGATTTTCTGGCGCAGCTTAGCGACGAGAATCTGATAGATCTTCTGGGAGGGCAGCCGAATACGGCGGCGGCCAATACCTTCGGTTACGGAAATTTGCCGGAGTACGGTGTGCCGAATATTATGACGGCGGACGGACCGGCAGGACTTAGAATCAGCCCGGACTGCGGTGTAAACACGACGGCATGGCCGTGTTCGACGCTGCTTTCTTCCACATGGAATACAGGACTTGTTGAGAGAGTCGGTGTGGCGGGCGCCAGAGAAGTCAAGGAAAACAATATTGCGGTATGGCTGACACCGGCAGTCAATATCCACAGAAATCCTCTCTGCGGAAGGAATTTCGAGTACTATTCCGAGGATCCTTATCTGACAGGAAAGATGGGAGCCGCGATGGTGCGGGGAATCCAGTCACAGCATATTGCGGCGGCAGTAAAGCATTTTGCCTGCAATAATAAAGAGACGAACCGTAAGCACAGCGATTCCAGGGTTTCGGAGCGCGCGCTGCGCGAGATTTACTTAAAGGGATTTGAGATGATTGTAAAAGAATCCGACCCTTGGGTGATTATGTCGGCTTACAATGTGATTAACGGACACCGTGCGTCAGAAAACCATGACCTTTTGGAAGATATTTTAAGAGGCGAATGGGGATTTAAGGGTATGGTAACCTCCGATTGGTGGACGAGAGGCGAGCATTACAAGGAGATAAAGGCAGGTAATGACGTAAAGATGGCAACCGGCTTTACGGAGCGTGTAAAAGAGGCAATGGAATTGGGCGCGATTACAAGGGAAGAGCTTGAAAGATGCGCAAAACGTGTTCTGGAGCTGATCTTAAAGATTGATTAAAATGGACACATAAAAATCACAAAACCATCTTCTTTTATTCACATTTAAAAAATATGCTATTAACTGGAAATGCAGTGGGACTTTCCTAAATGAAAGCAGGCGGCAGAAAGCAATTTCTGCCGCCTTATTTTCCGAAAAACAGAATAAAAAGGAGGAATCATTGTGATTGAAATCAATCATCTGGTGAAAAAATATGGAAGCCATGTGGCGGTAGATGATCTGAATCTGACTATTGAGTCCGGTCAGATTTACGGTTTTTTGGGACCGAACGGAGCAGGGAAATCTACAACCATGAATATTATGACCGGTTACCTGGGAGCGACAGAGGGCACGGTAAAAATTAATGGTTTTGATATATTTGCCAATCCCGAGGAGGCAAAAAAATGTATCGGTTATCTGCCGGAGCTTCCGCCTGTCTATATGGATATGACAGTGCAGGAGTACATGGATTTTGCGGCCGAGTTAAAAAAGATTGCAAAGGAAAAGCGGAAGCAATATATAAAAGAAGCGATGGATTTGACAAAGATTACGGAGATGAGCGGAAGGCTGATTAAGAATTTGTCCAAGGGGTACCGTCAGCGTGTGGGGCTTGCGCAGGCGGTGCTGGGTTATCCCGAGGTCATTATTTTAGACGAGCCGACGGTTGGCCTTGACCCAAAACAGATTATCGAGATCCGTGAACTGATTAAGGAGCTTGGGAAGAAGCATACGGTGATTTTAAGCTCCCATATTCTTGCCGAGGTCAGCGCGGTGTGCGATCACGTATTCATTATTTCGCAGGGCAGGCTGGTGGCTTCGGATACGGTGGAAAACTTAACCAATCTGATGTCCGGAGGGCAGGAGATTCTGTTTACGCTGAAAGCGAAAAGAGAACAGGCAGAGGAGGCCTTAAAGGAGTTTGAGGCGGTTGAGAGCAGCGAGGTTGTAGATGCGGCGGCAGATACGGTATCTTTTCGGGTACGGGCAAGGGGCGATGAGGATATCCGCGAAAAGCTTTTTTATTTTTGCGCCGGGAAGCATCTGCCAATGCTTGAATTGAAATCAGCAGGAAAGTCTTTGGAGGATATTTTCTTAGAGCTGACATCTGTAAAAGAGGAGGGTGAAAACTGATGCTTGCAATTTTTAAGAGAGAGTTCCGCTCGTATTTCCAGTCGGTAATCGGATGGCTGTTTATTGCGGCTACTTTGAGTATTTTCGGGCTGTATTTTTATGTATATAATTTGGTCTACGGCAATCCGTCGATTGCAAATACGTTGTCCGCGGCAACGTTTATTTTTCTGATATCGGTTCCCGTTTTGACTATGCGTATTATCGCGGAGGAGCGCAAGAACAGGACGGACCAGATGATCTTGACGGCGCCCGTTTCCGTCGGGAAGGTAGTAGCGGCGAAATTTCTTGCAATGGGAGCGGTGTTTAGCATAAGCGTTGCGGTGATTGCGGCGACGCCTCTGATTCTTTCAGGCTTTGGAACCGTTGCGCTTGGGGAAAATTATATCAGCCTTTTGGGATTTTGGCTTTATGGGCTTTCGTGTATCGCGGTTGGAATGTTTTTGTCATCGCTGACGGAGAGCCAGGTGATTGCGGCGGTACTGACCTTTGTCGCGTTGTTTTTGGGATATATGATGGAGAGCATCTGCAGCTTGATTTCTACAAGCGGAAATTTTATAACCCGAATTTTATCCTGCTATGATCTGACCGGCAGACTGGATAATTTTTTTGCGGGGATGCTTGATGTGGGCGGAATTATCTATTATGTTTCCCTGATTCTTCTGTTTTTGTTTTTGACCGTGCAGTCGATTCAGAAGCGGCGCTGGAGTATGAGCAGAAAGAAAATCGGGCTGGGTGTGTTTAATACGGGTATGGTAGCGTTTGGGATTGCCCTCGCGGTGGTGGTAAATCTGATTGTGGCATCCCTGCCGGCATCCCTGACACAGATTGACGCTACGAAAAAACAGCTCTACTCTCTGACGGATGATACGAAGAAGATGCTTTCCGATTTGGATGAGGATATCATGATTTATGTGCTGTCGGCAGAGGGGTCTATGGATGACACACTGGCAAGGACATTGGAGCGCTACAAAGATGCAAGCTCCCATATATCGGTGGAATATAAGGATCCCTCCCGGTATCCGAATTTTTATACGGAGTATACGGATGATACCTCTCTTACGCGGGGCAGTCTGATTGTCGTCAGCGGAAAGCGGAATAAGGTTATTAATTACAATACCATCTATGAGGGCTCCTATGATTCCTCCTACAACTGGACGACGACGGGGTATGACGGGGAGGGCAAAATCACAAGTGCAATTCAATATGTGACGAGTGATAATATGCCGGTGATTTATGAGATAGAAGGACATAACGAGACATCCGTTTCCGGCGGTTTTTCGGAAGTGATTCAGAAAGCCAACATCACGCTTGAGAAGATCAATCTTTTGCAGTATGATGAGATTCCGGAAGATGCGAAGGCGGTGATTATCAACGGTCCGACCGCAGATTTTTCGGAGGATGACGCAAAAAAAGTGAAGGATTACCTCGCAGGCGGCGGAAAGGCATTGATTACGACGACCTATACGGATGAAGAGATGACGAATTTCTATTCGATTTTGTCGGAGTACAAGGTAAATGTAGAGCCGGGGATTGTGATAGAAAATGACAGCAGTCATTACTATCAGCAGCCGAATTATTTGCTTCCGGATGTGGCGTACAGTTCCATTACAAGCGCCGCAAGTGACAATTATGTCTTCGTCCCGACAGCTTTGGGGCTGACATATCCAAAGCAGGAGGATGCGCAGGAAGGGGAAAACGATATTTCTTATACGGAGCTTCTTTCTACCTCGGACGGTGCGTTTTCCAAGACGAATGTGACGCAGATGATAACGGCGGAAAAAGAGGAGGGGGATATCGACGGTCCGTTTGCAGTCGGACTTGACGTAAAGGTAAGCGCCGGCGAGGAAAAAGAAACGGAGCTGATTATATTTTCCTGTACAGGAATGTTTGAGGATAATGCGGATGCCATGGTGGCGGGCAATAACAGCGCACTCTTTTCGGGCGCAGTGACGGAGCTTTCGGGAGATACGCAGTCGGATACGACGGTAATTCCGGTGAAGGAATACGATACGGCAGCGCTTACCGTGCCGGCTTCTACTATGCTCGCGGGGGCAGTGCTTGGCATTATTGTAATTCCTCTGCTTTTGCTGGCAGCCGGAATTGTAATCTGGATAAGGAGGAGAAAGAGGTAATGAAGAAACAAAAAAAGCAGTTTCTAGTGATTGTACTTTTGTTTATTGCGGCGCTTTTGCTGTACGGCGGACTTCGGATTTACAACGGCAGGCAGCAGGAAAAGGACGAAGAGGAGGCAAAGAAGGCCGAGATTACGCTGACAGACATACAGGAGGAGGAGCTTACGTCCGTTTCCTATCAATATGAGGGGGAGAATCTGGAGTTTGTAAGGGAAGACGGAGTCTGGTATGCCGCAAAGGATAAAACAATTTCCATCGATCAGGATAAGATAAAATCCATGCTGGATCCGGTTCTGACATTGAAAGCCGCGGAAAAACTGGATTCCTACGAAGATCTTTCGGATTATGGATTAAAGGAGCCGAAAAATGAGGTTGTCCTGACAACCAAAACAGAAACGATAAAGCTGCTTCTCGGAGATCAAAATACAATGCTGAGCCAGTATTATTTGAAAAAGGAGGGGGAGGATACCGTCTATCTGATAGAAACGTCCCTGGAAACCGTTTTGGCGAAAAGTGTGTCGGATCTGACGAAAACAGAGGATATGACAGAATGACAGAAGATAAAATTGAACATTGACCCATAAGGGGAGATTTGTTATAATTGTATAGTAAAGGGGCAAAAGGTCTGCGCAATATGCCGCAGACTTTTTTGTTAAATAATTTTTTTTTGTGCAAAGTGCAAAAAAGGCGATCTGCATGGTCGGTCTGTTTAGTCTGGCAAAAGAAAATGCGGAAGAGAGAGAGGACAGGATATGAAAATGAAAAAAAGTTTAAGCGTTAAAATTGTTTTGATTCTATTTGTTTCCCTGGTGGCGGCATTTGTAATACAGAATGTTGTGTCCTGCAAGATTCTGGAGCAGGAGGTTTTGAACCAGTGGATGACTTCCGATTATGAGCTTGTACAGTCATATGTGGAGCTGATGAAGGAGAGGCAGTGCGGAACCGCCGAGGAATATCAGAAGTTTATCGATGATATCAACAGTAAGAATACATTGAATTATGCAGTATTTATTCAGGATATAGACGGCGTGGTAACGTCTGTTGCGCATACGAATCCGGAGCGTATTGGAATTGAGCTTACCGATGCCGGAAGCGTTGCGGCAGCAAGAGAAGGGGAGGCTTATGTCGGATATTATATGGATCCGACTACCGGCGGAAAGACGTTGGATGTGGCAGAGCCTGTTTATGATGACAGCGGGGCGTTGATTGGAGCTTTAGATATCGGGATTCCGGTGGATGCCTCGACTATGAATGCGATTATCAGCGATTCGGTGATAAAGACTACGATATCATCAGTGGCGTGCGGCATTGTATTGATTACTCTTTTGTGTATTGCAATTTTTTCCATGATTTTAAAGCCGATACGATTCTTAAGCGGTTGTATTGATAAGCTGGCGAAATATGATTTGACGCCGGATAAGAGCGGGATGATGAAAAAATATGAAAAGCGTGGAGACGAGGTCGGCGTGATAAGTAAAGGCTTTGAGGAGATGCGTTCCAGTATTGCCGGATTGGTGGAGGAGATTACAAAGGTGACGATGCAGCTTTCCAGTCAGTCCGAAGAGCTTTCTAAGGTATCGCAGCAGGTATCCGAGACGGGGGCGCAGCTGTCGCAGACAGTCGGAGAGGTTGCGAACGGAGCGACTGCCCAGGCGCAGCAGACGGTCGAGGGAGAAGAACAGGTAGGAAGGCTAAGCAGTCTGATCGGGCTTGTGCAGCAGAATATGAAGACATTGAGTGAGGCAACACACTTTATGGAGCAGGTAAAGGAAGAGGGGGTTGAGGCATTAGAGCTTGTGGTAGACAATACGGTGCGCAGCAATGAGCAGTCGTCGCAGGTTCATGAGGTAATTCTTGAGACAAGCCGTCAGACGGACCGCATCAAGGAGGCGAGCTCTCAGATACGTGAAATTGCCAGTCAGACCAATCTTCTTGCGCTGAATGCTTCTATTGAAGCGGCAAGAGCCGGCGAAGCGGGAAGAGGATTTGCGGTGGTTGCAACCGAGATCGGGAATCTTGCGGTGCAGACAGACGAGCTGACAGAGCGGATAGAGGTGATTATCAAGGATCTGGTTATCAGGATGGAGCAGGCAGTGGGAACCATAAGCAGCATGGAAGAGACGGCCGGGGAGCAGTCTAAGAGCGTTACATATACGAAGGAGAAGTTTGACCTGATTGCGGAGAATCTGAAAAAGATAGAGAGAAACTGCGAAGAGCTTGGCTCCTCCACACGGCAGATGGAGGAGAGCAGGGGAATGATCGTTTCAATTGTCAGCGATTTGTCAGCAATTTCCCAGGAAAATGCTGCATGTATGGAGGAAGCTGCGGCGTCTGTTGAGGACCAGGCGAAGTCGATTGATACGGTATCAAAATCCAGCGGTACGGTGGCATCTCTCGCCGAGCAGCTTACAGGGGATATCGAAAAGTTTCACATGGGATAGGACTATATATCATCCCGTTTAGAATAATGTTTTTTAAGCAGCTTGTACACCATAGAATATGCCCAGATTAAGACGGGTATAATTACGGATGCGACGATAGAGGCTATAAACAGATTCATTGTTTGGGCATTTCCAAAGATGGCAAGAATTAAAGTAGACAGATACAGGCCGACAAGCAGGATAACGCCGATAATTGCTAAGACTCTTTTTACTTTTTTCATAGTTTTCCTCGATTCTTTTTATTTTGGATGGTCTGCGGGAGATATAATATTCATTCCAATATTTATATTATAATAGAAAAGAATGAATTTTCAAGCGTAACAGGTAATGCGTTTTATATGGGGGATCATAATGGATAAGATTCGGGAATTCGGGGATGCGATTGCAGCAATCGACATATATATCATCGGGAAGGAAGACCATTCTATTTTGTATTATAACAGGAAGATAGCTTCTGTTTGTCCGGATATACAGATCGGGAGGAAGTGCAGCGAATATTTTACAGGGGCGTGTGAACATTGTCCGATCAAGACAATAAATACGCAGGAGAATAATCTGACAATTGCGTATGTGGAAGAGTGGAACGGATTTGTAGAGATGTCTGCCGATGAATATATGTGGGAGGAAAAGATTCCGGCGTATATTATTACCATGATTCCGCAGATGCAGGCGTCTGATGTCAAAGAATCGGTTCGGTATAACAAGATGATGGAGAAAGCTGCGACAACGCTGAGCGAGTCGCTGGCGTACGGCAATTTTACAAAGAACACATACACGAAATACATTCCGTCCAACGAGAGGATGATCAGCCGAGGGAGCGTGGAATCGTTAGAGGACAGTTTCCGGCGTTTTCTTTCAGAGATACATCCTGAGGAACAGGCGGAGTTTATAGAGGGCTTTTCGGTCGAGCGTTTGAAAGAACGTATCAGGGAATCCGACGAAGAGATATACGGTGAATTCAGGAAGGGAAGAGACGGGATTTATCGATGGATTTCATTTCGGTGCATTCCGATTGCGAATCCGTTTGATGAGGACGAGCTTTGTGTGTTTATTGTGCGTGACATTCATATCCGTAAGCAAATGCAGCAGCAGCTGGCAATTCAGCTAAATGCAACATACCGTTCAATTCCGGGGGGCGTTGCGGTTATACGCATGGACGGGCAGATGAGCCTTGTCAATGCAAGTGACGGATTTTACGAGATGATGCAGAAGACGAGAGAGGATTACGAAGGGGGATATTTAAACCATATTTTAAAGGAAGACAGAAGGCTTGTAAAAAAACGGATGAAAATGCTTACCAATCTTGGAGAGCCTTTTGATATTGTATATCGTGAGGCGGATTCCAAACACAATGTGCACTGGGTACAGGCGAGAGGGAGCAAAATCGGGGAGGAGGACGGGATTGCCGTGTATCTGATGATCCGCATGGACGTTTCGGAGCTGAAAGAAGTACAGCAGCAGCTGATGAAGGAGCAGAGACAGTACCGTATGTACACAGAGGGGATTATTGATACCTTGAGTAACCTGGTGGAGTTTCGTGATCTTGATTCCGGCGAGCATGTAAAGCGGACACGCATACTGACTAGGATCTTGCTTGAGAATTTAAAGAAAAAGCATCCGGAGTTTGGAATTACGGATGAGTCCATTGACAAGATTTCAGAGGCGGCGGCGCTTCATGATATCGGTAAAATAGCGATATCCGATACAATCTTAAATAAGCCGGGCAGATTGACCGCGGAAGAGTTTGAGGAGATGAAGAAGCATACGGTTAAGGGATACGAGATTTTAAAGACCCTGAATCTTGCGCAGGATGAAGAGCAGCTCCGTTACAGCTTGGATATCAGCAGGCACCATCATGAAAGATGGGACGGAAACGGATATCCGGACCGTCTAAAAGGAGGGGAGATTCCGATATGGAGTCAGGTGGTCAGTGTTGTGGACGTGTACGATGCGCTTGTAAGTCCGCGGATTTACAAGAAGGCGTATTCTCATAAGGCGGCGGTTCAAATGATCTTAAACGGAGAATGCGGATGTTTTAATCCTGAAATTCTGGAATGTCTGCGGGAGAGTATGGAGCTGTTGGAAAAGGAATATATGAGGATCGCATAAAAAACTTTGAAAAACTGACAAGATGTGCTATACTGTTACATGCATGTTGGAAAAAGCATGAAAAATGTAATATAAAGGATGGAATTAAAGATGGCGTTATTAGAAGAATGGCAGAAGATTGCTTATGATCAGAATAAGGAGAAGGGACAGCTTCAGAAATTTTGGCAGAGATATTTTCTGCTGGAGAAGGGTGTATATGAGAAGCTGCTTGACAATCCTGATGAGAAGGTAGAGGGAACGGTAAAGGAACTGGCCGATAGATTTGAATTAAGCATTATGGATATGACAGGTTTTTTAGACGGCATCAATGACAGCCTGATAGAGCCGAATCCGATTGAGACGATGGAGGAGGATACGAGAGTAAGCCTTGCGTTTGATAACGAGAAACTGTATAAAAATATGGTAGATGCCAAGGCGGACTGGCTTTATGAGCTGCCGCAGTGGAATGAGATTTTTGATGCGGAGACAAGGAGAAGACTGTATCTGGAGCAGAAAAAATCGGGCACAGTTATTGTAGGAAAAAAGATTGGCAGGAATGATCCGTGTCCGTGCGGAAGCGGCAAGAAATATAAGCATTGCTGCTTAAATAAGCGCTAAAGGCTCTTTAAAGGAACACAGAAAGAGGTAGGGAAAGTATGAGAATTACATTGAAGGACGGCTCCGTAAAGGAGTACGGCGAGGCTAAATCGGTTTATGAAATTGCGTTGGATATCAGCGAAGGACTTGCGCGGGCAGCATGTGCAGGAGAGATAGACGGTGAGACGGTCGATCTGCGTACGGTTGTGGACAGAGACTGCAGCCTGAATATCTTGACGGCGGATGATGCGGCCGGACTTGCGGCGCTTCGTCATACGACCTCACACGTGCTTGCGGAGGCAGTTAAACGTCTTTATCCGAATGCGAAGGTGACGATCGGGCCTTCTATTGAGAATGGCTTTTACTATGATTTCGATTGTGAGCCGTTTTCCAGAGAGGATCTTGATAAATTAGAAGCGGAAATGAAGAAAATTATTAAAGAGGGCCATCGCTTAGAGCGTTTTACCCTTCCGAGAGAAGAAGCAATTCGATTTATGGAGGAGCGCGACGAACCGTATAAGGTAGAATTGATTCGGGATCTCCCGGAGGACGCCGAGATTTCTTTTTACAGCCAGGGGGAAGGATTTACGGACCTTTGTGCGGGTCCTCATCTGATGAGTACGAAAAATATCAAGGCATTTAAGCTGATTTCTTCTTCGGGCGCGTACTGGAGAGGGAGCGAGAAAAATCCGATGCTTCAGAGAGTGTACGGTACGGCATTTGCAAGGAAGGACGAGCTGAAGGCATATCTGGAACATCTGGAGGATATCAAAAAGCGTGACCATAATAAGCTGGGGCGTGAGATGGAGCTGTTTACTACGGTAGATGTGGTCGGTCAGGGACTTCCGCTGATGCTGCCGAAGGGAACAAAGATGATTATGAAGCTGCAGCGTTGGATTGAAGACCTGGAGGACAATGAGTGGGGATATGTGCGTACCAAGACACCGCTGATGGCCAAAAGCGATCTGTATAAAATTTCAGGACATTGGGATCACTATAAAGAAGGCATGTTTGTGCTGGGGGATGAGGAGAAGGAAAAAGACGTTTTTGCACTTCGCCCGATGACGTGTCCGTTCCAGTATTATGTATATAAGAATACACAGAGATCCTACCGTGATCTGCCGTATCGTATGGGTGAAACCTCTACGTTATTCCGCAATGAGGATTCCGGCGAGATGCACGGCTTGACGAGGGTGCGTCAGTTTACGATTTCGGAGGGACACAATGTAATACGCCCGGATCAGACAGAGGAAGAGCTTAAAAATTGCTTTGACTTGAATTATTTTGTCCTAAAGACCTTGGGACTTGAAAATGAAGTGACATACCGTCTCTCCAAGTGGGATCCATCCAACAAGGAGAAATATCTTGGGGATGAGGAATATTGGGAAACTGCTCAGGCTGCGCTTCGGAATATTCTTGTGGAAAAGAATGTGCCGTTTGTGGAGGAAGAGGGAGAAGCCGCTTTCTATGGTCCAAAGATTGACATTCAGGCGAAGAATGTTTACGGCAAAGAGGATACTATGGTGACAATCCAGCTTGACTGTGCAATCGCAGAGAATTTCGATATGTATTATATTGATCAAAACGGCGATAAAATCCGTCCGTATATCATTCATAGAACGTCTCTGGGCTGCTACGAGCGCACGCTGGCCTGGTTGATTGAAAAATATGCCGGCAAATTTCCGACGTGGCTGTGTCCGGAACAGGTGCGGGTGCTTCCTATTTCGGAAAAATACGAAGAGTATGCGAATTACGTTTTAAAGGAGCTTAAGAAAAACGGTGTGGATGCGACAATTGACAACCGTTCGGAAAAAATTGGATTTAAAATTCGCGAGACGAGACTGGCGAAGGTTCCTTACATGCTTGTGGTGGGGCAGAAAGAAGCCGAGGAAGGTACGGTATCGGTGAGAAGCCGTTTTGCCGGAGACGAAGGCAGTAAGAAGCTTGAGGAGTTTTTGGACGCTCTCTGCAAGGAGATTCGTACCAAAGAAATCCGCAAAGAGGAGCCGCAGGAAGAAGATAGATAATAATAAAAAGAGCTTGTTTTTGAACAGGCTCTTTTTTTTATATCATAGGAAAGATCTTGTTACTGTGAAGTGTTAAAACCTACGACTTTCCTATGATATAAAAGCTTATGCGCACGGATGCAAGAGGAATTTATTGCTTTGCAATATGCATCCGGCGCGGAAACAAAAGCTGCGCATTGAAAGTTGTTAATTCGCGAGGGTGTGCGAAGCGCACTTTTGTTCTATCATAGGAAAATTTTGTTTGTGTTTCCCTCATTTTTCTCTCCTTTATTTTGGATTAATTTACATATATAAATCATTGTTTTGCGGAAAGACTATTAGAGTACAGAAAAAAGTCAGCTGTTTGATTTTGAAAGGAGAAAAAAATGACAAATTTAGATTGTTCCGTAAAAAATTGCAGGTATAATGAAAACAATTGCTGCTGTAAAGAAAATATTCAGATTGACGGCAGCAGCGCAAGGTGCAGCAATGAGACATGCTGCGGAAGCTTTGTGGAGAGATCAGAGGAATATGCAAGAAATTCCGTATATGAGCCGTCAAAGCCAACTAACGTTTCATGTAAGGCCGAGAACTGTAAATACAACGAAGATTGTCAGTGTCATGCTTCCGATATTGATGTTGCAGGAAGTAAGGCGTGCTGCTGCGGTGAGACGGAGTGTAAAACCTTTTGCTGTAAGTAATGCGGGCGATATAGTTTGCGGAAGTTTGACCATATAGGGAGACGGACGCCGGAAAGCGGGCCAATATATTGGCCCGCTTTCCGGCTGGTTGAAGCTATATTAAAACATTGTAAACGATTCCGGATTTCGCAGCCAAATAGGCGTTGAAATCACTGTAATAGTTTACATAAATTTCACTTGAAATTAACCTTGAACTAAAGTACAATGGGCTTGGAGGTATGATATGAGGAAAAAATCACATATTTCGTTGGCAAGGTACATTGTGAAAAGTTCGTCGGATGAAGCGTTAAAGAAGCACTGGCTTTCTTTTTATGTTGGGAGTATCCTTCCGGATTGCAAACCTTCTTTTTTGTACAAGAAACATGAGATCACGGGGACATTTCCGGAGGTTAAGCGCTCCATAGACACACTGGTTTATGGAAAAAAGAACAAACCGGTCAAAAATAAGCGCAAGTATTATCTCGATCTGGGTCAGGTGACGCACTATATCGCAGATTATTTTACATTTCCTCACAATAAGCTGTATTCAGGCGGTTTAAAGGAACATTGCGCCTATGAAGAGGAGTTAAAGCATAGTTTAAGAAGTTATTTGAGGAGTCCGATTCAGATCCAGAAGGAGGAGGAGTTTGCGACACCGGAAGCGCTTTGTGATTTTATCGAGGAGAAGCATGGAGATTATCTGAATCGCAAAAAAAGCATTGATGAGGATATCCATCATATCGTTTCGGTGAATCATCAAATAGTAGAAGGGATTTCTGACTTATATAAAAAAGTAAATTGTATTTTTTGAAAAACAATGACGAAATTTTGGTTGTTTTGACTGATTTGTCGAAACCCCAAGCCCTTATAAACAGCGGGATTCGCATAAGTCATGTCGAATGATGCCGAAAAAAGGGGGAGTATTATGTTTGATTTTTTCGAAAAATGAGGTTAGAATGTGATTAAAGAAAAGGGAGC